>JBBRYU010000194.1:0-8243 GCA_038237345.1 Pyrinomonadales bacterium
CGATAAAAACGGGCGCGCCGTCGCCGCCTTCCTCGAAGAACACCCGAAGGTGCAGAAGCTCTATTACCCCGGCTCGCTGTCGCACCGTCAGCATGAGTTGGCGAAGCGGCAACAGCGCGGCTTCGGCGGCATGATCTCGTTTGACGTTGGCACGTTGGAGAACGCGCGCACGGTGCTTGAAGGCGTTAAACTGTTGACGCTGGCCGAAAGCCTCGGCGCGGTCGAGTCGCTGATTTCGCATCCGGCGACGATGACACACGCTGCGGTTGCGCCGGAGACGCGCGAGCGGCTCGGCATCACCGACGGCCTCGTGCGTATCTCCGTGGGTCTCGAAGACACAGAGGACATCATCGCCGATGTAGATCAGGCGCTCGGCAAGATTTGAAGGCGGTAATAAGTGACAAGTGACGAGTGACAAGTTAGAATGCTCGGCCTTGCTCGTCACTTATCACTCGTCACTCGTCACTTGTCACTCGTCACTGTTTTATGAAAATTGAGCTACATGCACAGACAGATGTGGGCCGCGTCCGGCAGGGCAACGAGGATAATTTTCTCGTGCTCGATCTGACAGCGACGCGGAGTTGGATCGGGTCGGACGGGCTGTCGGAGCCGCCCGCCGCGCTCCGCGCGTTTGAGTTGGACACGCCGGGCACGGTATTGGTCGTGTCGGACGGCATGGGCGGCGCGCTCGCGGGCGACGTGGCCAGCCGCATGGCGGTCGAGACCGTGCGCGAGATGCTGATCGGCGGCGACGAGGCGGACAGCGAAGGCGGTTGCAGCCCCGACGTGCCGCTCGTCGAATGCCTGCGCAACGCGGCCGGCTACGCCAACTACGCCATTCACCGCAAGAGTCTCGATGATCCGCAATGTAGCGGCATGGGCGCGACCTTGACCGCCGCCGCTGTCACAAACCACGCGATTGACTTTGTCCAAGTCGGCGACAGTCGTGCTTATCTCATTCGCGGCAACGAGATCAAGATGACGACGAAAGATCAGTCGCTCGTGCAGCAACTTGTGGATGTGGGCCAGATCAGCGAGGAAGACGCTGAGACGCACATGTTCCGCAACGTCATTCTGCAAGCACTCGGCGCGCAGAGCGAACTCTCCCCCGTGATGTCGCGCGTACCCGTGCGCAACGGCGACTTGTTGCTGCTATGCAGCGATGGACTGTCGGGCAAACTCCGCGCGGAAGAGATACGCGAAGTCGTCGCGGCCCATGTGGACGATCTGACGGCGGCTTGCGACGCGCTCGTCGCTGAAGCCAACCGGCGCGGCGGCGAAGACAACATCACCGTCGTCATCGCCCGCTTCACCGGCGACGACATCGCCGCGCCCGACAATGCCGCGATCACTATCGAGCACCCCTTCGGCGAGCGCCAACTTCACGGCAGCGAAGACGACACCACGCCCACTCCCTAAAGTATTCAAGCGCACCAGAGTTATTCACAAAGCCACACAGGGCCCATAGGAAACTCATAATTTCCTGTGGGCCCTGCGTGGCTTTGTAATGAATTGCGTCTGTTATGTAGCGTTACATAATTGTTGCCAGCAGTCCGCTCGCAATGCCAGTCTCATAGGCGTACCAGAGACCGAAGCAGATGCTGAGCGCGCCCGCGGCCGTTTGCAGCCCGTAATGGATGCCGTCAACTTTGCGCGTGGATAGCACGAACGGCAAACCAACCAATCCTGACATTATCAACATACCGACAATCGAGCCGAACCCGAAGACCAGTAAATAGAGGATGCCGACGAGCGGCGAAGCGATTTGCGCCAGGACGAGCAGGGTCAGCGCGGCCGAGCCGGCCAGCCCGTGCATCGCGCCGACCAAGAGCGGCTTGATGCCGATCCGCTTGATGGCATGCGAGTGCGCGGGCATCGTGCCGTCGTGCACCGTCTCCTCATCATGGAAATGCACGTGCGCGTGCGTAAAGCCGTCATGTTGATGCTTGTGGACATGCACCTCGTGGCGGCGGCGCAGGGCGCGCACGAACGTGTTCACGCCGAGCGTGACGATCATCACGGCGACGCCGAATTCCAGCCACTCGGCCACCCGCTCCGGGATAGCCACGCGCAGCACCAGCACAATCGCGCCGACAATCACGAGCGAGGCGGTGTGCCCCGCGCCCCACAACGCGCCCACCAAGGCCGCGCGCCAGAGTTTGCGCTGCTCGCTCACAATGGTCGTCACCGCGACGACGTGATCGACTTCGGTCGCGTGCTTGAGACCGAAGACGAGACCCAGCGCCAACACTGCTAGCGCGCCCATCGAAGCGAACGACGACGGAGGGGTCGCGAAGATGGACTTGAGTTGCGCGATAGAGTTCGTGAGCAGCGTCGGCACGCTGTAACCCGCTTGCCCGACTGCTTCGTAACAGATGAACAGCCCCGCGCAAGAGATAACGAAAGCGCTCACCGCGGGCAATACGCGCACCAACCCGCCGGCCGATTGCAGCGGCCGATCCACCCAACGCCGCGCATAGACGAACAACAAACCGATGCCCGTCAGCGCACACGCCAACCCGAAGCTGAACGCGACGACCAGCAACATGCCGTAGCCGACGCGATGCAGCGAAATGGCCGAGAGCAACACGACCAACGCCGAAGGGCACGGCAGCAGTCCACCCGATATGCCGAGTGCGAGCAAACTGCGCCACGTGACGCGCCGCCCGTCCGCGCCAGGCGGCAGATGCGAATGCGCCACCCCGCCGTGCGTGTGCGTCAACGCCGCTGCATCGTCGTGCGTATGATCGAGAGGTTCATGAGCGGGCTGCGCGTGGTCGTGCGTGTGCTCGTGTTCAGCGAAGCCGAGCGCAGCGCCGAGCCTGCGCGCAAACAGGCTCAGCCCGATGATCACGACGATTGCGCCGGAGATAAAACTCAAGATGGGGTAGAGGCGTTCGGGCACGATGTATTGCGCCGCGAAGAGAGTGATCAGGCCGAGCGCGAAGACGCCGGCCGTGTGCGTAAGCGTAACGGTCAGACCGAGAAAGGCCGCGTGCTTGGCCGTGCCGCGCGAGCCGACCAAGTAAGCGGCGACGACGGTTTTGCCGTGCCCGGGCGACATGGCATGAAAGCCGCCGAGCACAGCCGCGAGCAGCAGACCGAGGAGCGCGGTGCCGAGCGTCAACTCTTTCACGCTGATCAATTCCGCCAAACGGTCGCGCGCGGGCGGTTCGACCTTGCGCCCGTCGCGGGCGAGCAAGGGGCGCGCGTTCGCGGGCAGCGCGCCCGTGGTGAGCGTTAACTCGGCCGTGCGTTCGTCGAGCGGCGCAGCCAAGCGGTCGTTCGGATAGTCGCGCAACTCATTGCTCAAGCCAGTGCCGTAAGAGGTGCTGTCGTACACCTGCGCGCCGGCCGCGGCCGTGACGACGACTTCATGCCAACCGATGCGCCCCTGATGATTCGTGTCCGCGAAGCGCACGCGCTGCGCCGCGTTTGCGCCAGCCGGGAGCGCGCCTTCGTAATCGCATTCCAGCCGCAGCGTCGGCAGCCCGCCTGCGCCCGGCGGCAGGCTGATCCGTTGCGTGCTGAGACTGAGCGGCACGCGCGCGTCATCAACTGTCAACGTCAACCCGTTCGCGTACTCGCGCGCCGTGCGGACCGCGTAGGCGTCGAGTTCCGCTTGCGCCGGCTGACCGGCGCCAGCGGCGTCAAGCGTCTGCACTTCTTGATAAGTGGGAATCTCGGCCATGTCCACCACGTAATGCACGCGGATGCGCGCCGGGCTGACTTCGAGCCGCGCGAAATGGTTGACGGTGAAATTGCCGAGTGGGTGGGCGTGCGTGGGCACGGCTGAAGCAAGCCAGAGAGACGCGAGCAGGCACAGCGCGAAGAGACTGCGCCGGCGCGGATGATGTTGATTGGGACTGCTCATAATGAAACTAGACACGAAAGCTTACTCCGCCAGCGCGTGCTGCGCAAACGTGGCTTGCAGCGGATCAAACTGCGGATTGAGCGCGAGCCCGCGCTTGAGATAATCGGCGGCGGCTGCCTTGTCGCCCGCCGCCCGCGCAATCAGACCGGCGTGATAGAGCAGCCGCGCATCTTTCGTGTGGAACTTTAGAGCTTCTTTCATCGCTGCCTGCGCTTCCGCGAGTTTGCCAGCCTTGAGCGCGGCCCATGCCACCGCGTCCGCGCCGTAGATGTCGTGCCGCGCTTGATATTCGCGCGTCGCTTGTTCATAAGCCTCTGCCGGTTTCATATCATGATCGGCGTAGAAGAGGGCCAGTTGCCGATTGTAGATCATGCCGTTCAGCACGCTCAGCCGCGCGATCTGTTCGACGAGCGTGTATTGGGCCTGCGCCTCACGCTCGCGGCCCGCGAGTTTGTAGAGATCGCCGAGCGCGGCGACGTAGGTCGGGTCAGGTAGCCGCTTCGTCACCTGTTCGTACTGCGCGATTGCACCCGGCAGGTCGCCGCGCGCGGCGCGGACACGGCCCAACGAAGCAACGGCGCGGTAGTAATCCGGGAAGGTCGTCAACGCTTCGCGGTAACGTTGTTCCGCCACGTCGTAAGCGCCCTGCGCGAAGGCCACTTCGCCGAGTTGCCAGCGACACCACGCGACCGTCTCGCGATCCGGCACAGGTGGATCGAGGGCCAAGGTTAGGGCGAACTGATAATGCTCGCGCGCATGGTCGAACTCGCTGTGCAGGAGATTAAGCCGGGCGCGGCGCAACTGCGCGCTGATGCTTTGCGCTCCGCTCAGTTTTTCGAGTTGCGCAAAGGCAGTTTCTGCCTTGTCATAATCGCCAAGCTCGAGCAGTGCGTCACCGAGCATTTCGTAGGGGTAGCCCTTGCTCGGTTCAAATTGCGTCAACTGCATCGCATGATCGCGCGCGGCAGCGAAGTCATGCGCGGAGAACTCGACGCGACCCAGCGCAACCAAACCGCCTACGTTCTGCGTGCCCGGCACCGCTTGCAAGGAAGCGTGGGCGGCGCGCTCGGCTAGTTCCAGATATTTGATGTCGCCGGTCTCACGTAGGCGTTTCAAGTAATAGCCGCTCAGTTTGTTGTAGGCGATGAAATCGAGCGAGTCTTGCCGCACACGCTCTTCGAGGAAACGGATCGTGGCGGTTTCCATCTCTTCGTCTGAGGGAAGCGGCGCGGCGACGGGTGGGACAGGCGCGGACGTGGTCGCAGGGCGCGTCCAATAGCCCCCGCACGCTTGGCCAGCAACGACTGCCGTCACTGCGAGTAGATAGAAAAATAGCTGCCGAGCTTTTGTCATGATAGAAAGTTGCAGAGGAATCCTTATTGTCTTGCCCGCTGCTTTATCGACCCTTGCATCAATGAAGGCGAAAGCTCAGGGGCGTGTTCAACTCATCAAGCGCGATGCTAGTGCGCGCTTGCGTCGGCTGTCAAACAAGCGCCGCGCTGCTGAATATCGTCGCTTCTTATTTGTCTCGCATTGATATACGCGCCCGGACTGCGCGCGAGATGCGGCGGCCCGCAGGTTGTTTTAACGAACCAACTACTCCAACCAAGCTATCGCCAGCTTAGTCCTCACCACATATTTATCACGCGGACAATCCAAGCGCCGGCGGCGCGTAATTGCCATAGCAACGCCCCCAGTTACATATATTTCGCCGGATAAGATGCGCCCCCTTGATGCGCTAGCGCATAGCGTCCGGTGATTTAGTTTTGTCCGGCATTGTCTAGCTCTGTAAGACAGGCTGGACATTGGTTAGATATATTTTGTCTGTAACTTCCCGTCTGCTGTAAGCCCCGACAAACGACCGGCGGTTAATCTTTAGTTTTACATGCGCTCGCAACGCCTGATCGCCGTGTCATCCTCACTACGAGTTGTGTCTGCCGTGCGCGCGGCAGACGACGTACTCCGCATACCACTCGCCCAACACTTCAAGAAGAATTCAGATGCAGTTCCACAGCCGTGGCTGGCGCTGAAGCCAGCACTTACGGTTGTCGCTGACACCGACGCAAGTGCAACAGTTGAAGCAGGGACTCGCGTACTTCAACGTTGACTCTTCTACCTTCCCCGGCGGCGAGATACGCGGCCAGATCAATGCTGCGCCGCAGACGACGAACGATTTCGCGCCGCCGTCGAACATCTATGCGCTGACGGCCGGCAACTGGCTGTTGACTTTCAACAGTTCCCAGCCGAACGTCATGGGCAACAACGTCGCCATCACGGGGCTGCAAGCCGGCGAAATTTTACGCGGCATAGACATCCGGCCCGCGAACAGTCAGCTCTACGGCTTGGGCAGCACGAATCGGCTCTACACGATCAACGTGCAGACCGGCGCGGCCACTGCAATCGGCGCTGCGCCGTTCACGCCGGGCCTGAACGGCAGCGTTTCGTTGCTGGTTACTCGCACGGGCGATCTGTCCGGCACGGCAACGGTGGACTACGACTCAAACGCCGGCTCGGCTTCGGAGCGTAGGGACTACACGACGGCCGCGGGCGTGCTGCGGTTCGCGCCGGGTGAAGCCGCGAAGACCATCACGGTCTTCATCACCGACGATAAATACACTGAGCAGGACGAGACTTTCACCGTCACACTCAGCAACCCGGTCGGCGCAGGCTTTAACGCGCCCACGACGATCACGGGCACGCTTGTCGATAACGACACCGGGCCGCCGACGCCAAACCCGCTCAATGACACGCCGTTCTTCGTGCGGCAACACTACATCGACTTCCTGAACCGCGAACCTGATTCGGACGGCTTCAACGCCTTCGCGGCGCTGCTTAACAACTGTGCGGATCGGCTTAACAACCCTGCGTGCGACCGCGTCGCGGTGTCGTCCTCGTTCGCGCGCTCGCCTGAGTTCCGGCTCAAAGCCGAGTTTGCGATCCGCTTCTACATCGCCACGTTCAACCGGCTGCCGACCGATCGCGAGTTTATTCGCGATCGGTCAACGCTGAATGGCGCGACTGCGGCTGAGGTGATGGCCAATCTCGCGCGCTTCCCCGTTGACTTTGTCGAACGTGAAGAGTACCGCACGATCTTCGATCCGCTGTCGAACACGGCGTTCGTGGATCGTTTGATCGCGAATGCGGGCGTGGCCAACGCGGGCCGCGATCAGTTCATCACGGACTTGAACGCAGGCGTGAAGACGCGGGCGCAAGTCTTGCGTGAGATCGTGGATAACAACGTGTTCGCGCAGGCCGAGACGAATCGCGCGTACATCTTGGCGCAGTACTTCGGGTATCTGCGGCGCGATCCCGATCCGGCAGGCTTTAACAACCTCCTTAACTTCCTGAACGCCAACCCGAGTAACTTCCGCGAGGTGACGCGCAGTTTCGTTGATTCCACCGAATACCGCGCCCGCTTCGGCACGCCGTAAGGAACGGACCCTAACCACTAAGCCACGCGGGGCACGAAGATGGGATAGCGATCTTCGTGCCCCGCGTGCTTTATCATGCAGGCAAGCACTGGCTAGGATTCCGCTTTGCTAACCAGAACTGAAAACCAAGCAGAGACACCAAACGACACGAACCGCAGGCACGGCTTCGTGCCGTTTCCTGCCCTTACGTGCGTCCTGCCAGTTGCTCGGTGCGCACAGTAATTTTGATTGACAAAATCGCTTACTTAGGTAAGATGTCGCCTGCCATACAACTTGCACTATCACGGTTAATTGCCCCGAGTCTATATAACTCGCCGAGACTTACCATTCAGCAGCATCGCGCCCGCGCACGATGAGCCGCAGCTTTAAGCTGCTCTGTCCGGCGCACATTTTCCCCCGAACCCATCCGCCAGCTTTAACTCAACTGTTTCCAAACAGTGGCAATTAATCAATTCAGCACACACTGCTCTACACGAAGGAGAAGAACGATGTTGCGTTCACGAACTCGACGTACCGCGCTCGCGGGGCTCGCGCTGACGATTGCGCTGGCGATTTTACTCGCCCCGGCCCCGCCGCTCAATGCTGCCGATCACGGCGACGCCCCTTATAACAGTAGGACTTACGCAGTTGAAATAGAGCATTGTTGAAAACAAAGGACTTAGCGAAAACGCTTATTCCCGTAAGTTATTGATTCTTCGTCCAACTGCGTAAGTCCTAAACAGTTCCGATCAAGCGATTGACGGCGCCGATGCTTACGCCTTTCTAGACCCGACGGACAACACGCGCGTTGTCCTCTCTCTGACCTCACGCGGCTTCATCGCTGCCGGCGAGAATAATAACTTCGGGCAATTCGACCCGGCCGTGCGCTACCGCTTCGAGATCGAGTTGAACGGCGATGCGCGGCCCGACCGTTTCATTGATTTCACCTTCTCGCGCCG
>JBBRYU010000195.1:0-8193 GCA_038237345.1 Pyrinomonadales bacterium
CGCTTCGTCATGTCGGGTCTCTACGATCTGCCGTTCTTCAACAAGGATGAGAACCGGCTCGTGCGTACGCTGCTTGGCGGCTTCCGCTTCGCCGGCACGCTCACCTTCGAGTCGGGCGAGAAGGCGACCGTGCGTAGCGGCATCGACTCGAACCTGAACGGCGACGCGGCGGGCGACCGCGCGATCATCAACTTGAACGGCGTGCGCAATACGGCCAGCACCGTGTCCGAGTTGACCAACAGCGCGGGGCAGGTCGTCGCTTACCTGGCTGACAATCCGAACGCGCAGTACATACAGGCCGGCTCAGGCGCGCGGGCCAATGGTGGACGCAACACGCTGCAACTGCCGGGCATCAACAACCTCGACTTCTCGCTCTTCAAAGATTTCGCGCTGGGTGAGAATCGCAAGGTGCAGTTCCGCGTCGATCTGTTCAATGCCTTCAACCATCCGCAGTTCGTGCCCGGTTCGGTCAATGGCGGCGAGGCGATTGCCACCACGTCGAACCTGATCAACACGCTGAACAACATCGGCCTGAGCGGCGTCGGCAATTTCAACCGCCCCGATGCGGTCTTCAGCAGCCACCCGCGCATCATCCAGTTGGCGCTCAGGTTCAACTTTTAGCTGGAGCAGCGTTAAGCTCAAGTATTGACGAGCAGGAGGCAGTTGTAGTGAAGCTGCCTCCTTCTTTTTGGGTAGTGATGAAAAGGTAATGCTCTGTACTCTGCGCCGCGTAGCGGTAGTTTGACTTTAGCCTGGCGTTTCAACGCCGGGCCAGCGATGGTCTCTCGTCGCGCTAGCGACGATTGAGGGCAGGCGTCGCTAGCGCGACGGGGTATCCCCGTCCTGACTAACCGTGCGTTGAAACGCATGGCTAAATTCAACTGCCGCGCTGCGGCAATGGCGGCATGACTGTTTGCGTGCCGCCTTTTTTAACTAGCGCTGCACGCGCGCTCTCGCCTGTTACATAGCCCTGCACTCGTGTCTCCGCTCCGCCCGATTTGACAGTTGCTTCCCGCTTGGTGCTATTCTCCCCCGCCCGCATGGATTGACTGTGCGCGCATCGGCGCGGCAATTGATGGGCGGGCGTTGTGTGCGGAAAATGCAACAAGGCGCAGCCGCGCGACAGGTAAATAGACCGCAGGCGCGAGCCAGCCGAATGGGCGCAGGCGGCATCTAAACGGTTGACCGGAGAGGTTATTAAGGACACACAGACGAGTTGCACGACGAGCGAGCGCGGATGGTCTGCGCCGCAAACTTGTGTCCAAGCAAAGGGAGCTGGATGGGTAAGAATTTAGTCATAGTTGAATCGCCGGCGAAGGCAAAGACGATTGGCAAGTACCTAGGCGCGGACTATCGCGTGATGGCCTCGCTGGGCCACATCAAGGACTTACCGTCGAAAGGGCTGGGCGTCGATGTCGAGCACGATTTCGCGCCGACCTATGAAGTTATCCCTGACGCGAAGAAGCGTAACAACCGGAAGATCGTCGGCGAGCTAAAGAAGGCCGCGCGCGAAGCGGACGCCATCTATCTGGCGGCTGACCCTGACCGCGAAGGCGAAGCGATCTGCCAGCACCTCGCGGAAGAGATCGTGCCGAAGCGACCGAAGAAGCCCGCGTACCGCGTGATGTTCAACGAGATCACGAAGCGCGCAGTGCAGGCGGCGTTCGATGAGCCGAAAGAGATCGATCAGCATTTAGTTGATGCGCAACAGGCACGGCGTTTGTTGGATCGTCTGGTCGGCTACAAGGTCTCGCCGTTACTGTGTCGTACGGTCGGCGGTCGTTTAAGCGCGGGACGTGTGCAGTCGGTGGCGTTGCGCATGGTGGTCGAGCGCGAGCGCGAGATTGAGCAATTCCTCAAGACGGAATACTGGACGGTGACGGCGAACGTGGCCGCGCAATTGCCGCCCGCGTTCGATGCACGGCTGTTGCGCGTCGGCGAGCAGACGGTGAAGACCGGCGGGTTCGACAACGATGTAAAGAAGAGCGAAATCCTGATCGCGCACGCAGCGCAGGCGCAAGAGATCGTGCGCGAGGCGGAGGCGCAAACGTTCAGCGTCGCCGAGGTCGCGACGAAGGAGCGCAAGCGCAATCCCGTGCCGCCCTTCATCACGTCGAAGTTGCAACAGGAGGGAGCGCGCAAACTCGGCTACGCGGTGAAGCGCACGATGATGATCGCGCAGCGACTCTACGAAGGCGTGGAGATAGGCGCGGAAGGTTCGGTCGGCCTCATTACCTACATGCGCACGGATTCGACGCGCGTGTCGGATGCTGCGCTTGCGGAAGTGCGCGATTTCGTCGGCACGCAGTACGGCGTGGAATACTTGCCGGAGAAGGCAATTCACTATCGCTCGAAGAAGGACGCACAGGACGCGCACGAAGCGATCCGCCCGACCGACGTGGCGCGCACGCCCGACTCGGTGGCGAGTTTTCTGGGCGCGGACGAATTGAAATTGTATCGTCTGATCTGGCAGCGTTTCGTCGCGTCGCAGATGATGCCCGCGCTCTTTGATCAGACGACGATTGACATCGCGGCGGGCCGCTTCCTGTTCCGCGCGACCGGCTCGGTGCTGAAGTTCGACGGCTTCCTGCGCGTCTATGAAGAAGGACGCGATGAGAAGTCGGATGAAGATGAAGAGGCGGCGCGCAGGTTGCCCGCCGTGGTTGCGGGCGACGAGTTGAAGTTGAACACACTGACGCCCGAACAGCATTTTACCGAGCCGCCGCCGCGCTTTACCGAGGCGACGCTCGTCAAGACGCTGGAAGAGAAAGGCATCGGCCGGCCTTCGACGTATGCGGCGATCATGACGACGATTCTTGATCGCGAGTACGTCGAAAAACACGAAGGCCGTTTTCATCCGACGGGCTTGGGCACGACCGTCAACGATCTGCTCGTCGCCAGCTTCGACGATCTGTTCAACGAGACTTACACGGCGCGGATGGAAGAAGAGTTGGACGAGATCGAAGAAGGGAAGTTGAAATGGACGGCCGCGCTCCATGAGTTTTATGAAAAATTCGCGCGCGATTTGAAAGTCGCCGAGCAACAGATGAAGGCGGCGAAGCAGCAGGCTATTCCGACTGACGAAGTGTGCGAGAACTGCGGCGCGGGCATGGTCATCAAGTTCGGCCGCTTCGGCCAATTTCTCGCTTGCTCGAACTATCCTGAGTGCCGCACGACGCGCGAGATCGCGAAGAAGACGGCGGCCGGCGACGGGGCGAGCGACGGCGCGAAAGCTGCGAGCGAGGGCGCGGAGACGGAGGAGGCGGAGGCGTGCGAGTTGTGCGGCAAGCCGATGGCTTTGAAGCGCGGGCGCTTCGGCCAGTTCCTCGGCTGCACGGGTTATCCCGAATGTCGCAACATACGGAAGATCAGTCGCAGCGGTGTCGTCGCCGCCGCGCCCGTGCCGCTCGATGAGAAGTGTCCGGTGGATGGTGCGCATCTCGTCAGGCGACAGGGCCGCTTCGGCGAGTTCGTCTCTTGCTCAAACTATCCGACGTGTAAATTTATCAAGCGCGAGACGACGGGCGTGGCGTGTGTGCGGCCCGGTTGTCGCGGCGAGTTGGTTGTAAAGAAGTCGAAGCGCGGGAAAGTTTTCTACGGCTGCTCGGAATATCCGGCGTGTGACCGCGTCTATTGGGATAAGCCGATCAGCGCGCCGTGCCCGCAATGCCGCGCGCCATTCCTGTTGGAGAAGACGACGAAGAAGGGCACGACGCACAAGTGCGCTAACGAAGAGTGCGACTATCAAAGCGAGGCGCTGCCGGTTGCGCCGACGCCGCCAACAGAGACACGCACAGGCTCGCGCGTCGCGCGTTAAGTCGCGCAGCAAATTATCAACACTGCGGCGGACGGGTGACAACTGACCCGTCCGCTTTTTTGTATCTCCGTCCCAAATTCTGAAACCTTCCGGCCGCGCTGGGAGTATAATCCCGCTCACACGCAAGGATTGTCACACCGATTCAATCAACGAAGGAGACCCACTGTTATGCTTCGACGCACAGCCGTCGCCGCCATGTTCTGTTCGCTGCTGCTACAGAGCTTCGCTGTCCGCGCGCAACCGCCGGTTGCGCAGCCTAGTCCGACGCCCGATCCAAACGACCCCATCGTGCGGATCAAAGACGAAGGCATGAACCGTTCGCAGGTGATGCAGACGCTCGCGTATCTGTCCGATGTGTTCGGGCCGCGCCTGACCGCGTCGCCCGGCGCGAAGCGCGCGAACGAGTGGACGATGAAGCAGATGTCCGACTGGGGCTTGCAGAACGCGCACCTCGAAGCGTGGGGCCCGTTCGGGCGCGGCTGGTCGCTGAAGCGTTTCTCGGCCGAGGTCGTCGCGCCGTTGGGCTTCCCCGTCATCGCGTATCCGAAGGCTTGGTCGCCGGGCACGGGCGGCGCAGTCACGGCTGATGTCGTCTACGTGGACGCGAAGGACGAGGCGGAGTTACGCGCGAAGTATGCGGGCAAACTGAAAGGCATGATCGTGTTGACCGGGCCGATGCGCGATGTCACGGCGCACTTCGATCCGCAAGGCTCGCGCCTGAACGAGAAAGATTTGCTCGCGCTCGCTGATGCGCCCGACCCGGCGACCGTCGGGCCGCGCCGCTTTCCGCCGCCGAATCCGGACGCACGCGCGGCGGCCGAATTTGCCGCCAAGAAATTGCAGTTCTACACGGACGAGGGCGCGGCGGTGCTGATTGATCCGGGGCGCGGCGACGGCGGCACGCTGTTCGTGCAGTCGGCCACCGTGCCGCAGCCGTTTACGGCGAACGCGTTCGGGCCGAATGCGCCGCGCCGCATCGCGCCTTATGACAAGACAACGCCGAAGTTCTTGCCGCAACTCGTCATGGCATCCGAGCATTACAACCGCATCATGCGCATGTTGCGCGCGGGCGAGTCGGTGAAGATGGCCGTCAATCTCGACGCGCAATATCAGGATCAGGATATGATGGGCTACAACACCATCGCCGAAATTCCGGGCACTGATTTGAAGGATGAGGTCGTGATGCTCGGCGGGCACATGGACTCGTGGCACGGCGGCACGGGCGCGACCGACAACGCGGCGGGCGTCTCCGTGGCGATGGAAGCGGCGCGCATCATCAAGACTTTGAACTTGCAGCCGCGCCGCACGATCCGGGTCGCATTGTGGACGGGCGAGGAACAGGGCCTCTTCGGCTCGCGCGCTTACGTCAAAGAGCACTTCGGCGAGTTGGTTGCGGCTGCGCCGACGCTCGCAGCCGCGCCGGGCACGCCACTGCCGCCGCCGAAACTCGTCACGAAACCTGAGTACGATAAGTTCGACGCCTACTTCAATCTCGACAACGGCACGGGCGCGATCCGCGGTATCTATCTACAAGGCAACAACGCGGTCGCGCCACTCTTTCGCCAGTGGCTCATGCCCTTCCGCGAGTGGAAAGTCGGGGCCAACACTTACACTGCTGCGACCCTTTCGCTCGCGAACACAGGCGGCACGGATCACCTCTCGTTCGACGGTATCGGTCTGCCCGGTTTCCAGTTCATCCAGGACGAGATCGAATACGACACGCGCACGCACCACTCGAACCAAGACGTGTTCGACCGCATACAAGGCGACGATCTGAAACAGGCCGCCACGATCATGGCCGACTTCGTCTACCAGACCGCGATGCGCGACGAGAAACTGCCGCGCAAGACCGCGCCGGGCAGATAAGGTAGTAGGGCGAAAGACGGAAGCAGCGCAGCAGGTAGAAAGGCGAAAGACAGAACACAACCCGCGCCGCGATCTAAAAAGATCGCGGCGCGGGTTGTGTTCTGTCTTTCGCCCTTTGCTTTTTCCCTTTCACTCTACGCCGATGCGGCGCAGGAGGGCGGCGAAGCGCGGCTCGGTATGGCAGACATCGAAGTGTGGCTCGTGTTTGAGCCAAATGAGCAGGAAGAAGCGGTCGTCCGCGGCGCGTTCGAGCCAGTTCAAGGTCTGCTCCTTGTCGCCGAGACCGGCATAGATGAGTGCGAGCCAGTAAGGTGGGACGTAGCGCCGGCCCATCATCGCCTGCAACTCGGCGAGCTCGGCCTGCGCCTTGGCGCGCTGACCTGCGATGGCGTAAGCGTGCCCGAGCGAACTGACCGTGATCGGGTCGCGGCCGAACATCTGGATGCCTTGTTGGTACGTTGCGATGGCCTCCTCGTACCGTCCCTTCTGTTCAAGGGCACGCCCCAGCGAGTAATAGGACAGGTAAAAATGCGGGTTGAGCGCCAGCACCTGCCGGCTCTCGGCTACGGCCTCGTCGTAGCGGCGCGCGAAGTAGAAGGCCTGGGCCGTCTCCATGCGGACGAAGGGCGAGAGGGGATTGAGTTGCTGCGCCTGCTTGAGTTCCGCCAGCGCGTCGTCGAAGCGCCCCAGCATTTCCAGATAGCCGGCGCGCAGCGCGTGAAAATCCGCGGAGTTCGGGTTGAGCGCGATGGCGCGCTCAACCTCGCGCGTGGTCGCCGCCCAGTCCCAGTCGTCGAAGAGACTAACCGCTGCCAGCGCGTAATGAGCTTCGGCCAGCGTGTCGTCGAGCGCGAGGGCCTGCTCTGCCGCCCACCTTGCTTTCTGTTCGCTCGCGCGCGGCGTGATA
Source organism: Pyrinomonadales bacterium (assembly GCA_038237345.1). Taxonomy (GTDB): domain Bacteria; phylum Acidobacteriota; class Blastocatellia; order Pyrinomonadales; family Pyrinomonadaceae; genus QHXQ01. The sequence goes on from JBBRYU010000195.1 coordinate 6,591, forward strand.
CCGCCGTTATGCCCCAGTAACCCATATGAATTGGACAGACCTGTGTAAGCCAGCGCGTAGGTGGGATCGATAGCGATGGCTTGATTGTAGTAGTCAAGGCTCTTCTGCACGCCATCCGGCGTGAACTTGTTCCACTCGTTGACACCCATCAGGTAGAGCCGGTAAGCCTCGATGTTTTCGGTATAGCGCTTCTTCAGGCGCGCTCGCTCCGCGCCGCTCAGTTGGGGTATAAGCGCCGCCGCGACGCGCTCGGAGATCGAATCCTGCATGGCGAAAATGTCTGTGAAGCGTTCGTTGAAGGTCTCGCCCCATAGCGGCGCGCCATCGGCGACGCGCAGCAATTGCACGGTCAGCCGGAGGCGCTCGCCCGTGCGCTGAATGTTGCCCGTCAGCACAGCCTCGACGCCCAACTCGCGCCCGGCTCGGATGGGATCGGCCGGCTCTAGTGCGTACCTACGTACTGCGCTCGTCGGGCGGGCGACTATCCGGCGCATGTTGCCGAACTTCGTGATGAGCGCGTCGGCCAACCCCAGCCCAAGATAGTCAATCGCCGCCTGCTCCGTAGTGCTGTCGCCCGCGCCCAGTTCCTTAAACGGCAGGATCGCCAGCGTCTTGACTTCGGCCACCGAGCCGGGCTGGCTTACGCCGCGCGCCAGCCAGAGCCAGACGCCGAGCGCCGTGACGGCCGTTAGTCCGACTATCGTCAGCGCCACTGCGCGCCCCGTGAACGGCTGACGGATGCGGGCGGGCAACACGCGCGCCGCCACGCTGTCGTCGTACGCCGCAGGAATGACAGGGTTGGTATGGGCTGCGTCCGGTAAAGCTAACATGTCCGCGGGCGTGGTCTGTTCGACCTCTTCGTGTTGGATGAGGTGTGTGCGCGTGCGGCTGATGATGAGTGCGTCGCCGAGTTGCTCGGTCATCGCCTCGCCAGAAAGCGCGGGCGCAACGACGTGATTAACCTCTGCGACGAAACGATAGCCGCGCCGCGGGAGCGTCTCGATGTAACGCGACTCGGGGCCGTCGCCCAACACCTTTCTGATAAGCGAGACGTTCTGCGCTAGATTGTTCTCATCCACGAAGCTGTCCGGCCAAACTTTTTCCAGCAACTCTTCCTTGCTGAAGACGTGTCCGCGCCCCGCGACAAGCACGAGCAACAGGTCGAACGCCTTGGGCGTAAGCGGCACAGACTCCGCCGCGCGCCAGAGCAGGTGTTCGCCCGCGTCCAGGCGGAACGGCCCGAACTCGTAAACACGCTGCTTTTGCTCGCTCATCACCACTCTCAGAATTTTCTCAGAACTTTTTCAGCGGTTTTAAATGACTTTTCGTGGCGGCGGCCCTATAGTCCGCGGCGCGTTGAGGCTGCGGGCAGTGTGACTCTCGGGCCGGCGGGTGGCCGGCTAGGTCGCACCGCATTCTAACCCCGCCGCCGCACGTAGGGCAATAAGTTCCGGCCCCTCAGGGTCGCAAACGATTTTCGTCTAGCCACAAAAGGAGATATGCCATGCATCAACCAACCTACGCTCTCTACCCCTACATCACTCGCACGCTCATCGCCATCGCCGCGCTCCTCATGCTCGCGGGCGTGACGGTGCGAGCGCAG
>JBBRYU010000196.1:0-8144 GCA_038237345.1 Pyrinomonadales bacterium
CGCGCGCACATCGCCCTCGATGCGATGTGGCGCGAGATAGACGCTGTTCACGCGCTCACAGTTGACGCTTGCGACCACCTCCGCGTTGCGCGACCACAGGCGCACTTCATGCCCCGCACGCCCGGCCACCAATCCCAGCGCCGTGCCCCAACCGCCCGCGCCCATAATCGCGATGCGTCGCATGCTCAGAGTTTGAGTTTGCTTTCCGTGCCCCGCAGCAGCCGCGCGATGTTGGCGCGATGCATGAAGATGATCAAGGCGCTGCCGCCCAATGCCACAGTGATGACCGGCGCAAGCGGAGTTGGCGCTCCGCTCATACGATTGAGCAACCAGACGCACGGCGACATCAGCGCCGCCGCCGTGATCGAGCCGAGCGAGACATAGCGCGTGCGCCAGACGACGAGCAAAAAGACGATGGCGACAATACCCACCGCCGCCGGCACGAACACGAGCAAGACGCCGAGGCCGGTCGCCACGCCTTTGCCGCCGTGAAACTTGAGCCAGACCGGAAAGCAGTGGCCGACGATGACGGCCAGCGCAACCCCCACGACCCACCAGTTGATGCCAAAATTCGTCGTCAACAACCAACGCGCCAGCAAGACCGCAAGCGCGCCCTTCGCCGCGTCGAGCGCGAGCGTCAACACACCCGCGCCTTTGCCCGCGCGTCGTATCACGTTTGTCGCGCCCGTCCCGCCCGACCCGGTCGCGCGCACATCGCCGCCGCCTTGTGCACGCACTATCAGATAGCCGAAGGGGATCGAGCCTAACAGGTACGCGAGGATTATGCCGAGTGCAGGCCACATGCTCAGATCAATCGTCGCCGCAACAGATCGAGCGCGGCTTGGGCAGCCCGCCAGCGTATGAGTTGGCGGTCGCCGGGCAGCAGGAGTTTGCGATGCTCTGTGTGCGCGTCGTCGGAGAGCGCGATGTAGACGAGACCGACGGGTTTGTCCTCCGTACCGCCCGCAGGGCCGGCGATGCCGGTGACGGCGAGACCGAAATCCGTCTCGGCGCGCTCGCGCACACCTTCGGCCATCGCTTCGGCAACCTGCGCGCTGACCGCGCCATATTCGCCGATGAGATCGGCCGGCACGCCGAGCAGACGCACCTTCGCCTCGTTGGAATAAGTTACCAAGCCTTCTTTGAAATAGTTGGACGAGCCGGGCACTTCGGTCAGACGTTCGGCGATCAGGCCGCCCGTGCAGCTTTCGGCGACGGCGATGGTGAAGCCGTTGACGGCGAGCCGCAAGCCCACCACCTCTTCCATCTTCTCGCCGCGAAAGGCGAAGACGGCGTCGCCGAGTCGTTCTTCGATCTGACCGGCCAGTCCGTCGAGCAACAACTCTGCCTCTTGTTCGGTCTTCCCTTGCGCGGTTAGATGTATCTCGATCTCCGAGCGATTGAAGAGGATCGTCGTCTGCGGATTTTTGTATTGCGTATAGACCGGCGCGATGCGTTCATCCACCGCCGACTCACCCAGACCGGAGACGCGCAGCACGCGCCGCACGACGCGCAAATCGCCCGCCTTCGCGACCAACCGCGGCCCGATGTGTGTCTCATACATCGGCCGCATCTCGCGCGGCGGCCCCGGCAAAAGTACGAGCGCGCGGCCTTCATGCTCAAGATACATGCCGGGCGCGGAGCCGTGCGGGTTCTCAAGCACCTCCGCGCCTTCGATGACCATGGCCTGCCGCGTGTTGATCTCCGGCATCTGGCGGCCCATACGCATAAACTTCGTGCGGATGTCATCTAATACTTTCTCGTTAAGCAACAGTCGTCGCCCGAGCGCGCGGGCCGCGATCTTGCGTGTGATGTCGTCCTCAGTGGGGCCGAGACCGCCGGTCGTGACCACGACGCGCGAACGGCGCATGGCCTCGCGCAACGTCTCTTCGAGCCGCGCATCATCATCACCGACGATGGTTTTCAGCTTGACCTCGATGCCGCCGCCGTTCAGTTTCTCGGTCAACCACAGACTATTCGTGTCCGTATGAAAGGGCGTGAGCAGTTCCGAGCCAATAGCGATGATCTCAGCAGTCAGCATCTTCGCGTCCCTCTTTGCGCCTTTGCGCCATTGCGTGAAATGAATACGGTAACGAAAGAACAACTTTACGCAAAGACGCAAAGGCGCAAAAGAAGTTCAGTAATTTTCTAAAGTACCGAATAGCTTAACCTCACGCACCCACATGACAAAAGGACGGGTTGGCGGCCCTTGCTGCGCGGGTTGGAGGATGCGCAGGTGCGTGGCGGTGCGCGGCGCAAATTCAAAGGCCGTGCGGTCGAAATATGGATTTGAGCGCCACCTCGCGCGGCAACTTCGTATGCCGCCCGCGATAGACGACGCCCATCCCGCCGCGCCCGATTTGCTCAGCGGTGCGATAACTGCCGATGATGGTCTCAGTCGCCATGACGCCTGATCAGTAGACAAGAGACAGTAGACAGTAGGCAGTTAGGAAGAACTGTCACTGCATCGCCCGGTAGCCGCTGCTTCAGTTTTCTGCTCACTGCCTACTGCTTACTTTCCTTCACGCTGTCTTCTTCTCTTCCTCGTACACGTCGCGCAGGACTTCGGCGATGGGCGGTGGCATTGTTGGCGGCGCAGGCGGCGACTGGTTTGCGTTGAACGAGAGGCGCACGGTCGCGTCGTGGAGAGATTTTGCACCCGCCGTGGCCGGCTGCGGCCCGCCGTGGGGCAAGGCGGCTTGCGTGTGGACAAGATGGGCGCGGCTGTCGGCGAGCAGAGCGGCGGCGTGCGCGCGGCGTGTGCGCTCAAGGCTGCGGATCGCGGCGATGGTTTGCGGCCCGTCGGCGGGTTCGTGTTCGAGCCGGCGCAGCACGTTGACGTAGCGCCGCAGTTCGGGCGTGGGCGTGGTTAGCTGTCGCTCGTCGCCCGCTTCCGATTCGACGACGTAGGCGAGATGCTCGACGGCCTCTGCATGAGCGCCGGCGCGATGATGCAGCGCGCCAAGCGTAAAATAGACGAGCGGCGGCGCGTCCGTCATCGTGTGCAGGACGCGCTCGCCTTGTTCGATGACCTCGCGAATTTCGAAGCCGTACCAGGAGCGTTCTTCTTCGCGCAGGATGTTGTTGGCGTTGAGATAGAAGTCGAAGACGCGGCGCGTTTCGTGCTGCTCGGAGCGATCCACTGCGCGCCAGATGAAGTAGACGACGGCCGCGAAGAAGAAGATGACCGTCGGTGGAATACCCATCAACGCCAGCATCGCCATAATGACGATGATCGCCAGCACCTTGTGCCCTGCCTCTTTGCCCTTACTGCCCATAACTCTTTTCAGCGTGTTTGCCGTAAAATAATTTAACCACGAAGACACACAAAATAGTCACGAACGAGCAGTTTTAGCTTCTTCGCGTTGTTTCGTGTGCTTTCGTGGTTTCAAAGACCCGCCACGAACATGCTCAATTTGCTGCTGCGACTTCAACCAGCCCGCTCGAGGTGCTGCCGGATCGCCGCGCCGGCCTCGACCGTTGACAGGTGACCGCCAAGATCGCGGGTCGTCTCGCCCGCATTGATCGCGCTGCGCACTGCTTGTTCCACCGCCTGAGTCGCCGCGTCATGACCCAAATATTCTAACATCATCGCTACGGTCAGAATAGCGCCAACCGGATTGGCGACGCCTTTGCCCGCGAGCGGCGGCGCGCTGCCATGCACCGGCTCAAACAGAGAGACGCGGCCCGGATGAATGTTGCCGGAAGCAGCTAAGCCAAGCCCGCCTTGCAACGCCGCGCCGAGGTCGGTCAGGATGTCGCCGAACAAATTGTTCGTCACGATCACGTCGTACTGCGCGGGGTCTAGCACCATGAACATCGCCATCGCGTCTACGTACTGATGATTCGCCGCGATGTCCGCGTAGCGCGCCGCGACTTCTTTGAACGTGCGCTGCCACAGATCGCCGCCGAAGCGTTGCACGTTCGACTTATCGGCCATCGTCACCTGCTTGCGTCCGTGCTTGCGCGCATACTCGAACGCCGCCGTGATGATCCGTTCCACGCCGTGCCGCGTATTCAGTTCCTCTTGCGTGGCGATCTCTTCAGCCGTGCCCTTTTTCAGAAACCCGCCCGCGCCACAGTACGCCCCTTCGGTGTTCTCGCGGAAGACAACGAAGTCAATGTCCTCAATCTTGCGTTCGCGCAGCGGCGTGAGGCGCGCATCCATGAGTTTGACGGGGCGCAAATTGATGTAGAGATCAAGCCCGCGCCGCATACCGAGCAGAATATCCTCTGCATGTTTGTTCGACGGCACACGCGGATCGCCAAACGCGCCCGCGAAGATCGCATCGAACTCCTCAGTCAACATCGCCAGCGCGCCGTCGGGCAGCGTCACGCCTGCGCTTAAAAACTTCTGCGCGCCCCAGTCGAAGTGCTGTAGCTCAAGTTCGACGCCGTGCGTCGCGCGCACCAACTCAAGCACGCCGACGGCTTCCTGCGTCACTTCCGGCCCGATGCCATCGCCCGGCACAATTGCGATTCGCTGCCCTGTCCTACGGCTCATCAACTTTCCTTGATCGTGTTCGGCCCGCGATCCGACGGCGCGGTGGCCTCGATCACGGTTGCCTCTTCCAATATCTCAAGCGCGTACTTAGCGCCAGCCGGCACGCAATAACTATCGCCCCGGCGCACTTCAAACGCATGCCCGTCGAGCGTCACACGCAACGCGCCCGTCAACACATAAGCGACGTACTCGTAAGCGTTTGAATGCTCCGGCTTCTTTGTCCCGGCCGGCTCATTTTCCCACAAGCGCAGCGCCATTCGCTGCCCGTTGACCAACAATTTCTCGCCCCGCTCGCCACGTGCGGCCTTCGCACCATGCACCATCACCGTCTCCGCATGCCTTTGTTCCATGTTCATCGCTTTGCTCCCTTCGAGTTTGTGTGCCAGAGACTTTAGCGTGCAGGCAGCACGAGACAACGACAAAGCTGTCACTAAACTTTAGCGGTGGCACTAGCGAAGAGTTCCTACTGACCGTACCTGCGCTGGCTTTATCATTTCTGCACTTGTTGCTCAATGCGCGGCAGGCTGGCGATGAGCGTCTCGCCGACGACTTGCAGGCTGCGCGGGGAGATTTTGTCGAGCGTGTCGTCGGCCGTGTGCCAGTAGGGATAGTCGTTGAGTTGGATCAGGTCAACTGCTTCGATGCCAGCCTTGAGGAACGGTTCGTGATCGTCGCCGCCGACACCTTCCGCGCCATCTATGAACACGTCGCCGTGGCCAATCTCGCGCGCAGTCTGCCAGATTATGTCCTCAATCCAGCGCGTGCCCATGTCGTCGCGGCGCAGTTGTAGATTTTTGAAGCCCATCATATCGAGCAAGATCATGGCGCGCACGCGGCCCAGTTGATTCTGCTCTTTGAGGTGCGCAACGTAGCGGCGACTGCCGTAAGTGTTATCTGGCGCGTCCGGTTTGCCGCAATCGTCCCAACCTTTACAGAACGCTTCTTCGCCGTCGAAGAAGACGAACCAGTAAGTCAAACGCGACTTCTCGTGGCTGAGCGCGCGGGCGAGTTCGTGCAGCGTGCCGGAGGTTGAACCGGCATCGTTCGCGCCGACGAAACGAAACTCTTTGTAGAGCTTCGTATCATAATGGCTGCCGATGATGATCGCGTCAGTTGCCGCGCCGGGCAGTTCCGCCGTCACGTTCACCATCTTCTTATTGCCGTTCGGCGTCTTGGCCGTGAACTCGTCGGTCGTTACTTTCAAACCATAGGATTGCAACTCGCCGATAATATATTGCCGCGTGCGCGCCAACTCCGCCGAACCGGCCGGGCGCGGCCCCATGTCAACCATTTTGCTGACGTGCGTGAAAGCTCGCTGCCCGTCGAAGGCCGGACGATGAACCGGCGCGGGCGCGTTCGTCGTGGCTGTCGCCGTGACCGCAGGCGTGGCCCCTGTTTGCGCATTCTCTGTGGTCGAACCTGACGGGCAAGCGATGAAGCCAAACGGGAGCAAGAGCAGGAGCGCAACCGACAGGTGCGGTGTGGGCCACGCACGCGCGTGTGCGGGTTTGGCGTTGAGTCGTAGCATAGATCGATGACGCGGAGACGGTGAAGAACAAGCTTGAAGCATTAATTCATCTGTTCATTGAATCAATGAACAGATGAATCAATTCCGCATCCCTCATCTTTCATCCCTGCTTTGTATGTTCGGCCGGGCGATGCGCGGCGTGCTGCCGGCGTTCGCGTGCGCGCCCGAAGTCGGCGATGAGGCCGACACCCTTTTCGAAGAGTGAGACCGTCCCATCGCTGATGGCTTTGAAAGTCTGCGTGGCAGCGATACCTTCAAGCTCAACCAATGTCGCCAATTTCTGCTTCAAGGGCAGCGTGCGAAACTCTGTGCTTAAATCTTTTTTCATCTTTTCAGCCGTCTCTGTAGGTTCAATCACGGGCACGGGTTCAAGGACGAGCGTTCCCGCGTGTTCGATCTTCGTCTGACACGCGAGTCGTTCACCTGCGGCCAGACGTTCCGGACTGAGGTGTGTGCGCTCTGCATCCGTCAACTCCGAGAGCAGCGGCGCGCCCTCTCTGACCGTGACGGCGCATGTGTCGCATTCGCCGCACCCCGCGCATTCGGCCGGCAGACGCAAGCCCAGCCGCTTCGCCGCGTCCCACAGGTATGTCCCCTCAGCCACAATGCCGTGCCGTCCCTCCGGCACAAATTCGACGTTGACGCTCATCGCTCAAGCCCTCTCATAGACGTGATCTAATCGCTCAAATTTTACATGGGGAGCACAAGCGCGAACTTACACCAATGGCAGGTAAAAGAAAAGCAGAGACGATGGCGGCTTATGGTGCGCTGCGGTGCGACGCGGGCGCGCACTTAGCCCACGGCGCTTTACAGGGATCGCGATAGATGACGAGGTATGCGCCAATGAGAAAGGCGAGCAGTGCGCTCAGAATGCCGAGCAGGTGCCGCTTCATGTGCGCTCCTAATTCAACCCGTACTGGGGGCGGAGGCAAAACGTATGCGCGGCTCAGCCGCCGACTCGTCCGGCTGATGCGTGTCGCTATGCTTACGACATTCAGGGCAATAGCCGAACATGCGCAGGGTGTGGTGCGTCAACTCGAACTCGTGCCGCGCGGCGATCTGCTCCTGCAACGCTTCCATGTCGGCCGAGAAGAACTCGATGGTCTTGCCGCAGTTCGTACAGATCAAGTGATCGTGATGCGGGTGCTTATAGTTGTGCTCGTAGCGTGTGCGCCCGTCGCCGAAGCGCACTTCACGCGCGAGGCCCGCGTCCGTCAACAACTTGAGCGTGCGATAAACAGTCGTCTGCCCAATGTCCGAGTCCTCCTGTTGCACGAGCCGGTAGAGGTCTTCGCTCGACAGATGCTCCTCTGTGCGCAGGAACACTTCGAGAATGAGATCGCGTTGGGCCGTGCGTTTGAGGCCCGTCTTCTGGATGTGCCGGTGAAAAAGCTCCTGCTCTTCCGTCATCGTCGGCCGGTGCGACTTCGTTGGGGCTTGCTCGATCATGTCTGTTCTGGCGGCAGTTTAACATCTATCCATGCTGCCTGTGAAGGAGTTGGTTTTGCGGCGAGCAACATGTTATCTTTCGCTCCCAATGCCGGGGTGGCGGAATGGTAGACGCAACGGACTTGAATAGTTGAGCACGTCGGGCGGGAAACTCTGACGTGAATGGAGTCAAAGTCGGTGAACCCTTACCAGGTCGTGCTGATGGCAACGCCGAGCTAAGGCTGTTTACAGCAAAGTGTAGAGACGAGACGGCTCCCTCCTAAACATCGCGCGCGGATGCACGGAGAAGGCATCGTCCAGACCACAAACTGTTAACACTGACAGGCGGCGAAAGCCGTAGTGGTATGAAAATCCGTTGGCCCTGCGGGCCGTGCGGGTTCGAGTCCCGCCCCCGGTATTTTTAACCTCGGTAAGTAGCCTCGTTACAATAGTTTCGGGGCTACTAATATTTTTCTGTCGCAGTTTCGTCGCAAAGACGATTTTGCTTGTGTCCGAATAAACTTTTTAATAAGATATCTTTTACAATGGTTCGGACACTTTTTTGAGCAGCGATTCCCGTAAGTTGTTGATTTCTCAAGAGCGGCTGAATTTAATCCAAGTCGGCTTGGATAGCTAACTTGCATTTAATTCATCAACCACACGAAAACTGCTGGTTTGCTGGGC
>JBBRYU010000197.1:0-8102 GCA_038237345.1 Pyrinomonadales bacterium
TGAGAGCATGCGCGCCCAAGAATCAACCACGAAGGCAAACGACCGTCCATGAACACCAGTCACCGATACGCAATGCTTAACCGGCCGGGTTGGCTCGTCGCCCTGCTCTTGGCCATGGCCACCATCGGCTTCGCACAGGGCAGACCTGAAGTGACGAAGGTCGAGCCGCCGAATTGGTGGGCGGGGCATTCAATCAATCCTGTGCGCGTGCTGCTGCGCGGGCGCAACCTGACGGGCGCGCGGGTCGAAGCGGCGGGCGCGGGGCTGACTGTGAGTCGCGTGCGCGTCAGCGCGGCGGGCACATATCTGTTCGCGGACGTAACGCTTGCGCCGCAGGCACGACCGGGCGTGCGCCAGTTGCGCGTGACGACCGCGCGCGGGGCGACAACTGCGCCGTTTGAAATCACCGCCCCGCTCGCTCGCGCCGGTCGCTTTCAAGGCTTCACTACCGATGATGTGGTCTATCTGATCATGACCGACCGCTTCGCCGACGGCGATCAGACGAACGACGATCCGCCCGTCTCGCATGGTCTCTATGATCGCAGCCAGTCGCGCTACTATCACGGCGGCGACTTCGCCGGGGTCACGCAACACTTACCCTATTTGAAAGACCTCGGCGTCACCACCATCTGGCTCACGCCCTGGTACGACAACGTCAATCATCTGAACGAGCGCGAGATTTACGCGGACGCGCCGGGCGGGCCGAAGAAACCAATCACCGATTATCACGGCTACGGCGCGGTGGATTTCTACGGCGTCGAAGAGCATTTCGGCTCGTTGCCGGACTTGCGTCATCTCGTGGACGAAGCACACCGGCTCGGCATGAAGATCATGCAGGATCAGGTGGCCAATCACACGGGCCCCTATCACCCCTGGGCGCAGGATGCGCCGACGCCGACGTGGTACAACGGCACGCAGGCTAAACACCTCGCCAACCCGTTTCAGACGTGGGTGCTGCACGACCCGCACGCGCTGCCCGAACTGAAGCGCGCCGTCCTTGAAGGCTGGTTCATAGACATCCTGCCCGACCTCAATCAGAACGATCCGGAGACCGCGCGCTACGTCGTCCAGAACACGCTCTGGTGGCTCGGCATGACCGGTCTCGACGGCATCAGGCAGGACACGTGGCAATACGTGCCGAGCGATTTCTGGCGCGACTGGACGGCGGCGATCAAACGCGAGTACCCGCACGTCAACGTGGTCGGCGAAGTGTTGGACGGCGACATCGGGCACTGCGCTTTTTATCAAGGCGGGCGTGTGCGCTCCGACGGCGTTGATACAGGTCTCGACACGCTCTTCGACTTCCCGTTGCTCTATCCGCTGCGCGGGGCGTTCGCGCAAGGGCGACCCATACGCCAGCTGGCGCAGACAGTCAGCTACGATCATCTCTACCCGAACGCCAGCGTGTTGCTCCCGGTCATCGGCAATCACGACATGGGCCGCTTCATGAGCGAGCCGGGCGCGAACGTCGCGGGTCTGAAACTCGCCGAGACGTTGGTGATGACGATGCGCGGCACGCCGCAACTCTACTACGGCGACGAGATCGCCATGCTCGGCGCGGGCGATCCGGACAACCGCCAAGACTTTCCCGGCGGCTTCCCCAACGACCCGCGCAACGCCTTCGAGCCGCCAGGGCGCATGCCCGACGAGCGCGCCGCTATCGATCATCTGCGCCTGCTCGGCCGCCTGCGCCGCGAACTCGAACCCTTGCGGCGCGGCGCGCTCGTCAACCTCTACGTCGCCGAGCAGCAGTGGGCGTATGCGCGCACTATCACGCAAGCCGCGAGACGAGCGAACGCACGAGACACAATCATTGTCGCTTTCAACAACGCCGCGCAGCCGGCCACGTTTGAGTTCGACGTGACGCCGGTGCGCTTAAGCGGGGGCAAACTCGCTGATCTGTTGGACCAGAGCCGTGACGTGCGCGTGGATGGCGGCAAACTCAAAGTCACGCTGCCCGCGCGCTCCGCAGGCATCTTTGCACCCCAGCCGGGCCGCTGAATCAGAGACTACGAATAGCAGCCGGCGTGAGATGAGATATGGCATTGCGCGATAAACCTCTGAGCGAACAGGTCGCCATCGTCACGGGTGGCGGCACAGGCATCGGGCGCGCGTTTGTCGAACAACTCGCTATACACGGCGTCAGGGTGGTGATCGCTGCACGCCGCGAAGATGTATTGCGGAGTACGGCAGACGATGTAAACGAGTTGATAGGTTGGGCGCGAGTTCACCCACACGTTTTTGACATTCGCAACCTCGAACAGACCGAAGCCTTAGTGCATCAGACGGCGGCCCGCTTCGGCACGATTGATCTGCTGATCAATAACTCGGGCCTTGCTGTGCAGGAGACAGTCGAGACAATTACGGATGTGGGCTGGGACAAAGTGTTGGAGACGAACCTGCGCGGCGCGATGTGGCTCGTGCGCGCTGCGCTGCCTTATATGCTGCGCGAAGATTTCGGCGATGTGGTCAACGTCTCGTCGCAGGCGGGCAAGCACGGCTACGCGGACGTGCCCGCGTATTGCGCCGCGAAGTTCGGTCTGCTCGGCTATGCCGAATCTCTGCGCGACCATGCGCGCAAGACCGGCGCGAACATACGCGTCTTCAATCTCTGCCCCGGTCTCGTTGACGTGGAAAACATGGGCGCGCACGACGAGCCGCGGCCCGGCTTCGTCCACGTCCGCAACATGGCGCGCACGCTGCTTTATGCGCTCACGCTGGATCGCAACGTGAGCGTCGAGGACATCAATCTTTATGCGCGATGAAGAGCGATTAGCGATTAGCTAAAGACAAAAGCTAATAGCTAACAGCTAATCGCTTGCCCCGGAGGTGTTACATGCAGAAACCACGTCTGAGCTTCTGGCAAATCTGGAACATGAGCTTCGGTTTCCTCGGCATACAATTCGGCTGGGGCTTGCAGCTCGCCAACATGAGCGCCATCTATACCAAGCTCGGCGCGAACCCCGACCAGATTCCGATCCTCTGGCTTGCCGGCCCCGTCACAGGCTTGCTCGTGCAGCCGATCATCGGCGCGATGAGCGACCGGACGTGGAATCGCCTGGGCCGTCGTCGGCCTTATTTCCTCGTCGGCGCGATCCTCTCCAGCATCGCGCTCTTCTTTATGCCGGACTCGTCCGCGCTCTGGATGGCGGCAGGGTTGTTGTGGATTCTGGATGCGAGTATCAACATCAGCATGGAGCCGTTCCGCGCTTTCGTCGCCGACAAGTTGAACGTCGAGCAACGCACCGCCGGCTTCGTCATGCAATCATTCTTCATCGGCATCGGCGCGACGCTCGCCAACGCCTTGCCCTACATCTTCCAACGCAGTGGCGTGGTCGGGCGCACCGCGAGCGGCATCCCCTTGACGGTGCTGTACGCCTTCAAGATCGGCTCCATCGTTTTCCTCGGTGCGGTGCTGTGGACGATCTTTACTACGAAAGAGTATCCGCCGGAGAACATGGAAGAGTTCCAGCGCATGCGGGCGCAGAAGCGCGGCATCAGCGCGGGGCTGAGCGAAATCTTCGAGGCGATCCGGCACATGCCGACGACGATGAAGCAATTGGCCATCGTGCAGATTTTTACTTGGCTCGGCCTGTTCTGCATGTGGATGTTCTTCGGCTTGACGACCGCGTACCACGTCTTCGGTGCGCCGAACGACCGTTCGCCGCTCTTTGATCGCGGCACGGAATGGGGCGGCATCGCGTTTGCAGTCTACTCGCTGGTCTGCTTCGCCGTCGCCTTCCTGTTGCCGAAAGCGGCGGCGGCGACGAGCCGCAAGACGGTGCATGCCGCCGCGCTCATCTGCGGTGGCGTCGGCCTGCTGTCCACTTACTTCATTCACGACAAGTGGATGCTCTTGTTGACGATGGTCGGCGTCGGCATCGCGTGGGCGTCGATCCTGTCAATGCCCTACGCGATTCTGGCGGGCGCGTTGCCGCCCGCGCGCATGGGCGTTTACATGGGCATCTTCAATTTCTTCATCGTCATTCCCGAAATCATTGCCTCGCTTACGTTCCAACCGCTCGTCCGGCACGTCTTCAACAACAATCCGCTCTATGTCGTCATGCTCGGCGGCGCGTGCCTGCTCGTCGCGGCGGCGCTCGTGACAGTGGTGCGCGATGTGGGCGATGTGCCCGAACGTGCCGTCATCGCGGGCGATGAACATGAGCCGTTCATCCCGCCGCAAGCAGCACAGCCCGTGCCCAGTACCGGACTGGCAGGTGAGCGTTAAGCGTGTCCGACGGCGCGCCTGCTTATGCGCGCTCCGATAAAAGCAAGCCCGCACTTCGTCGCGCAGGGGCGACAAAATGAGCAAGGTCAAGCAACGTTCGTTCGCGGCCGTCTGCTGCGCGCTGGCGCTCGTTGTGCTGTTAGCGATGGTCGCGGCGGCGCAACCCGCGCCGCCAGTACAGCGCGGCGATCTCGCGAAGGCGCGGGCGCACTGGCTCGCGCGCGACACCATCGCGTGGCCGCCGGGCGCGGGCGGCGCGGCAAACGCTTACCGTCTGTTCTTCGCGCCGACCGGCGGGCTGCGTTTGACGCCGGACGGGATCAGCGGCGGCGACTCAATTGTCCTGACATACGATCCCGCCGGGCTGTCGCCCAACCTGCGCGCGAAGTTTCCGCATCTGGCGAACTTCGCCGCATTGAAGCTAAGTCCGGCAGAATTGAGCAGAGTGCCCGCGCTCCTGAAGGGGCAGGTCGCAATCGCGGCAATGGACGCGCAAGGACAACTGCTTGCTGCGACCTCGTTGCAACTGCCGGGCGTGTTGGACGAGCTCTACACTTACGACGGCGCGCTCGGCGTCGTCTGGCGCGGCGATCACGCGCCTATGCCCGTGTTGAAACTCTGGGCCCCCACCGCGCAGTCTGTAAGTTTGCACCTGTTCGCCGATGCAGATGCTGAGAGCGCGTCAACCAGCGTGCCGTTAAAGTATGACGCGGCCACGGGCGTGTGGAGCATCGGCGGGCGCGGCGATTGGGCAGGAAAATTCTATCTCTACGAAGTCAACGTCTTCGTCCCCGCGACGGGGCGCGTCGAGCGCAATCTCGTCACAGACCCTTACTCGCTCAGCCTCGCGACCAATAGCCGGCACAGCCAGATCGTCTATCTCGATGCGCCGAATCTCAAGCCCGCGGGCTGGGATACTCTGCGCAAGCCGCCGCTCGCTGCGCCGGAAGACATCGTGCTGTACGAGTTGCACGTGCGCGATTTCAGTATCAACGACGGAAGCGTGCCCGGCGCGCATCGCGGCACGTATCTCGCTTTCACCGATCAAAACGCAAACGGCATGAAGCACCTGCGCTCGCTCGCCGAGGCCGGTCTCACGCACGTACACCTGCTGCCCGTCTTCGACAGCGCCGCCATCAACGAGAACAAGGCGGAGCGCAAAGAACCAGACGCGGCCGAGTTGCGCCAGTATCCGGGCGACTCCGAGCGGCAGCAGGAGATCATCTCTCCCCTACGCGACGAGGACGGCTTCAACTGGGGCTACGAGCCTTTCCACAACACCGTGCCCGAAGGCAGCTATGCGACGAGCGCGGCCGGCGCAACGCGCATACGCGAGTTTCGCGCGCTGGTCAAAGGCTTGAGCGATGCGGGGCTGCGCGTCGTCATGGATGTGGTTTACAACCATACGACCGCGAGCGGGCAAGACCCGCGCTCCGTGCTGGACAAAATTGTGCCCGGTTACTACTACCGTTTGAATCTCGATGGCGGGATCGAGACCAGCACCTGTTGTCAGAACACCGCGTCCGAGCATGCGATGATGGAGAAATTGATCGTGGACTCCGTCGTCACGTGGGCACGCGCTTACAAAGTGGACGGTTTCCGCTTCGACCTGATGGGCCATCATCTGGTCGCGAACATGATCAAAGTCCGCGACGCGCTGCGCGCCCTGACGCCCGCGCGCGACGGCGTTGACGGCGCGAAGCTTTATCTCTACGGCGAGGGCTGGAACTTCGGTGAGGTGGCGAACAACGCGCGCGGGCGCAACGCGACGCAACTCAACCTCACCGGCACAGGCATCGGCACGTTCAACGACCGTCTGCGCGACGGCGTGCGCGGCGGCCAGTTCGGCCCCTTCCAGGCGCAGGGTTTCATCAGCGGCCTTTATCTTGAGCCAAACGGCACGGAGCAAGGTTCAAGCGAAGCGCAGCAAGAGAAACTACTGCAATACATGGACTGGCTGCGGTTGGGTCTCGCAGGCAACTTGCGTGATTACAGATTCGTGAATCACAAGGGCGAGACCGTGAGCGGCGCGCAGGTTGACTACGGCGGTCAGCCCGCTGCTTATGCCGCCGACCCGCAAGAGGACATCAACTACGCGGAGGCGCACGACGACTCAACGCTCTTCGATTTCAACATCGTCCGCGCGCCGCGCACGACGACAATGGCCGAGCGTGTGCGGATGCAGAATCTCGGCATTGATCTCGTCGCGCTGGCACAGGGGATTCCATTCTTTCACGCGGGCGAAGAGTTGCTGCGCTCGAAGTCGCTCGATCATAACAGCTACAATTCAAGCGACTGGTTTAATAAGCTCGACTTCACTTACGCGAGCAATAACTTCGGCGTCGGTCTCCCGCCCAAACAGGATAACGGCGACCGTTGGCCCATCATCAAACCACTCCTTGCCGACCCGACGCTCAAGCCGGCCCGCGCCGACATACTGCAAACGCTCACGCACTTCCGCGAGATGCTGCGCATACGCAAAAGCTCGCTGCTCTTCCGCCTGACCACGGCAGCCGCCATCAACGCGCGGGTGCAGTTCTACAACACGGGGGCGCAACAGACGCCCGGTTTGCTCGTCATGTCCATCAGCGACACGGTGGGGCGCACACTTGATCCCACGTATGATCTAATCGTCGTCCTCTGCAACGCCGCGCCGGCGCAGCAAACTTTCCGCGCGCCCGCGTTCGCCAACAAATTTCTGACCCTGCATCCGGTGCAGGCGCGCTCAAGCGACCCCGTCGTGCGCACGTCCGGCTTCAACACCACGACCGGCACGTTCACCATCCCCGCGCGCACGACCGCCGTCTTCGTCGCACGTAAAATGCGCGTCCGCCGACGATAGAGCGCGCATCATGCCGGGAGCGCGGGCATCTCTGCCCGCCAAGCGTGCTATAAGCACGCTCACAGGTTTCGTTTCCTTACAGCCCTGAGGTTAGCGTGACTGTTTGTTCGCGCGGGCGCGCTCATGGCGGGCAGGGATGCCCGCGCTCCCGGCGCGAGAGCGCAGACCCGCGCGCCGGAGCGCACGCGGTATCTCGCGGTTGGCCATGAACCAACGCCAGACGTTGCCGGCGCGCAAGTTTTCCGCGCTCACAAGCGTGATGCCGAGATCGATGCCGATCACGTCCGGGTTGACCCAACCGGTGTTCGGGTTGAAGGCGTCAGCGAAGCCGTAGCGGCCGTAGATGCGTTCACCAAATTGCGTCTGCATCGTGCGTAGCGCGGGCAGGGAGATGTCGGGCGTGAACATGAGCGAGCCGGCCGCCGCATATGGCACGACCGTGCCGTCAATCGCCGGATCGCGCGGCGGCCCGCCCCACGCGACGTAGCCTTTGGCGCTGTCTGATGCCGAGATGCCCCAGATGTTCTCCGTGTAGCCGGGAAACTCCGGCGCGAGACTGAGACAGAAGAGGCGATGCGCGCGTGTGGCGGCGACCGAGTTGGCGAAGTAGTCGGTGAAGGGATACCAGCCTTCGCGCCAGTGGCGAAAGTCCACGTAAGCTTGTGCGTATTGATGGATGAAGAGCGGGCCGCCGGTGATGTAGGTGTAGCCCGCGTAGGTGATGCGCTGCCGTTGCCATGCGCGCCACGCGCGCGGCGTGATCGGGTGCGTCGGCGAACCGATGGCGAGCAGTTGCAGGATGAGATGCTCGCTGTAAGTGTCCCAGCGCGGTTTGAGGAAACCAGTCTCGGGCCGCCAGCCGTGCGAGAGCAGCGAGGGATGACCGGCGAGCATCCACTGAAAATCAACGCGCTCGTAAATCTTTGTCGCCAGCCGCACGATCTCTCTGTCGTCGCGGAAGCATTGGCGCGCAGTCAGCACACCGGCCAGCAAGAGCGCCGTGTCAATCGAAGAGAACTCGCTGCGCCA
>JBBRYU010000198.1:0-8086 GCA_038237345.1 Pyrinomonadales bacterium
CGTCCTCTTTGACGAGATGCGCGACCATCTCTTTGTCGAGTTTCTTGACGGTGAACTCGCCCAGCGCGCGGAACTTCGTGCCGTCGGCGTCCTTCGGCACGAAGAAACCGTGATTCTTGAAGGTGACGCGGATGCTGGCCGCGTCCGCCTGCGGCGCGATCTCCATCCAGCAGCCTTCCATCTTGCAGACGCGATTGACCACGCCTTCGATGACGACGGTTTTGCCTGCGTACTTCTGCGGCTCTTTCAGCGCGTCGGCGAAGGCGACCCGCTCGGCGTCGCTATCAATCGCTGCGCCGCGTTTGAGGACTTCCGTGTTAGCGTGCGCGGCCGGCGTCTGTTTGGCTGCATGCGATTTGTGTCCTTGCGCGCCAACGCCAAGCGTGCAGCAACTGCCGACGAGCAGCGCGACGAAGAATGTTTTCATAGTGGAAATAAGTTATCCTCTCAAACTGGCGAATCGAACAGAGTATTTTCCCAAGCAGTAGATTATAGCAATGCGGCAACGGCACATCCAGTGGCTCGGCATCGTGTGGACGCTCCTCTACGCCGCGTTCGTCGTCTGGCTCTACACAACCGCGCCGCGCACGCTGCAAGAGTTGCGCACACAGGCGAGCGCGACCGTCGGCGCGTATCAGATCGATCAGGCACGCTTCGACGTTGCGCTTGAGCTATTTCACCGCGAGCAATACGCCGCCGCCCGCGCCGAATGGCAACGCGCTGATCCGGCCGAGCGCGACGCGCGCACACAGTTCTGCATTGCTTACGCCTTTTATCGTGAAGGCTGGGGGCGCGTCTATAACGACGAAGAGTTATTCCGGCGCGGCCTCGAGGCGGTCAAACGCGCGCACAATCTCGCGCCCGATGCGCCACTCAAGGTTGACGACCCGGACTTGCGCATGCACACCGCCGCCGAGTTGCAAGCGGAACTCGAAGCGGGACTGGCGCAAGGGTGGCGCACATTGAACCCGCTCGAAGCTCTCCGCCGCGAACGAAAATGATCGACCAACGCGCGACCAACCGCGCCCTCGCGCGCTACTTGCTGCTGCCGACGATCTTCCTGACCGTCGCGCTCACCGGCGGCGTGCGCGTTGACGCCGCGACGCGCGCTTTCGTCTTTCTCCCGCCGCCGCTCGTCACGCTCGTGCTGGCCACGCTCTTGCTGCTGCTGTTCGTGCGTGGGCGTTTGCTCGATCTGCATGATTGGTTCAACAGCGCATTACCCACACACACGCTCATCGCGCACGCGCTCACACTCGGCGCGCTCTTCTGCGCCTCGGCGCAGGCGTTCAATGCAGTGCTGCCCGAAGCGGGGCTGCTGCGCTGGCTCTTCGCGTTCTTTTTCCTCTGGACACTCTGGCAAAATCAGTTCTCATCATTCGACGCGCGCCGCTTGCTGCGCAGTCTCGGCGCGCTCTTCGGCACAGCCTTCGCGCTCAAGCATCTGCTGCTGGCCGCGCTCTACGCGCCGGAAGGCAACTGGTTGCGCCGGGTCGCGGGCACACTCGTCGCAGGACTGACGCAGGGCACGCTCGATCAGGCCGAATCTTTCGCGCCCGCCACCGGCTACATAGCCTTCGGCACGCTCGCGCTCTACGTCGGCGGTCTCATCCTGCTCACCTTTGCGCCGGCAGACGTAGACGCAACCGCACAACGCGCGCACGCCATCGTCAACGACTATCAGCAACTCACACCCGCCGAGCGCGCACTTGTCCGTGCCGAGATTATGGATGACGAGCCGCAGCAACTTACTACGACAAACTCAAGTGTAGATAAAGAAACGACGGTAGGCTAAAACCGTAGGGGCGGCGGCTCTGTCCCCGCCCGCAACTGGCAAATATTTCCAGTTGATTTCTCTGTTGGCACCCCGAGCGGGGGACAGAGTCGCCGCCCCTACAAACTTCTTACCAGTTCACGACCAACTCTTCCGAATGTTGCCACACGGGCACATCGGCGCGGATGGCGACGCGGTGCAGCCACTCCGTATCCGCAAGCAAACGGCCAGCGCCGAGCGCGACGGCGGCGAGCGGTTGTTCGGCGACGGCGACGTGGAGTTTGAGTTCCGTTTGCAGGCGTGCGGCTAAACCATCGAGCAGCGAACCGCCGCCTGTCAAAACGAGGCCAGTTTGATAGATGTCCGCGGTCACATCGGGCTGCGACTCTTCGATAGCGCGTCGTGCGCCCGCGATGATCTCTGCCAACACAGGCTCAAGCGCAACGCGTACTTCATCCGCGCCGATCTCGACCGCCTTGGCCATACCGCTCGCTAAATCCTTACCCACTATCTCCATGCGCTGCGCCTCGTTGTCTGCACGCAACTCCGTTTTCAAATGCTCGGCGGCGCGCTCGCCCAACTGCATCTCGTAATGTGCGCGCACGTACTCGCGGATCGCATCGTCCATCGCGTTACCCGCCACCTTCAAGCTGTTAGACGAAACGACTGCCGCGGAAGCGATGATGGCGATGTTCGTCGTGCCGCCGCCAATATCTATGATGAGGTGCGCGCGTTCGTCTTCGTACTTGAGACCTGCGCCGAGCGCGGCGGCGAGTCCTTCATCCACGAGATCGACGCGCGTGGCTTTGGCGTCGCGCGCGGCATCGCGCACCGAACGCTGTTCCAGTTCCGTCGCAGAGCCGGGCACGCCGACGACCATGTGGCTACGTTTGTGTTGATTGCCCTGCACGCGGCGGATGAAGGCGACGAGCATCTTCTCGATGGCCTCGAAGTTGTCAATCGTGCCGCTCTTAACGGGGCGAAAAACTTCGGCGTCGTGGGGCTCGCGCCCGAGCATCTTGTACGCCTCCGCGCCCACCGCCAACACTTCCCCCGTATACTTGTGGATCGCCACGACCGAAGGCTCGTTCAACACGACGCCGCGCTCCGGTGCGTAGATGAGCGTGTTCACCGTGCCGAGGTCAATCGCCAGTTTGTCTGAAAAGAAATTATCCAGCAGTTGCATAAAACTCTCCCGATGGTACGAAAATCATGATGGCTAAGGCGAACAGTAGTACGCCTCAACCATCTGCGCTTGGCAAATTGCATACCATCTGATACACGACTAAAACCCGCTGGATTCCGTTTCTCGGCTCAGGGTAAGCGTCCGCTTCCAAGACGTTCGCAGCCGATGTGGCCGCGCGTAGCGCGTGAAAGACAGACAACAAGCAATGATGGCCGGGAAGGAAGGCGCGGGCTTGAGCTAAACGGGGGCGGGCGGCGGCGGGCGGACTGCGCAGCTATAACGGGATTCATTTGGATGTGGCTGAAGCATTGACCGCAGAGACGTAGAGCATACGCAGAGGAGCGCAGAGAAAAAGGCGTGTGCAAGCGCGAATCACTATAGCGAATCGGGGGCTGCGGTTTGCGCTTGAGCAGGCTCGTCGCTGCTTAGGATTTCGTAGAGTGTCGTGGCTTGTTGTTTGGAAGTTTGGCGCGCGGTGGGCACGTTCGTGACGCGCACGGTCAGCAGTTGATCGTCCCAACGGCGCAAACTGATCGCGTCCCCGACGCGCACCGCGCGCGACGAACGAGCCGCCGCGCCGTTAATCGTGACCGCGCCCATCTCGCACAACTCCTGCGCGATCTTTCGCCGCAACACAAGGCGGCTGGCCCGTAAGAACTGATCGAGACGCATGGAAAAGCAGTGGCGAGTGATGAGCGACGGGTGACGAGTGACAAGCTAAGACAAGATTTTCAACTTGTCACTCGTCACTTGTCACTTGTCACTTGTCACTGCCTTTAAGGCTTTTTCGTGTCCGCTTTCTTCTTGTTGTCTTTCTTCTCGGCGACGGGCGCAGGCGCGGCGCTGGCGGTCTTCGCCGCCTCGGTCTTTAAGAGCGGCTGCACCGCGTCGCGGTAGGTAGGCGCAAGCTCGACGTATGCTTCTTGCCGCAAGTTACGCAGATAATTTTCGCGCTCCTTCGGCAGCCGCTCGTAGGCCGCCACCTCGCGCACTCTGTTCTCTTCAAAGACCGGTTCGCCCGCCGGTGTCCGCTCGTCCACATGCAGAATGATGTAGCCCTCGTCGGTCTTGATGGGGTCGCTGACGCCGCCCGCTTTCAGATTCTTGATCGCATCGGCAATCTGTTTGTTACTGATCTCCGAGACGGCGAACGTGCCGACCTTACCGCCGCTCTCCGGCGCGACCCGCTTGCCATTATTATCCTCGCGCTCGGACTGAATCTTAGCCGTCGCCGCAAAGCCTGTGCCGGCGCGCAACTGCGCCACCAACTTCTGCGCGCGGGCCAGCACGTCCGCATCGGGCTTGCCCACACTGTTCAGGAAAATTTCCGACAGGGTGATCATTTCGGGCTTGCGGAATCGATCTTTATGCGTCTCGTAATAGCTCTTCACTTCCGCATCGGTCAGGCCGAAATAGATTTTCTGATCCACTTCGCGATATAGCACCTGCGACTTCATCGCTTCGGTGCGCATCGATTGGCGCACCGCCGCCGGATCGAGATGCTCCGCGCGCATTGCCTCTTCCACCTGTTCGATAGTTTTGAATTTTTGCTCTTTAGCGATGTCTAATATCCGCTGGTTGACCTGCCGTTCCACGTCCTCCGCCAACCCGATCTCCTTGCCCTTCTGCACCATCAACTGCTCGTTGATGAGCGCGACGATGATCTCCGGTTGCCGCTTGGCCACTTGGGCCTGCGCCTGCTCGTCGGTCAACCCTTGCGCCTGCTTGAGCGCATCAACCGCCTCTTTCATCTCGCGCTGCAACATGGAGAGCGTGATGACCTGATCGTTAACCTGCGCGATCACTTCGTCCACGACGCGCGGCGCGCTCTCCTCCTGCGCGAACGTGTGGGCCGTCAGCAAGAGCGTCAGCAGCAACGCGCCACACAGGCTCGCGCCCGCGCGTCTGAAAAAATTGAACTTCACGAATTTATGCTCCTTAGATTTAAAGCCAACGGCGCACGCTTCGCGCCGCACCAAGCGGGTGTCAGAACGGTCTGTCGGGGTCAAAAACTAACAGCCGCAAACTCGAAGCGTGATTTTAATCCGGCGCGCGTATTTGCAGCAACAAGCCGCGCGCGGTCTCGATCAGCTTATCCTGCTCTTCCTCGCTCAACTCGACGCGCAACACGCCGCCCGGCGTGAACGTTGCGCCCGTGCGCTTGCCTACCAGCGTCAGTAACTTCTCCGGCGCAACGCGCGCTTTTTCGCCAAGTTTGATCGCGATCCCGTTCGGCGTGCGATCCAGCGAGATGACACCCGTCTGCTCGGCCGTGCGCCGCAGACGCGCATACGCGAGCAGATTCTCGACCGACGCGGGCAAACGCCCGTAACGATCCTAGACCTCCGCGCGAATCTGCGCGAGCACTTCGTCGTCGCGCGCCGACGCGATGCGCTTATACGTGCGCAATCGCTGCCCCATGTCCGCGATGTAATCTTCGGAGATGGCCACGTCCACGCCGAGACTCAAAGAGACGGAAGTCTCGTCCTGCACGTCTTCGCCGCGCAACTCCGCGACGGTGCGTTCCAACATCTGCGTGTAAAGATCAAAGCCGAGCGCGTCCATGTGCCCCGACTGTTGCCCGCCGAGCAAGTTTCCCGCCCCGCGCAACTCAAGATCGAGCGCCGCCACACGAAAGCCCGCGCCTAAATCCGAGAACTCGCGGATGGCTGCGAGCCTACGCCGCGCAATCGGTGTCAACTCCTGCTCCGAAGGGATCAGCAAGTAAGCGTAAGCCCGCCGGTTCGAGCGCCCGACGCGCCCGCGCAATTGATAAAGCTGCGCCAGACCGTAATGATCTGCCCGGTTTATGATGATTGTGTTCGCGCGTGGGATGTCTATGCCGTTCTCAATGATGGTGGTGGCGACGAGCACGTCGAACTTGTAGGCCATGAAATCCAACATGACCCCCTCCATCTCCTTCTCATTCATCTGTCCGTGCCCGACGCCGACGCGGGCCTGCGGCACGAGCCGTTTGACGAGCGCGGCCACCGTGTCAATCGTCTCCACGCGATTGTGAATAAAAAAGATCTGCCCGCCGCGCCCCAGTTCCAACTCAATCGCCGACTTGATCACCGACTCGCCGAACTGCACCACTTGCGTCTGAATCGCCAACCGATCACGCGGCGGCGTCTCGATCACCGACATATCGCGCAGGCCCATCAGCGACATATTGAGCGTGCGCGGAATCGGCGTCGCCGACAGCGTCAACACGTCCACCTTCTTCTTCAACTGCTTCAGACGCTCCTTGTGCGCCACGCCGAAACGCTGTTCTTCATCCACGACGACGAGACCGAGGTCGCGGAAGCGTATATCCTTCGACAGAATCCGGTGCGTGCCGATCACTATGTCCACGTCGCCCGCCTCGACGCGCTTAACAACCTCCTTCTGCTCCTTCGGCGAACGAAAGCGCGACAGCAATTCGATCTTCACCGGGAACGGCGCGAACCGCGCGCCGAACGTCTCAAGGTGTTGATAAGCCAGCACGGTCGTCGGCGCTAAGATCGCCACCTGCTTCGACTCCATCACGGCCTTAAACGCGGCGCGCATCGCCACTTCCGTCTTGCCATAACCGACGTCGCCGCACAACAGCCGATCCATCGGCGTCGCGGCTTCCATGTCCACTTTTACGTCCTCAATCGCCGTCTCCTGATCCGGCGTCGGCACATACTCGAAGCCGTCCTCGAACTCGCGCTGCCAAGGGCTATCGGTCGCGTAGGCGTAACCGCCCACGAGTTTTCGTTCCGCGTAGAGGCGCAACAACTCGTCCGCCATGTCGCGCATCGCGCGCTTGGCCTTCGCCTTCGTCTTCTGCCAGCCAAGGCCGCCCAAGCGATCAAGCTGCGGCTCGTGCCCTTCCGCGCTCGAATATCTTTGCACGAGATCGAGCCGCTCGACCGGCACGTAGAGCTTCGCGTCCTCCGCGTAGAAGAGCAGCATGAACTCGCCCTTGCGCCCTTGCAGTTCCAGCGTCTGCAAACCCTCGAAGCGCGCGATGCCGTGGTCGATATGCACCACGTAAGCGCCGATTTTGAGATCGCGGAAGTCCGACAGAAACGCCGCCGTCTTCGACTTGCGCTTCTGTCCCTTCTTCGTCGCGCTCGTCGTCGCCGCACTCGTGCCCGGTGCGCGATGCTCGACCGTGCCATCGCTCGCCTCATCGAACAGATCATTCTCGATGTGGACGACGAGGCCCGCGTCCGGCAACTCGAACCCACCCGACACGCGCCCGGCCGTCACGACGGCCGCCGCATCCGCGCTCGCGCCGCCTTCGCCCGCAAGCACGAGCCGCGCGCTCACGTTATATTCCGCCAGCATCTCCGCGACGCGCTCCGCCACGCCCGCGCTCGGCATCGCAAACAACACGCTCGCGCCGCGCTCACTCTGCGCACGCCGCACGTCCGCCGCCAACTCCGCGATGCGCCCGTGATAACGCCGCGCACTCGTCGCCCGCCATTCGATCTCCGGCGCACGCTCCACCGCCGGGAACAAAAACAACGGCGCACTTTTCTCCCGCGCCCGCCCGAACTGCACGGCCGGAGATTCGCTCTCGCCCGCGAATCTTTCATCCACCACTGCCGCCGCCCGCCCCAACGTGCGCAACTCAACCCGCGCCATCTCCGCGACGCGGGCGCGCAACTCTTCACCTGTCAGATAAAGCTCGTCCGGGCGCAGACCGATCTCTTCGCCCTCGTCCGTCTCCGCGTGCCGCGCACTCAACGTCTCGTACACGTTGCCGAGTAGACTCTCCAATCCGGCCGGTTCGTCCACAACCAATACCGCATCGCGCAGATAATCGAACGTGGTCGCGGGCGTCGGATGAATGAGCGAGATCAACCACTCCCAGCCCGCAAATGTCTCGCCCTCGTCCGCATACCGCGTGCGATCTTTCAGCGCGTGCGCGTAACGCTCATCCGTGAACCGCTCGCGCGCCGCCACGGCCCACAGCCGAAAATCGTCCGCCCCGACCGCGTACTCGCGCATCGGCACGATCTCGATCTCTTGAAGTTGTGCGACCGACAGTTGCGTCTCAGGATCGAACTCGCGAATCGATTCAACCGTGTCGCCAAAGAATTCCACGCGCACCGGCGCGTCGTGCCCCGGCGACCACACATCGAGTATGCCGC
>JBBRYU010000199.1:0-8068 GCA_038237345.1 Pyrinomonadales bacterium
AAGGTCGCCAAGAAAGTCCCGATGCCGATGCCGGCCAGCACGCACAACGCGCCCGCACAGAACAAGAGCAACATACTGCCGCGCACCGGCACGCCGAAGACGACGCGCCCGACCGTGACGGCCAACAGCACATCGCCGCAGAGCAACAGAAAGAGCGGCGCGATCTTGGCCGCGATGATCTCGGTCGCCTCGGCCGGCGTCATCAACAACTGTTCAATCGTGCCGACCTCTTTCTCTCTGACCATCGAAGCCGACGCGACAATCGAGCCGTTCAAGACGAGCAGCGTGCCGAGCGTGCCCGTCACGATGAACCACGAGTTGAGCAACCCCGGATTGTAAAAGAGCGTGATGCGCGGTGTGACCGTGGCCCGCGCAAGCGGCAACGGCGCAACGTTCAGCGCGATGGGCGGCGCATTGCTCAAACTCGTGCCGTCCGCTGCGCTGGCCATTTGTGTTGCTGGCTGCATGCCGGGCGGCGGCGCGCTGAGCGCGATCCGCTGATTGAGCGCGCCGATGATGCGGGCTGCGTAGCCGCCTGCGACCGCCGCCGTATTCGAGTTGACCGCATCAATCAGCAGTTGCACATCGGCCGTCTGATGGCGGGCGCGTTTCTTCGCATAGTCAACCGGCACGACCAAGCCCGCATCCAGCTCACCGCGACTGAGCGCCGCGCCCATCTCGTCCGCCGATGCGAACTGCCCCGCCACCGCGAACGCCTGACTCTCAACGAACGCCGACACCAACTCGCGACTCTCGCGCGTGCGACTCGCATCTACGACGCCGAGCCGCAGTTGCGTCACCTGTGGATTAAGCGCGAAGCCAAACAGGATCAATTGAATCGTCGGCGGAATGATCAGCGACACGACGAGCCGCCGGTTGCGCTTGATCTGCCGCAACTCCTTCAACGTCAGTGGCCAGAAACGGCTACTGAAAATGGCCGCGAAACGTTCGCTCATCAGGCGTCCACCTGCATGCGTCGCATTCTGCGCCATGCGTTGAAGAAAAAGAACAGCCCCAGCAGGCTGAGCAGCACGGGCGCGTGCCAGACGCCGGGCCAACCGCCGCCGCGCACGAAGGCGTCGCGCGTCACTTCAATGTAATAGCGCGCGGGCACGAGGTACGACACCCAACGCAACGCGGGCGGAATGTTCGTCACCGGAAAGATAAAGCCCGACATCAGAAACGACATGAGAAAACCGACGAGCGCGACCGCTTGAATCGCCGCCGCTTGATTCGGAATTGCCGCGCCGATCATCACGCCGAAGCTAACCGTGCAAAGCAGATAGCAGACCGTGCTGACCAAAAGCGGCGTCGGATCGCCCGCGATGCGCAAGCCGAACAACGTCATCGCCATGATCATCAATAGCGCCCACTCGGCCACAGCGATCACGAAGAAGGCGAGAATCTTGCCCAGCAGAAATTCATGCGCCGTGATGCTCGACACATAGACCTGCAAGATCGTCTTCTGCTCGCCTTCGCGCGACATCGCGAGGGCCGCGAGCAGAGGCGGGAACAACGCGAGGCCGACCGCCAGCACGCCGGGGCCGATAAACTTGCGCGACTCGCGACCGGGGTTGTACCAGAGCCGCGTCTCCGCCTTGATGGCCGGTTGAAAACCGGCGGGACGCAGTTGCAACATGAACGCTTGCGTCAGCGCCGTCATCGTGCCGCGCATGATGTTCGCGGTGTTGGCGTCGGTCGCGTCCACGAGGATTTGCACGTCGGCGTTCAGCCCGCGTTGCAGGTCGCGCGCGAAATGCTCCGGGATGATGATCGCCGCCCGCGCCAGACTGCGATCCAACGCCTCGTCCGGCTGCATCGTCGGCGGCAGACTGACGACGCGAAACGTGAGCGACGCGCGGAACATGTCTATGTACTGGCGCGAGAGCGGCGTGCCGTCGAGGTCTTGCACGACGATGGGCAGATCGGTGATCGTCAAGTTGATCGCCGTGCCCAAGAGTGCCATCAGGATGAGCGGCAAGACGAGCGCCAGCACGACCGTCAGCCGGTCGCGGAATAACTGCGTCAACTCTTTGCGCGCCTGCGCGATGATGCGTCGCATGAATGCTTACTCGTCCGCCGCCAGCCCTTGTTGGCGCGCTTTCTCGACGACGACGATGAACACGTCTTCCAATGAATAATCTTCTTCGTAGGCGCGCTGCACGTCGATGCGCTCGCGCTTGAGCCGTTGTGTCAGTTGCTTAATACCGGTCTGGGCGTCCTCGTCAATGATGACATGCAGCCGGTCGCCGAAGAGCGAGACGCGCCAGCGTGCCATCTCTTCCTTCAACACGTTCATCGCGCGTTGCGGTTCGCTTGTGAGCAACTCGATCAGGTGGCCGCCCTGCGCGGCCTTGATGCCGGTCGGCGTGCCTTCGGCGACGAGTTCGCCCGCAACCATCAGGCCCAGCCGGTTGCACTGTTCGGCTTCTTCCAGATAGTGCGTCGTCACCAGCACGGCGACGCCCCTGTCCGCACACGCATTGATCATGCGCCAGAAGGCACGGCGCGCCAGCGGATCGACGCCCGATGTCGGCTCATCGAGGAACAGCACCGACGGCTCGTGCATCACGGCCGCGCCGAAGGCGACGCGCTGTTTCCAGCCGCCGGGCAGACTGCCCGTTAACAGGTGGCCGCGCCCGCGCAGGCCCGAGAACTCAAGCACCCAACTTTTCTTCTCCGCGCGCTCGCGGCGCGGTACTTGATAGACGCCCGCGAAGAATTCCAGATTCTCGTCAATCGTCAGATCGTCGTAGAGCGAAAACTTCTGCGACATGTAACCGATGCGCTGGCGCACAAAGCTCGACCGCACAAGCCCACGCTCGCCCGCCAGTTCGACTTCGCCGGACGTGACTTCGAGCAGCCCGCAGAGCATTTTGATCGTCGTCGTCTTGCCCGCGCCGTTCGCGCCGAGCAAGCCATAAATTTCGCCGTAGCGGACATCGAGATTGACGCCCTTGACCGCGTGAAAATCGCCAAATTCTTTGCGCAGATCGTGCGCGCCGATGGCGACCGCGCCCGCGCCTCTTTGTCTAAACTCACGCGCGTAGGGAAACGCCGGCACGCGCGCTTCGCCGCCGAGTGTGCGCAAGAGGGCGACGAAAGAATTTTCGAGCGTCGGCGGCATCGCGCGTATCGCACGCGGCTCGATGTTCACGGCGGCCAGCGCGGCGCGCGTCGTCGCTTCGCCCGCTTTTGCGGCGCGCACCATCACGTCCAGTCGGTCGCCGAAGCGTTGCACGTCGGCGAGGCCGTCGGTGTCGAGCAGCACGTCTTCGGCGCGGCGCAGATCGTCGGCGTGGACTTCGAGCCGTTCGAGCCCAAGATTATTTCTCAACTCGGCGGGCGTGCCGCGATCATGTATCTCGCCCTCGAACATGAGCGCGACGCGGTGGCAGCGTTCGGCTTCGTCAAGGTATGGCGTGGCGACGACGATGGTCATGCCCTCCGACGAGAGATTGGCGAGCGTGTCCCAGAACTCGCGGCGCGAGACCGGATCGACGCCGGTCGTCGGTTCATCGAGCAACAAAATTTTCGGCTCGGCGATGAGCGCGCACGCGAGCGCGAGCTTTTGCTTCATGCCACCGCTCAAGCGGCCGGCGAGGCGTTCCTTGAAGCGATGCATGTCGAACATGCGCAAATAACGGTTGCCGCGCGCTTCGATCTCGGCGCGGGGCAACAAACGCAGTTCGCCCATGTAGCGCAAGTTCTCGCGCACACTCAAATCTTGATAGAGGCTGAATGTTTGCGTGAGATAGCCGACGTAAGCGCGGGCAGCGCGGGCGGGGCGGCCGAACATCTCGGCCGTGCCGCTCGTCGGCGGCATCACGCCGCCGAGAATCTGAAAGGTCGTCGTCTTCCCCGCCCCGTCCGGCCCGATGAGACCGAAAATCTCACCCGCCCGCACGTCGAGATCGATCCCTTTGACCGCTTCGAGCGCGCCGTATTTTTTCCGCAAACCGCGCACGCGGATCGCGCCGGATGCCTGCGTTGCATCGTCGGGCACAGGCGCACGGGGCGCGGTTTCAGCATTGATATTGGCTTGCACTTCAAGTTAGCGGCGGCCAGTGTCGAGCGGCCAGACGTTGCCTTCGACGAGAATCTCGCCGTCGGCCGGCATACCCGGTTTGGCCGCGCCTTGCGAGTTGGTCAACAACAATTTGACGCCGACGACTTGCTTGACGCGCTCCTCGCGGAAGTATGTGTTCTCCGGCGTGAACGACGCTTCCGGATCGATGCGCTCGACCGTCGCTTCAAGCGCACGACTGCCGCCGCCTCTCGCTGTGTCGAGATAGATACGCGCCTGCTGGCCCGGCTTCACGCGCCCGATCTCGCCTTCGGGCACAAACGCACGCAAGTAAACTTTGTCGAGATTGACGATGGTGATGATGGGCGTGCCGGCGGCGACGACCTCACCCGGTTCGGCCGTGCGCGTGGCGACCGTGCCGTCGAACGGCGCGGCGATCTGCAGGTCGGCGCGGTTGGCTTCGGCTTCGCGGAACTGCGCGCGGGCGCGTTCGATGTCGGCGGCCGCAGCTTCTATATCGGTCTGCGCCTGCGCGATCTGCTGTTCGACGCCGGTCGCCTGCGAAGCGCGTATCTGCGGGTTGACGAGACTGGCGCGCGTCGCTTGCAATGCGCCGCGCGCCGCGTCCACTTGTTTATGCGCTGCTTGCACGATGGCGCGTTGCGCATCCGCCGCCGAGTGCGCCTGCACGGCCGTGCGCTCCGGCGTGTCGCCCTGCTGCGCCAACTTCGTGAATTTCTCTTCGTCGTAACGCGCCTGTGTGTATGCCGCCTCGGCCTGCGCGAGTTGCGCTTCAGCGGCGGCCACCTGCGCCTCGGCCTGATGCACGCGCCCCTGCGCATCCGCGCGGGCCTGCGTCACACCGAGTTGCGCCTGATCGAGTTGTGAGCGCAAGAAGGCGATCTGTTGCTGCGCGCGTTGCTGCCGCGCCGCCGACTGTTCAACCGCCGACTGCGCCGCCTCTTCGCGCGCCTGCACCTGTGCATCATCAAGCACGGCGATGATCTGCCCCGCCTTCACTTGATCGCCTTCGCGCACGTTGATCTCGCGGATGCGGCCCGCTGTCTTGGCCGAGATGGCTGCGTCGTCGCCTTCGACGCGCCCCGTCACTTGAATGATGTTCGCGGGCACGTCGGGCTTGCGCAGGAAGAAGCGCCAGAAGAGAAAGCCCACGAGCGCAACCAGTACGAGGATGACGAGCGGGCGCGCGATCTTTTTCAACCGATTCGGCGGCGGCGCGTCGTCGGGCGCGGACAGTTGTCGCCCCGGCGCTTGCGCTGCTTGCGCGGCGGGTTGTCCCGGTTCAATCTGCGGTTTGGCGTCGGGCATCTGCCGAGTTCCTGTCAAAAGTTAAATTGTATTCGAGCAGTTGATAGCAGCACAGATCAATGCACACTCACCTGCACGTGGTTGGCTTCGAGCGCGTTGCCGGTGGCGCGTTGCAGGTCGGCGATGGACTTGTTCAATTCGGTCTGTGCGCGTAGTTCGTTGCCGCGGGCGGTGGCGAGCGCGGTCTGGCGTTCGAGGACAAGGAAAATGGTTGATTGCCCGGCGTCGAATTTACGCTGCTCACTGGCGTACTGCTGCTCGGATGCGGTGCGCGCAGAGGCGGCCGCGCGCAGGCGCGACTCGGCCGTGCGCGTCTGCTGCAAGACGTTGCGCACGTCCACCTGGATCAATTGCTCCAACTGTGCGCGTTGCGTCTTGATGCGCTCACCTTCGACGAGCGAGCGCCCAAGTTGCGCGTCGGCTGTGCGATTGCGTAGCGGCAGATTCAACTGCACACCGACGCGATAATTATTGAAGCGGTTCGCGGTCAGATTCGAGAGCGACTGCCCGATGCCGCCGATCAGGTCGGGTGGCAGCGTCTGCGTCGCGGTCGCCGGCAAAGGCGGCAGCCCCGCGAGGAGCGAAAGTTGATTGACGCGGTCGCGGACTAAGGTGTTCGCGGCGGTCAATGGATTGGCGGACGTAGTGAGCGCGCCGGCCAGTCCGACCACGCCGTAACTGCCCACGAGATCGACTTGCGGGCGCGTCTGCTCGCGCGCCAGGCGTACGTCCAACTCGCTGATCGCGGCGGCGAGATCGGACTGCTGCACTTCCGGCCGATTGTGCAGTGCGGCGTCCATCGCTTCGGGCAAGGCGACGACGGGTGGTTGCACATCAACGGTGTCGGTCGGCACGAGTGCGATGTTCCAGACCTCGGCCGTGCGGCTCTCCGCGATCAAATTCTTGAGCGAATTCTCCGCGCGGTTCACATCATCGAGCGCGGTGTAGACGCTCTGCTCGAAGCCGGAGACCTGCGCCTCGGCCGCGACGACATCAATCGGCGCAAGCATGCCTTCGGCCACGAGGCGCTTGTTGTGTTCAAGCTGCGCCCGCGCGTCGCGCACGGTGTCGCGCTGGATTTGCAAGTTGCGCAAGGTGAAGACCAAATCCCAGTAGGCGCGCTGCACGTTCGTGATCGTCTCGATGGCGCGCTGGCGAAACTGCGCGTCGGTCAAACCGAGATTCTTCTTCGCGATCTCGATGCGCTCGCGGTTCTGATCGAAGCGCCGCCCGCGCAAGAGCGGCTGCGTGTAGCTGAACGTGAGCGCGTTCTGGTATTGCGGATTGAGCGAGACGAACTGGTTGTCGGTGATCAAGCGCACGCTGGAAAGATCGACGCGATAGCCGCCGCCGCCCTTCGGCACAAGCCCCTCGAACCGCATTGTGCCCGTCACATCCGACTGTGTGACCGCACCATTCGCGCCGCCGCTCAAGGCGCTCGACGTGGGCGTCTTGCTGCGCTCGTAATAAGAGAGACCGCTGAGGCGCGGATCATAGACGCCGTGTGCGCCAAGCAGATCAAACTCCGCGACCCGCACGTTCTGCCGGGCGACTTCTATGTCCTTGTTATTCTTCAACGCCAGTTCAATCGCTTCGCGCATGGCGAGCGGGCGTTGCTCGGTCATGTCCACGCCGACGCGGCCGAGTTCAGGGAACGGCGCGGGCGCGGACTTGTAATCCGGCGCAATCGCCGGCACGGTCAGCGGCAACTCCCGCGGCGCGGCCGTCGGCACGCTCTCGCGGCCGGGCGCGGCCGGATTCTGCGGCGGCGTGATGGTTGAGCCTTGCGGCGACGTGGCCGGCCCGGGCTGCCCCAGCTGTGGATTCAACGGCACGGCTACGGGCGGCGCGGCGTTCGGGTTGCCGGTCTGCGTTTGCTGTCCGCCTTGCGGCGCAGGCTGCGCGCTCTGTTGCGTCTGCGCTTCGGGCGAAAGCGGTTGCGCATTTGACGGCGGCGCGTTTGTCTGGCCCGGCGGCGTGTTGGCTGAGGGCGCGGGCGTCTGCACGGTGGTTTGCGGCGCGCTCGTCGCGGGCGGCGCGCTCTGCTGCGGCGTGCTGCCCGATGGCGGCGGCGTGAACGGCGGCGTGCTCGTCGTGCCCGTCGGCGTCTGCGCGAACTCTTTGACCTCGTCAGTTTTGATCGCGGTCAACTCCGCGCGCTTTACCGGCGCAGCAGTCAAGAGCGGCGCGTTCGCTGTGGTTTGCTGCGCCCGCGCGGCCGGCGCGCTCAAGGCGCAACCGAACAACACCGTCGCCGCCAGAAGCTTCTTTGTCAGATGATGACTCATAAAAGTAATTTGCGATTTCAAATCATGATCTCAAAGCTGAAATTTGAAATCTCAGATTTGAACCCTAAGCTCGAACTTCATCCAGCCGGCTAAACCTTGCCGAACAACGTACCCACGGCCGTGGCCGTGCGCCGCCGGGCCCACGCGAACGCACCGCCGATTGATGCGCCGGCGCGTCCCCAGACTTTGCTGCGGCCGAGATCGTCGAAGAGCGAATAGAAGACCGGCACGGCCAAGAGCGTGAGCAACAGACAGAGCGACTGCCCGCCGACGACGAGCACGCCGATGGAACGGTTCGTGCCCGAACCCGGCCCGCTGGAGACGACGAGCGGCATCATGCCGGCGACGAGCGCGATGGTCGTCATCAAAATGGGCCGTAGGCGGTCGCGGTTCGCTTGAATGATCGCGTCGAGCCGCTCCATCC
>JBBRYU010000200.1:0-8058 GCA_038237345.1 Pyrinomonadales bacterium
AAGAGCGCGGCGACGGCCGAGCCGTAGCGGCGCGCACGCTTGATCTCGGCGACGAGATACTGGCGCAGGAAGCGCGCGTTGTGCAGTTTCGTCAGATCATCTGTGCGCGAAAGCCGCTCGGCTTCGGCGATGCGTGTGGAATTGGCGAGCGCGGCGGCGATGGGCACGGCGAGCGCCGCGACGAGCGCCGACTCGCGCGCAGTGAATGCCCGCGCGCCCGCGCCTTCGCGCACCGCTTCGATCACGCCCAACAC
The DNA here is from genome assembly GCA_038237345.1 of Pyrinomonadales bacterium. GTDB lineage: Bacteria > Acidobacteriota > Blastocatellia > Pyrinomonadales > Pyrinomonadaceae > QHXQ01. Next base: position 255 of record JBBRYU010000200.1, read on the forward strand.
GCGCCCACCGCACGCGAGCGGCAAGGCCAAAATGCGCCGCGCGCCCTCAGTTTTTCTGACCGGCTCGCAGGTGGCGACAGCCGCGCGGGCCGCGCGCGATTCGTGGCCCGACAGCGCGAGCAGAGAGTCGCCGCCCGCGAGGGCCTGTCGCCAGTCGCCTGCGGGCAGGGCGCGCTCGCTCTCGGTCTGCCCGCGCACGGCGAGCGGCTCGAAGTTCGTGGCCTGCGGGCCGCGCGCCTCTTCCGTCAGATAGAGCGCCCAACGGTCGGCGCGCACAAGCGGCGCGAGACCGGCGAGCGCGGCCTGTGCCGCACTGCGTTGATCGGTGACGAAGTGTAAGGCCGCGACCGTCTCAAATGTCGCGCGCAATTGCGCGACACTCAGCCGCTCAGGCAGCAACAGGCTCGCGGGCGCGTGTGCGATCTCGCTGCCGTGCGCCGTCGGTGCAGCGCCGATGAGCGTGCCGTTGTCTTCCAACTCACGCAGCAGCGCGGGCAGTTGCGCCGGTTCATCCGCGACCGCGTGAAAGCCGAGTCGTTGCAACGCCGCCGCGTCGAGCCGATGTGCGGGCGAGTGCGACTCGGTTGGCCCATGCTTACGGCAAGCGATAAGCAACGCTTCCGGCCACGTTGCGCTGGCGTGACTGACGGCCGCGTGCAGTGTGGCTGCGTCCACGCCGTCCGCCACTTCCAGCAACACGAATGCCGGGGGGGCTAAAGCGTCGTCGCCCACAGACGGCGCGGCCGCAATTCCTGCGCGCACCTCCGTGCCGATCACGCACGTCAGGCTCACGCCCGCCGCGCGCAGCACCTCCGGCAGCGCTGCGGACGCTTCATGCTCTACCGCCATCAGGACAACTTGCATAACAGTAATGACGAGGAACGAGGTGAAAGAAACTGCTCATGCATGAACAAGCGTGCTTAGAAAATACTGCTGCTGTGTTCACGCTTGCTCATGTACGCTGCATGATTCCGCTATCCGCCGCCGCCAAGTTTCTGGCGCGCGTAGGCTTTGTTGCCGTGCGGGTCTTCGATTTCCAACGCAACCTCGCGCGTGCCGGGCGGGGCGGTGAATTGCAGTTGGAACGTGCCGTCGGGCGCAGCTAAGGCCTCGCGCCCAGCGATGCGCACGGCGTTGCCGGCCTGCGTGCGCCCACGCGCGATGTAGATTTGCCCGGCGATATATTCAAAGGTGACGTTTGAGACGGCGATGCGCTCGGCCGGCGCATCGCCCGTCGCAACCGTGAACTTCTGCGGCTCGCTCCATTCGCTCGTCTGTCCCGACTGCGCGACCGCACGCACGCGCCAGAAGTAGACGCCGGGCCGCAGGTCGCCGACGCTGAAGTCAGTGGCTTCAAGCTGATCGCGCTCGCTCACTTTGCCCGCCGTGACGAAGAAGGGCGAGGTGGCGATCTCGACGCGGTAATGATTGGGCACGCCGGAGGCGGGCCGTTGCCAGCGCAGGGCGACACTGGCCGCGCCGCTCTGGCCCGTCAAAATTTTGTCCAGATCATGCGGCAACAGGGGCGCAGGCACGTCGAGCAGATGCTCGCGGCTCTTGATGCTGCCCGACTGATTGAGGGCGACGTACTCGCCGGGTTGCAACACCTGATGCTCGCCGCCGCGCGTCGTCGTATCAACCGCGCCGGTCGTGACGCGTATGTCTTCCGTGTTGTCGTCGCGCACGCCGAAACTCGCGCCGGTCTGCCCGGCGAGCTTACTGTTCGCCAATGGTGTCTCGACGATGTTCTTCGAGCCTTCAGTCTGCTGCTCGGTGCGGACGTTCACCTGTCCGCGTGCGACCGCGACGCGCACGGTGGTGCGGTTGCTACCTTCGATGCTCGTGTTGTCGCGGATGGTCACAACGCTGTTGGGTTTGACGAGCAAGGTCGAACCGTCGGCCAGTTGAATGCGTGCGCGGCCGTCGGCCTGCGTCTGCACGATGTCGCCGGGATAGAGTTGCGTGTCGCTACGTGCGAGCAAGGTCTCGCGCGTCTGCGCGCGGACGACGCGCACGTCGCCGTCGAAAGCGAGGAAGCGCGCACCGGCGGGCGCACCGATGTTCGCGGCGATGTGCTTGAACGGGTTGCCGTAGAGCCAACTGTAGACGGTTATGCCGCCCGCTGCCGCGAGCGTGAGTAGTAGGGCGATGACGAGATAGATGGTGCGCTTCGACACGACCCACCATTCAACATCGAAGCGATGAGGTTTTTGTATCATAGTGCGGGAACGGTTCATGCGTCACCCAGCAGCGCGAGGACGCAGTAGTAGTGTTTAAGGGAATCGGTTGGTAAGAGAAGGTTCGCGCCCCCCGGCATAAGAAGGCGAGCAAACGAAAGGGGCATTGCTCAGAACGGGCGGCGCGGCCTGTGCGTTCGCCCTGCAAGCAAGTTAGCACAGCGCATCGCGCGGCTTCAAGCTTGATCTGTGGGGCGATATTTACTGCGGAATTGGCGGCTTTGTCGCGTGTTTATCAACCCTGCTTGCGGGCAGGTGGGTCTAGGGTCGGTTCTTCCGCGCCGAGTTGGCCTTGATCATCGTCGTAAGGCGAGTTGAAACCTTCGGGCAGTTGCACCTCGATCTGCTTCTCCGGCGGTTGCGGCCAGATGAGCGAGGCGGCGACCGACGCGAGCAGCACGAGGGCGACCACCGCGAGCGCGACGACCGGCGGCATTTTTACGTGGACGATCTCCAACAGCATCTTCACGCCGATGAAAGTCAGCACGACCGCCAGTCCCGTCTTCAAGTAGTGGAATTTTTCGACGACGCCCGCGAGCAGGAAGTAGAAGGAGCGCAAACCCAGTATGGCGAAGACGTTCGAGGTATAGACGAGAAAGGGATCGGTGGTGACGGAGAAGATGGCCGGAATTGAATCCACCGCGAAGACGAGGTCGGTGACTTCGACGGTCACGAGCACGAGCAGCAGGAGTGTGCCCATCCGCCGTCCATCTACCTGCGTGAAGAAATGTTTGCCTTCGTAGTGGCGCGTGATCGGCACGTAGCGCGTGATGAAGCGCACGATGGGGCTATGTTCCGGGTTAACATCCTCGTCGCCCTGCCGGAACATCTTGATGCCGGTGTAGATCAAAAACGCGCCGAAGAAGTAGATGATGAAATGGAAGCGCTGGATCAGGAACGCGCCTGCGCCGATCATCACGCCGCGCATGATGAGCGCGCCAAGGATGCCCCAGTACAGCACGCGGTGCTGATATTTGGCCGGCACTTTGAAGTAGGCAAAGATGAGCAGGAAGACGAAGAGATTGTCTACCGAGAGCGACAACTCGATGAGATAGCCGGTGAGGTAGGTGATGACGGCGTTCAGGCCGGCGGCGTTCAGGCCGGCGGCGTTCAGGCCGGTGGCCTGTCCTGCGGCCGCGCTGTGCCGCCAATAGATGACGCCGGAGAAGAGCAGCGCCAGCGTGATCCAGACAACGCTCCACCAGACCGCCTGCTTGTAGGTGATAACGTGCGCCTTGCGGTTGAACAGCCCCAGATCGATGCCCAGCATGAGCAGAATGAAGGCCGTAAAGCCCAGCCACAGCCACATTGATTGGCCCATAGCCAAAAGATATAACACCCACGCGCAAGCAGCGCAAAGAGAGAGGTCAGCGGTTAGAGGTTAGAGGTTAGTAAGAAAGAAATTTGTCTCTAACGATGTAGGGCGAACTTGAAACACAACTTTACTGACCTCTAATCTCTGACCTCTGACCTCAGTTCCGCCCGGTTGCGACTGCGCCGCCCGCTCCGCTACAATCCACCGCTTGCGAGCCGCGCGAGAAAGTCGTCTATCTACTACTAAGCGCACACTGACACAACTGTTAGCCCTGAGTTTGCTGGGAAGGTTTAAGACATGCTGAAACAATTTAACCGTATGCGGTCGGCGCATAAATGGGTGCTGCTGTTTTTCGCCGGGTTGATGGGACTGAGCCTCGTGCTCTTCTACGCGCCATCGCGCAACATGGCGGACGCCGCGCCGACCAATACGGCGACGCTCGCCAAAGTGAACGGCGACGAGGTCACGGTCGGCGATCTGAGCCGGCTGAAAGAGTCTTATCAACAGATGTTCGGCGGGCAGATCAGTCTGTCCCAATTGGGCGGCGACAAGCGTTTCCTCGACGGCCTGATCCGCGACCGCATCGTCACGCAAGAGGCGCGGCGGCTGAATCTCGTCGCCTCCGACGCCGAAGTGGGCGCGGCGATCCGCAAGCAGTTTCCGGACGCCGCGAACGGCAGCGGCGACGGCTTCGATAGATATAAAGACATCGTGACGACGCGCTACGGCAGCGTCGAGAAGTTCGAGCAGACAATCCGCGACTCGCTGGCAGAGCAGAAACTGCGCGCGTTCGTCACGGCCGGCGTCAACGTCTCCGAAGCGGAGATCAAAGACGACTACGAACACAAGAACACCGCGTTCGATCTGACCTACGTGCCCGTCGTGGCCGACAAACTAGCGGCGCGCGTGCAGCCCGCCGACGACGAACTGCAAAAGTATTACGACGCGCACAAGACGGACTTCCGTTATCTCGAAGCGCAAAAGAAAATTCGCTACCTCTTCGTCGATCAAGCAAAACTCGGCGCGAAGCTCGCGATCTCGGACGAAGATTTGCGCGCCGAGTACAACCAATTGCCGGAAGACAAGAAGCAAGCGGGCGTCAAGGCGCAGCAGATCGTCTTGAAGGTGGCGACGCCGGAACTTGATCAGCAAGTGCTGGCCAAAGCCACGGGCATCGCGGCCGGATTGCGCGGCGGCAAGAGCGACACGACTGTTTCGGTGGATGAAAAGACATTTGCCGACGCGGCGCGCGGGCAGTCCGAAGACCCCGCGACGGCGAAGAACGGCGGCTCGCTTAGCGCGCCCGTCAAGCGCAATTTGAATAAGCCGAACGAACTGACGCAGCGCCTGCTCGATATGAATGAAGGCGAGACGACCGACCCGCTCTACGACAAGGCCGCGAAGGCTTACTACATCTTCCGCCGCGGCCCAGCCGTGCCCAAGTCGTTTGAAGATGCGAAACCGGAATTGCTCGCCTCGCTACGCAATCGCCGCGCTTATAAAACGGCGGCCGAACTCGCGGCGCGCGCCCAGCAGCGCGTCAAGGAGACGAAGGACGTGCAGAAGGTGGCGGCCGAGCTAGCGCAGGACGCGGCGATGACGCCGGGCGAGATGGTTAAGGAGACGCCGCTTATCAAACCGGGCGACAATGTGCCCGACATCGGCAGCAGCCCGCAGTTTGAAGAGGCCATCAAGCCGCTGGAGAACGTGGGCGACGTGGGCGAGCGCACGCCCATCAAGAACGGCTTCGCCATTCCCACGCTTGTCGAGAAGCGACCGTCGCGCATCCCCGACTTCGCCGAGGTGAAGGACAAGGTCGTGGAGCGCGTCAAGGACGAGAAGGCAAAGGGTCAGCTTGAGCAGGCGGCGCGCGACATCGCCAACACGGCGAATAGCCCCGCCGACTTGAAGGCTGCGGCGGAGAAGTACGGCCTCGAAGTTAAGACGCTAGAGAAATTCAAGACCAGCCAGCCGCTCGAAGGCGTGGGCACGAGTCCGGCGGCCGGCGAAGCGATCTACAACTTGAAAGAGGGTGCGATCACGAAGACGCCGGTGCAGGTCGGCGACACATGGGTCGTCGTCGGCGTGACGAAACGCACGGACGCCGATCTGGCCGAGTTCAACAAGCAGCACGATCAACTCATGCAGACGGAACTCACGGCCAAACGCGGCGACGTGTATGAGGACTACATCAGCGCGTTGCGTGCGCGCTACGAACGGGAAGGGAAGATCAAGATTTACACCGACGTGCTGGCGCGCGTCTCGGCCGAAGAAGAACCGGAAGCCGCGCCCGCGCCGCCGCGCAACTTCCCCATCCCGATCAAATGAAGGCGACCCGCCCGCCTAGCCCGTTAACGCACAGCGCCAAAAATAAAGAGAGGCCGCGCGACAATCAGCGCGGCCTCTCTTTTAACTTCTTACCTGTGCGCTCTGAAATCTGCCCTCGCAAATTTGAGCGCGTGTCTCAGAACACGCGCACGAGCGTGGCCACGTTCGCATCCGCAAGGTCGAGTTTGATCTGCACGTCGTTGCCCTCGGTCGTGACCCTCGTCGTGTCCACGAGTTGTTGGGTCAGCTTCGCCTTCTCGCCCTTCATGCGCGCGATGGCGAAGGGCGCAAGTTGTTTGAGACCTTCGACCGTGTCGGAGAGCGTGCGCGCATCCGCCGCGCTGCCGGTGCGAAACACCGTGAGCAGGTGGAAGCCGTCGCTCGTCGCGCCCAGCGTGCCGTAGAACTGGCGCACGGACGCGATGCTGCGGCTGATCTCCGGACTGAGGAAATCGAGTTGGCGCGTGAGCGCCGCCGGCAAGTTACCGCCCGCGCCGATGATCGCGCCCGGATCGCGCTGGGCGAGCGCCACCACTTCGCTGCTCACACGCGTGCCGCCGCCCTGCGCATCTATCGCCGCGCGTACGCGTTCCGGATGACCGAACGCGAGCGTGTGGCTGTCCAGCACAACCGCCGCCAGATCAGTCCAATGCAGGTTCAAGAACTTAACCTGATTGTCGAGACTGAAGACGTAGATGGTCTTGCCCTTATACTGCTGCTGTTGATATTTGCCCTGCGCCGCAATACGTCCGGCCGCCATGAGCGCCGCCGCATTGAAGTTGCCGCTGGCCAACGCCACCGGCTGTACCTTTACCGCGCCCGACGGCAACTCCGCGAAATGCACGCCGACCGCCAGCCGCTCGAACATGCGCGGGTCGAGACCCGTGCGCGTCTTGAAGTTGTCAATGTCGGCATTGACTTCGGCGAGCTTCGCCGCGTCGTTCGCGTAGATACGCGGCAACGCTTCTTTGAACAGACGCTGCGCGTCCACCGCCATCACCGCGTCCGACGCAGGCAGGGCCGCCAGCATATCCGGCACAGCGCGCGTCGTCGCTGCCGCACGCCTGGTCTGCGCGCTCACCGGCAGCACGCAGGCCGCCGCGAGTATAAGGGCCACCGCGAAAAACAAAACAGTCTTCTTCATCTATTAAACCTTTCACCCGTTGATCAAATTGACGGCTACCATAGCCGCCGCACTCTAGTTGAACTTTAGGGGAGTATGCGCTGCAGTCGGATGCGCGCCACATCGCCCCCGTTGGCTTCAAAAGTGGCGCAGCCACGCACACCCCCGACGCGCAGCATAAGACGCCTACGACCGCTCGAACGTTACAGACACGGGCAATGATTACACCCGCTCGACGAGCAGCGCCAACCCCATGCCGCCGCTGACGCAGAGCGTGGCGAGACCGCGCCGCGCCTTGCGCTTTTCCATTTCATGCAAGAGCGTCGTCGTGATGCGCACGCCGGTGCAGCCGATGGGGTGGCCGAGCGCAATCGCGCCGCCGTTGACATTCAGCCGGTCAGCATCGAACTTGAGGTCGCGATCACAAGCGATGATTTGCGCCGCGAAGGCTTCGTTCAGTTCGATGAGATCGATCTCATCAAGCGAGAGCTTCTGGCGCGCCAGCAGAGCGCGCACGGCTGGCACAGGCCCGATGCCCATGATCTCCGGCGCGACGCCCGCGATCTCGTAGTCTACGATGCGCGCCTGCGGCTCGCCGCCCGGCAACGACTGCAATGCGTCCGCGCCGATGACGACGACCGCCGCCGCGCCGTCCGTGATGCCGGAAGAGTTGCCGGCCGTGACCGTGCCGTCCGCGCGAAAGACCGGCGGCAGCTTGCCCAGCGACGCGAGCGACGTGTCGGCGCGCGGATGCTCGTCGCGCGCAAACGTGATGGTCTCGCCTTTGCGCCCTTTGATCTC
>JBBRYU010000201.1:0-8003 GCA_038237345.1 Pyrinomonadales bacterium
ACCTGCACGGGTTGGCCGCCGCCAGCCAGCGCGATGTAATAGACGTTGTTGCTGCCGCGATCTTCGGCGGTGAAGAGTATGCCCCTGCTGTCCGGCGTCCATTGCAGTTGCGCGGGCGCGCGATCAAAGCCGCCGGTCAGCATGCGCTTGTTCGTGCCGTCGGCGTTCATCACGTGCAGTTTTGCGACTGTGTAGGTGTCGTCGGTTTGATCGAAGCCGGTGTAGGCGATCAACTTGCCGTCGGGCGAGACAGTCGGGTTGGCATCCGGCCCCTTGCGATCCGTGAGCGCGCGAATCTGGCCGGTCTTGATGTTGAGCGTGTAGATGTCCGACTCGCGTTGCAGATACTCCGCGTCGGGTTGGCGCAAGCCGTCGAAGACGATGTTCTCGTTGTCGAGCCATTCGGGGCCGCCGTGATTGTAATCGCCTTCGGTCAACTGGCGCGGCGTGCCGCCCGTGTCGGCGATGACGAAGATGTGCGCGAAGCCGTCCATGCGGAAGCCCGCACCGTCCGCGCGATAGTTGAGGCGATCAACCACGCGCGGCGCATCGATCCATTTCGCACCGGCCGGGCGCGCGGGCATGTTGACTTTGAACTCCTGCGTCGCGGGCATGAACATGGTGAAGGCGAGGCGCTTGCCGTCCGGCGACCACTCGATGTTGCCGGGGCCGCGCTCAAGATGTGTGAGTTGCGTCTCGCCGGGTTCGTCGAGCCACTTGACGAAAATCTGGTTGCCCGCCGGTTGACCGGGCGCGACATAAGCGATGCGTTTGCCGTCCGGAGCCCAACGCGCCTGCGCGCCTTTGGTGAGGAAACGGTTGTGGCTGCCGTCCGCGCTCACGATCCACAACTCGTCCACATACGTGTCGTTCATCTTGTCCGTCCAACGGCGCGTGTAGATCACCTGCGTGCCGTCGGGCGAAATCTGCGGCGATTGTACGTACTCCCAATCGAGGAACGTATCAATCGTCAAACGGTCGCGGCCGGCAGCGTAGGCAACGGACGCGAGCGCAAGGAAGAGCATAAACAGGGACAGGGCTTTGATGCGATGCATGGGCTATCTCCGTGTTGGATCGGTTTTAGGCGCGGGACACGATAAGCGCGCGGCTCTCGCTGTCGAATAAGCTGCGCCGTCGGTCGAAGTTGACGGCGTGATGATAGTGGAAAGCAGGCGGTTTGTTAATCACCAGTCAGGTGTATCTGATTGGCGACTTCGTGGAGTTGCGCGGCCTCGCCGATCATGAGTGTCGGCTGACGCGCGTACTTGTCTTCACGATCCCACCAGCGCGCGGTCACGAACCAGAGCAGGCCGGGCAAGAGGAACAGCACGCCAATCATGGCGGTGACGAGCCGCGCCGAAAAGCCAAAACGGTCGAGCAGTTCGCCGGTCGCGTAGTTCGACGCGGCCATCGCCAGCGTCAGCAACGCAAGCTCGGCAGCAAAGACGCGCCCGCGAAATTCATCTTCCACCGCCCACTGCAACAGCACCGTGGAAAACACCCACAGGATGCTGCCGCCCATGTGCGCGATGAGCAGCATCAGAAGCGCGAGCGCGAAATAGCGCGACAACCCGAACGCGACGTAGAACACGCCGCCGATGAGAAACGCGAAACCGATAGTCATGCGCATGCGTCGCCGCGATTCGCCCGCCAGCATACGCGCAAAGACAGGCCCGATGGCCGTGCCGATGCCGCGCGCAGCATATAGCACGCCGACGCCCGCCGCAGCCGTGCGCCCCACCGGAAAAATCTTCTCGCCAAAGACTGCGAGCAGCGTCAGGATGCCGCCGCCCGCGCCCCACGCCGGTTTGACCAGGAGCAGCGCCAGCACACGCGGGCGGTGCCAGACGTAGCGCATGCCTTCGAGCGTGTCGGTGATGCCGAGCGCTTTGCCGATGGTCAGCTTCGTCTTGGCGCGGGTGGGGCGGCGCGGCAGACGCACGCCGGCGATGAGTGCGGCCGAGGCGAGGTAGGTGAGCGAATCAATGATGAACGCGGCGTCCGTGCCGAACCAGTCGGTGATCGCGCCGCCGATGGCCGCGCCGAGCGTCAGCATCACCGACCACGTGATCGAAGCGATTGAGTTCGCGTTGACGAGATCGCGCTGCGCGACGATGGAGGGAATGGCGGCGGTCTTGGCCGGCTCGAAGAAGGTCGAGAAAGCGAGTTGCAGCACCGTTAGCGCGTAGACGATCCAGACCTGATCGGGCCGGCGCACGAGCAAGAAGCCGAGTACGACGACGGCGCGGGCTACGTCCGAACTGATCATGATCGTGCGCCGGCTGAAGCGATCCGCCACGACGCCGGAGAGCGGCCCCAGCACGACGCTCGGCAGGAAGCGCGCCACCAGCACCAGCCCGACCGCGCGCCCCGACCCCGTCAACTTCAAGACCAGCGTGAAGAGCGCGAGCGTGTCGAACCAGTCGCCGAGTTGGCTGACGACTTGGCCGAGCCACAACTGCCGGAAGTTGCGATTACCGCGCAGCAACGCGCCGTAGCCGCCGGACGCACCCTGCGTTTGTGCCTGCTCACTCATGTTCACTTGCGCGGGCCAGCCAAAATCTATGTCCTGCGGGACATCACGCACCGGCGTAATCGCGTGCTTCAGAAAATAAACTTCCGCTTGTCCGACGTTACGTTTCCGGTGAGAGTGCCGCGCGCCACCTTGATTGTCAAACGTGCCGGCCGCACGGCCCGTTTTAACCTGACCGAAGCATCATTCTGACGCGTCACGTTGACTATCGCGCGCGGCTTCATCGCCGCCACGGGTTGCGGCGCTAATGAAGATTAATGAGTGTTTATGCGCGCGTTATCACGGCGCGCATTGGCTGCTGCGTTACGGCACGCGGCTTGTTAAAAGAAGCGTGCGCGGCCATGAAGCGTTAAGTCGCTTCGCGGGCCCTCCGCACGGGGCCCGACGGCCGCGCTAGATTGACAATGTACAGAGCGTTCAGGAAAGTGCGCGCCGCTTTGTGCCGGCGGGATACTTTCTCACCCCGGATCAGCGAGTGAGTGCCACGCGCTCGCTGCTTGCCCCCTGATCGTCGCCGGAAGCGCAGACGGATTGCTCCCGGTCTGTGATTTCCGGCGACGAGTTTTTTTCGTTCGTTGCCATTGGACGCGCCAAAGATTTCGCTGCGCGGGCCGGGCAGAGTTGTTCATTAGTTCACGCGCACAGCAAAGTTGGGCCGAGGCGCTGTCTATCACGCTTGTCAATTGCAGTCTGCGCCGTGGAGGCTAACGGGTTGAGAATGATCGACATGTCGGATTACAGTCGCGCCGCGCGTGGCTATTGGGGCACGATGCTCTGCGCGGGCGCGGTCACATGCGTGTGGGCCGCGTTCTGCTGCCTCGCATTCACGGGGCTACAGGGCTTGCAGTTTCTCGCGCTTGCCAGCTTCGTCGTGCTTGTGTGCGCGCTCCCGCTCCGCCGCCCGCACAGCATCACCGGCAGCACGCTCAGCGCCGCCTTCATCTTTCTCGCGGCCATCGTGCTGGGTGTGCCCGCCGCCGTCCTGCTCGGCGCGCTCGACGCCTGCCTGCGTTCTTTGCGCACGACGCGGCGCGCGGCCAACTGGCTCGCCGCGCCCGCCACGATGTCCGTCACCACGCTCTTAGCGGCCCAGACTTTCTACTCGCTCGCGGCTTATACGGGCGTCAAACTGCAACCGATTGGCCTCGCCGGGTTGACCTTTGAGCAACTGCTCCTGCCGCTCGCCGTCATGGCGCTCGTTCAGTTTTTGGTCAAGGGCCTGCTCGTGGCCACGCTACACGCCTTGAAGCGGCAACGTTCGCTCTGGCAGTTCTGGCGCGACGGCTATGTGTGGACGGCGTGGACGTTCTGCACGGCGGCGATTGTCACGCTGCTGCTCTATCAAGCCGTGTTGAGCTTCGGGCTGCTCTACGTGTTGCTGAGCGGGCCGGTCGTTGCCGCGACGCTTGCCATCTACCGGATTTACTTCGAGCGCGTGAACGAGCAGACGCGCGAAGCGGCGGAACTGGCGCGGCTGCACTTGGCGACGGTCGAAGCCTTAGCCACCGCGATTGACGCGAAAGATCAGACGACGCACTGTCACGTGCGGCGTGTGCAACTCTACGCCGCCGGCATGGGGCGCGTGCTGCGCATGGAGGATGAAGAGATCGAAGCGCTCAGGGCCGGCGCGCTGCTGCACGACATCGGCAAACTGGCCGTGCCCGATCACATTCTGAACAAGCCGGGAAAACTGACGCCCGCCGAGTTCGACCGCATGAAGGTGCATACGGTGGTCGGCGCGCAGATTCTGGAACGCATTGATTTCCCCTATCCGGTCGTGCCCACCGTGCGCCATCATCACGAGCGTTGGGATGGGCTGGGCTATCCCGACAACTTGCGCGGCACAGAGATCCCGCTTACAGCGCGCGTGCTCGCGGTCGTGGACTGCTACGACTCGTTGCGCGAGAAGCGCCCGTTCCGCGCCGGCAAGCCGCGCGCGGCGGCGAGTGAACTCTTGTTACGCGACGCCGGCACGCGCTTCGACCCGCAGGTTGTGGAGCTTTTTCTCAAGCACCTCTCGGAGTTCGAGACGGAGATAGCGTTGCGCGGGCTGGATCAATATCTCGCCACTGAAGAGGCAGACGTGCATACGTCGCCCGGCTCAACGCTCGCGCGCAGCTTGCATGTCACCGACGATTGCGCGCCGCCCGCTTATCTCGAGCAGATCAAGAACGCACACCGCGAGGTCTATGCGCTCTACGAGATCGCACGCACGTTCGGCTCGTCGCTCGACATGGCCGACCGCGCGCAAGTGCTGGCAGACAAGGTCGGGCACGTCGTGCCTTACGACACGTGCGCCGTTTATGTGTTTGATGAACTGAAAAACTATGCGCGTGTGGCCCACGTTGCGGGGCGACACGCGGAGTTGTTGCGCGAACGGTGCGTCGCGCCGGGCGAGGGCGTGATCGGTTTCGTGCTGGCCAACCGTCACCCCGTCAACGGCTTCGATCCGATGCTCGACTTCGGCGAGTTTGCGCTCGCAGAAGACGAACGCTATCGCTCGATGGTCGCGTTGCCGCTCATCAAAGGAGAACGCCTGCTCGGCGTCATCGCCGTCTACTCGCGCGCGCATGACCTTTACACAGACGACCACGTGCGCCTGCTCGACATGGTCGCGCGCTTGGCGGCCGATGCCTTCGCCAATTCGCTGACGCACGCCGAAGCCGAATCGAACGCCTTGACCGATCCGCTCACAGGTCTGCCGAACGCGCGGGCGTTGCACCTGCGCTTCAGTGAAGAAGAAGCACGCGCGCGGCGCACGGGTCAAGCCTTTCAAGTGGTCATGCTCGATCTCGACGAGTTCAAACAGGTGAACGACACGTTCGGCCATCAGACTGGCGATCAGATGCTGCGCGAAGTCGCGCGCGTGTTGCAGATGCAACTGCGCGAGTACGATTTTCTGGCGCGCTATGCGGGCGATGAGTTCGTCGCCATCGTGCAGGAGTTGACCGACGAGCAGGTCGCGGACTTGCGCGAGCGCATCGAAAAATCGATCCGCCGCCTCAGCTTGCGGGTCCCGCCCGACAAGCACGCGCGCGTCGGCATCAGCGTCGGCGCGGCGCGTTACGGCACAGACGGCGAGGCGCTTAGCCAACTGCTCATCGCCGCCGACCAGGCCATGTACTCCGTCAAGGCTAACCACAAACAGCTTCGCCTTACTGGCGCACCCGCACCCGCCGAGTTACCTATCAGCGATCTCAGTTCGGTCGCGATTAACTGAAGGCAGTTTAAGCCCAGTTTTGAGTTTTCAGTTTTTTGTTTTCAGCGTTGGCTGTCACTGAAAACTGAAAACTCAAAACTCAGGCGTAAACTGCCTTCTTGACATTCTTGCCCGCATCGCTTTCAATCAATCAGAGAGGCGCGGGCGGGCGTCAGATCGTTTGCCGCAACCCCTGCCCGACCGGCGTTTGGCCGGGTCGCCTGCAAGCACGCGCTCGTTCACCCCGATACTAACCACTAATGCGGAAAGCTTTACTGCGAGCCGGAAGCATGCCTGCTGCCATCAATCAACTCACTAAGACCGCCACGCTGCTTATCGTCGACGGCGACGAGCGCGACCGCGCGGCCTTGGGGCGTGCGTTGGAACAGGGGCCGTACCGCATACATGCGGCGGCCGATGCGCCGACGGCGTTGCGCCTGTTGCACGAGGCACACTGCGATCTGATCCTGCTTGCCAGCGAGATGCCGGGCGTGGACGGTCTCGCCCTTTGTCGCGTGCTGCGCGCACAGGCAACGACGAAGCGTCTGCCGATCATCATGCTGGCCGACCGCGACGAAGAGGAATTGCAGGTCGGCGCGTTCGCGGCGGGCGCGGACGATTTCGTCGTCAAACCGGCCTCGCGGCGCGAGTTGTTGTCGCGTGTAAGCGCGCACCTGGAAGCCGCGCGGCGCGAGCGCACGCTGGCGGGCAGTAATCGCGAGTTGGCCTTTCTCGCGGACTTGGGGCGCGGCTTGCTCGTCGCACTTGAGCCGTTGCAGGTCATCCGCCGCGTCGCGGGCGCAACTTACGACGCGGCCAACGCGGCGCTCTGCGCGGCCGTGGTGGGCGCGCATGCGGACAGCGTTAACGTGAGCGACAAAGACGCCGCGCTGTTGCCTGATGAGATGGTTGCGTGCGTGTTTGACCGTGAGGGCAGCGCCGAAGGGCCTACGCTCGTGGACGCGGCGAAGTTGCAGCGTTGGTTGGCAACGAAGCCTTCGGCGTCAGTTATGTTTGAGCGCCGCGCCGACTTCTTTTTGCGCGATGAGGCGCACCGGGTCGAGTACGTTGCGCCGCTCAGATTCGCGGGGCAGGCGTTGGGCGCGCTCGTCGTCGCGTTCGACAGCGCGGCGGACTGCGGCGAGACGGAAGCGCGCTTGATTGACGCGGCGGCGCAGCAGGCCGCGCTCGCAACGCATATCTCTTCGCTGTACGCTGCGGCGCGTGCGTCGTCCGTGAGTCTGGCGCGCGAGGTTGAGCGGCGCACGGCTGAAGCCGAAGCGCAGCGTCGGTTCACCGAGGCGATCATAGATAGTCTGCCGATCTCGCTCTACGCGGTGGATCGCAGTCATCGCATCGTCGCGTGGAATCGCAATCGCGAGTTGGGCGGGCAGGGCATCCCGCGCCAAGACGCCATAGGGCGCAACATCTTCGACGTGCTCACGCGCCAGCCGCGCGCGACGCTTGAGCGCGAGTTTGCCCGCGCCTTCGAGACGGGCAGCATTGAGCGCATCGAGCAGGAGAGCGCGGACACAGAAGGTAGCACCAAGCACTGGCTCGTCAGCAAAATTCCGATGCGTGCCGACGGCGCGGAGGTGTCGCACGTTATCACGGTCGGCGAAGACATCACGGCGCGCGTTGAGGCGAATCGCGCCGTCGCGCGGACGGAAAAACTCGCGGCCGTCGGTCGCTTGGCCGCCGGCGTCGTGCATGAGATCAACAATCCGCTCGCCACCATCGCGGCGTGCGCCGAGGCGTTGGAGATGCGCGTGGGCGAGGGCGTATACGGTGCGTCGCGCGATGTGGACGACCTGCGCGAGTACCTTGCGCTCATTCGCAGCGAGGCTTTTCGTTGTAAGCAGATCACGAACGGGCTGCTCGATTTCAGTCGCGCCCGCGCGGGCGAGCCTGCGCGCGTCTCGTTGACCGAAGTGGTCAAAGCGGCGGCGCGGCTGCTGCGTCATCAACGGCGCGCGCAGAACATCGAGTTTCAGGTCGAAGTCGCGGATGATCTGGCCGTCGTCGCGGGCGATGCGGGGCAGTTACAGCAGGTCGTCATCATCTTGGCCGAGAACGCGATTGATGCGATGGCACAGGGCGGCACGTTGACGCTGCGGACTTATAACGAAGGCGCGGGCGTGCGTTTGCAAGTGCGCGACACGGGCGTCGGCATCGCGCAGGAGAACGTAGTGAAGATTTTCGATCCGTTCTTCACAACGAAAGAGATCGGGCGGGGCACGGGCCTCGGCCTCGCCGTCTGTTATGGTATTG
>JBBRYU010000202.1:0-7934 GCA_038237345.1 Pyrinomonadales bacterium
ACCACCGGCGTGCCGATCACGCCCGCTTCAATCTTGCGCTTGGCCGCCACATACCCTTTATCGAAGCGCCGCATAAAACCCATTTGAAAGAACACGCCCGTCTGTTCGACGGCGCGTTGCATCTCGCGCGCCTCTGCCAGAGAGATTGATAAAGGCTTCTCACAAAAAATCGATAGCCCGCGTTTCGCTGCTTCGAGCACGATCTCTTGATGCGTACTGGTGGGGCTGACAACGACGACGCCTTCGACCTCTTCATCAGCGATTAAATCTTGATAGCGGTCATACCGCTTGGAGACGCCCAACTCCGCGCCCACTGATGCGACGGCGGATTCGTTCACGTCGGACACGGCCACCAGGTTCGCGCCGGCAATGCGGCCCGTAAAATATCTGGCATACGAACTACCCAGCCGGCCCAACCCGATCACGCCAATGCCTAGTCTCTTACTCATCTCTACTTTGCTCCTGCTTGTTTATTCGTGTCCGTCGCCTCTGCGTTTTCTTTCGTGATCAGTTTGATGGGGACGACGATCTCATCTTTTATCTGCTCACCTTTAATCAAACGGTAAGCGTTCTCCACCGCCAGCGCGCCCATCGCCGAGGGCGACTGCGCGACGGTGGCGTCCATCGTGCCCTGCTGAACGGCCTTGCGTGCTTCGTCCGAAGCGTCAAAGCCGACGACCGTGATCTGCCCGGTCTTTTTCGCGGCGGCAATCGCTTCGACGGCCCCCAACGCCATCAGGTCGCTACAGGCGAATACTGCCTGCACGTCAGGGTGCGATTGCAGGATGTTCTGGAAGACGTTGAAGCCCTGATCCCTTTCCCAGTTCGCCGTCTGCGAGGCGACGATCTCGATCCCCGGCGTCGCCTTGATGGCTTCGCGGAAACCGCGCAGCCGGGAGTCGCCGGTCTCATGACCGGGGATGCCTTCAAGCACCGCCACCTTGCCTTTGCCGCCCAGCCGTTTGGCGATGAACTCGCCGGCGAGTTTGCCGCCCTCGTAGTTGTCAGAGCCGATAAAGGTCGCGATCTTACCCTGCGATTCGCTTAAGGCTTTGGCGTCCACGCGCGTATCTACAATGACCACTGGAATGCCCGCGCGGTTGGCCTTGTCAATGGCCGGAACGATTTCCCGCGAGCCGCTCGGCGTGACGCAGAGCGCCGCGACTTTGGTTTGAATCAGATTCTCGACAATCTGCATCTGCTTCTCGACATCAACCTCGCGCTCTGCCGCCTGCACGATCAGATTGACCCCCAACTTCTTGGCTTCCGCTTCGGCTCCCTTTTGCATCTCGATAAAGAAGGGGTTGTTTGCGGTTTTCATCACGAAGGCGATTCGTGGCGCACCGCCGCCAGTTTGCTCATTACCGCGCTGACAACTTAGAAAAGTGATGGACAGTATGCCCAATAGAATCAGACACAGATTCTGCTTCATAAACATTTCTCCTTCTGCACGGACGTTTTTGCTTGCCTGCTATTTCCCTCGCCTCTTTAATCCCATATCAATCAGCACGGCGAGGATAATGACCGAGCCGATCACGACCTGTTGAAAATAAGGAGAGACGCTTAAGAGATTGAGGCCGTTTCGCAGGACTGCCATGATCAGTGCGCCGATCAAAGTGCCCACGACAGTCCCTTCACCGCCGAGCAAACTTGTGCCGCCGATGACGGTGGCGGCAATCGCGTCCAACTCGTAATTCATCCCGGCGATGGGTTGCGCCGAATTCAAGCGCGCTGTCAGCAGAATGGCCGCCAGTCCGCTGAGCATCCCGGCCAGACCGTACACCATCGTCTTATATAATTTGACGTTGATGCCGGACAGCAGCGCAGCCTCCTCGTTGCCCCCGATGGCGTAGGTGTAGCGACCCAGCTTCGTGCGCCTTAAAACGAAATAGGCGATAGCATAGACGACGACCATGATGACCACAGGCGTCGGGACGCGCAGCACCTCGCCGGTGGCGAGTGCGCGAAAACCTTCCGAGAAACCTGAGATCGGCCTGCCTTCCGTGAACATCAGGGCGCTGCCGCGCGCCACACTCATCATGCCCAGCGTGGCGATGAACGGCGGCAGCCGCCCGGTGGTGATCAGCAATCCGTTCACCACGCCGCAGAGCAGCCCCGTGCCCAAACCGGCCGCCAAGGCCAACGGCAGCGGAAGTCCGCGTTGGAGTAGGCTTGCCATGACCACACCGGCAAAGGCGAGCACCGAGCCGACTGATAAATCAATCCCGGCGGTGATGATGACGAAAGTCATGCCGACCGCGACAATGGCGATGATGGTGGCCTGCTCGGCAACATTCAGCAGATTCGAGATGGTTAAGAAATGGGGGGTCAAAGACCAGAGCACGATGACCAGACCCAACAGCCCTGACAATGTGCCGAGCTGCCGTCCATAGTGGGAAAGAAAATTCTGGCGCAGGGCTATTCCTCTAGGGCACATTGTAAGATTCTTTCCTGTGTGGCTTCCCCGGCGGAGAACTCACCCGTGATTCTGCCCGCGCGCATAACCATGATGCGGTCGCTCATGCCCAACACTTCGAGCATCTCTGATGAGATCATGATAATGGCGACGCCGGACGCGGTGAGCCGGTTCATCAACTGATAGATTTCGGCTTTCGCGCCCACGTCCACGCCGCGCGTCGGCTCATCGAAGATGAAAACCTCGGACTGACAACATAGCCACTTGCTCAAGACCACCTTCTGCTGATTGCCGCCGCTTAAAAAAACGACTTTCTGATCGAGGCCCGGCGTTTTGATCCGCAGGTCTTGCACATACTGACTGGCTGCCCGTTGCTCCTCCCCTGTGTCCATCATGCCCCAACTCGAAAACTTGTCCACACTTGCAAGGCAAAGATTTTCTTTGACCGACAGCGGCAAGACCAGACCTTGAGACTTTCTATCTTCGGTGAGAAAGCCGATACCGTAATTGATCGCGCTACGCGGCGAGTTGATCCGCTGCGGCGCGCCGTTGATGTAAATGGTTCCCGCAGTAATCTTATCGAGACCGAAGATTGCGCGGGCAAGCTCCGTCCGCCCCGCGCCCAGAAGACCGGCAATGCCCAACACTTCTCCCTTGTGCAGTGAGAAGCTAATATCTTTCAACCCACCCTTTGTGCTTAACCCTGCGACACGCAATATCTCCGCACCCTTGGTGGCTCGCTCTTTCGGGAACAACTCCGTCAATTCACGGTTGACCATCAGGCGGATCAATTCGGATTTGTTCATTCCGCGCACGTCGTAAGTGCCGACTGAACGCCCGTCCCGTAAGACAGTGACCCGGTCGCCGATTTCAAACAGCTCCTCCATGCGGTGCGAGATGTAAACGATGGCGACGCCTTTGTCCTTGAGCCGGCGGATGGTCGCGAAGAGTTCTTTGATCTCATGCTCGGTGAGGGCGGCCGTCGGCTCGTCCATGATCAGGATGCTGGCGTCAAGCGAGAGCGCCTTGGCCACTTCGACCATCTGCTGATCGGCCACCTTTAGTTCTTTGACTAACCGATGGGGATCGAGCGTCACGCCCAGGCTGCTTAAGACCTGCGCCGCCGCTTGAAAGATTGCGCGTTGATTGATCAGTCCCGGCAGACGCTCAGGCTCGCGCCCGAGAAAGATATTTTCCCCGACCGACAAGTGCGGGATGAGATTGAATTCTTGATAGATGATGCCGATGCCTAATGTTTGCGCGTGCTTGGGATTTTTAATCTCCACCTCAGCGCCATCGAGAAAGATTTGACCCGCGCTCTTCTGATACGCTCCGCTCAGGATTTTCATGAGCGTGGATTTACCCGCGCCGTTCTCGCCGATGAGGATATGCACCTCGCCCCGCCGCAACTCGAAATCAACGTCGTCCAAAGCCACGACGCCGGGGAAAGTCTTCCTGATATGACGCATTTCCAGAACGGGAGCATTTGCCATCCGGTTCGACCTTACTCGTGCAATTTGAGACTCGCCCACTACCGCCGCGCAAGTTAAAATTTGCGCGACCACTGCTTCGGCCAGCGCTCGATCACGACTTTCTTCTCGGTGTAGAACTCGATGGCGTCGCGCCCCTGGCTATGCATCACTCCCAAGAAGCTGTCCTTCCAACCGCTGAAAGGGAAGTAGGCCATCGGTGCGGCCACGCCGATGTTGATGCCGACATTGCCCGCTTCCACCTCGTAGCGGAATTTGCGCGCCGCTGCGCCGCTGGTGGTGAAGATCGAGGCCGCATTGCCGTAGAGACTTTGGGACAGAATAGCGAGCGCTTCGTCCACCGTCTCGGCGTGGACAAGGCTGAGCACGGGGCCGAAGATTTCAGTCTTTGACAATTCGCCGCCCGGCGGGACGTTTTCCAGCACCGTCGGCTTGAGGAAATTTCCCTGTTCGTGGTTCTGAATCTTCGCACCGCGCCCGTCAAGCAGAACAGAAGCCCCTTCGCTCTTACCTTTGGCAATCAACCCTTCAATCCGCACTTTGCTCGCGCGGGTGATGACCGGTCCCATCTGGCTGGCTTCATCAAGTCCGTAGCCGACGTTGAGCGAACTGGCGCTCTCTGCAATCGCATCTCTAAAGGTGCGTTGCGCTTCGCCGACCGTGATCGCGACGGAGACCGCCAGACAACGCTGGCCGGCGCAACCGAAGGCGCTATCGCTCACGATCTGCGTCGTCGTTTCCATGTCGGCGTCGGGCAGGATGACCACGTGGTTCTTGGCTCCACCCTGACATTGCACACGCTTGCCGCTGGCCGAACCGCGCGTGTAGATATACTTCGCGACCGGGGTCGAGCCGACGAAACTGATCGCGCGAATCTTCGGATGATCGAGCAGCACATCAACCACAGGCTTCGCGCCGTTCACCAGACTCAGCACGCCGGGCGGTAAGCCCAATTGCTCAATCAACTCGAACAAGCGCTGCATCGTCAGCGGAACTTTTTCCGAAGGCTTCACAATGAAGGTGTTGCCGCAGGCGATGCCGTAGGGAATGAACCAGAACGGGACCATGACGGGGAAGTTGAACGGCATGATGGCGGCCACCACGCCCAGAGGTTGCCGGATCATCATCTCGTCAATGCCTCTGGCGACATCTTCGAGGTTGTAGCCCTGCATCAGCGTCGGGATGCCGCACGCCACTTCGACGTTTTCAATCGCCCGCCGCAACTCCGCCCGCGATTCAACGAGCGTCTTGCCGTTCTCCATTGTGGTGAGCCTGGCCAATTCCTCGATGTGGTCTTCAAGCAGTTGCTTAAGCTTGAAAAGATATTGAATACGCTCTTCCGGCGGCGTGCGCCGCCATGCGGGAAAAGCAGCGGCGGCCGATTCTATGGCCGCCGTCACGTCCGCCGCGCCGTCGAGCGGAACGTGTGCCAGCGTCTCGCCGGTGGCCGGATTCATCACGTCCGCGAACTCCGTGGCGGTGGAATCCTGCCACTGGCCGTTGATGTAGTTGGGCAAGCGATTATTCGTCGTCATAACTGTTTCATCCTTCAATCCAAGCATACTCACGATGGGAAAAACTTTAGGGCGCGCATTACCTGGAAAAAGTTTCGCTCGCGCTTCACCGCCGCGTCGTAATCTTCGCGTACACGCTTGACCGATTCCATTTCCGACACCTCTGCCACCGGCACATCCCACCATGACTCGTAGCCGGGCACACGCACCTCTTTATCAACTTCGATCACGATGACAGTCGTTTGTCTCTGCTGGCGGGCCTCTTCGAGCGCACGTTGTAGATCGTCGCGCGTCGTGGCGCGAATTACGTACGCGCCTAAGCTCGCGGCGTTGGCGGCGAAGTCAACCTCAAGGCGTGCGCCATCTAGTTGATCGCTCTCACGGCCGCGCGCTTTGTAATCAGTGCCGAAGCCGCCCGAACCCAATGCCTGCGACAGCCCGCCGATGCTGCTGAAGCCATAATTATTCAGCAGGATGATATTTAACTTGTAGCCTTCCTGAAGCGCCGTGACGATCTCGGTTGACATCATGAGGTAAGAGCCGTCGCCGACCATGACGTACACCTCGCGCGCGGGGTCGGCCATCTTCACGCCAAGTCCGCCGGCAATCTCGTAGCCCATGCAGGAGTTGCCGTATTCAAGGTGATAGCCTTTCGGGTCGTGCGTACGCCAGAGCTTATGGAGGTCTCCCGGCAGACTGCCGGCGGCGCAGACCACTACATCTTCCGGTCTGGAAAAACTGTTGACGATCCCGATGACTTCGCTTTGGCTTACGGGCGGCCCCTGTCGGCGATTAAATAAGCGTTCAACTTCCACCTGCCACTGATCTTTGAAGGCGGCGATGCGTGCTGCGTACTCGCCGGCGACCGCATAGCCCGCCAGCGCCCCGCGTAGTTCATCGAGCGTGATGCGCGCATCGGCGACGAGCGGCAGCGCCGAATGTTTGTGGGCGTCGAGTTCCGCGATGTTGATATTGATGAAGCGCACGTCTGGATTCTGAAACGCAGTTTTGGATGCGGTCGTGAAATCGCTGAGGCGCGTGCCGATGGCAATCACTAAGTCGGCCTCGCGCGCGAGGATGTTAGCGCCGGGAGTGCCGGTCGCGCCGAGGGCTTCGAGGTTTTGCGGATGATCCCAGCCAAGCGCGCCCTTGCCAGCCATCGTCTCTCCGACCGGGATGCCCGTCTGTTCGACCAAGCGCGCCAGTGCCTCACAGGCTTCGCTATAGATGACGCCGCCACCCGCGATGATGAAAGGCTTCTGCGCCGCGCGAATCCATTCTGCGGCGCGTGCAAGCAGAGAGCGGTCAGCCAGAGGACGGGGGATGTGCCAGACGCGCTGCGCGAAAAGTTCTGCCGGGTAATCCCACGCTTCTGCCTGCACATCCTGCGGGAGCGCGAGCGTGACCGCGCCAGTGTCGGCGGGCGAGGTGAGCACGCGCATGGCCGCCATCAAGGCGAAGGGCAATTGGTCGGGTCGGTTGATGCGATCCCAGTAGCGCGAGACGGGTTTGAATGCGTCGTTGACCGAAATGTCCTGCGTGTGTCCCGACTCTAGTTGTTGCAGCACTGGAGCCACGTTGCGGCGGGCGAAGATGTCGCCGGGCAGCAGCAGCACGGGGAGGCGATTGATCGTCGCCGTCGCCGCGCCCGTGATCATGTTCGTCGCCCCCGGCCCGACCGAAGAGGTACAGGCAAATGTGCCCAGCCGATTGCGCATCTTGGCGTAGGCCGTAGCCGTGTGTACCATCGCCTGCTCATTACGGGCGAGGTAATAACGAAAGTCGGGCGTTTGCTGTAACGCCTGACCGACGCCCGCCACGTTGCCGTGTCCGAAGATGCCCCAGACGCCGGCAAAGAAAGACAACTCTTGCCCGTCGCGCTCGACATACTGGTTCTTCAGAAAAGTGATGAGCGCCTGGGCTGTGGTTAATCTTCGAGTTTTCATCGGTGCTTCGTAATAGCAGGACTGCCTCGATGGATCGTGCGCGGGCTTGACGAGATTGCGGAATGCGATGTCGGATCGCGGATTAAAGACACGTGCTTCCAATCCGCATTCCGCAATCTACAATCCGCAATCGGCACGCCCGCTACCGCAGGCGGTACTGCCCGGCTGACTCCTCACGGTAGCGGTATCTTAGCGTGTGCTGCAAATACCCCAAGGTATCTTACAGGGCTTAGCTTGACAGCCGGTGGAAGTAGTCGACCATCCCCTTAATGTCGCGCCCGCGCCACCATTCCTGACTGCTCAGAGCGCGCTCCACCGTCCAGTTTTGATGAATGATTAAACCGGCGGCATGTGCCATCACGAGCGGGTCCTCCGCGCCGGGGTAGAGCACGTTCCGCCCGACGAGAGCGCCCCGCATGTTCGCGCCGGCAGCGAGGCTCGCCGCGATTTCGCGTAACAGGGGCATAGCGTCGCCGACCGACTCGCCCCCGAGCAGCAGGATCGGTAGCGTCGTGGCCCGGGCTACGACTTCAAAGTTTTCGCAGTAAGGCAATTTCAGCCAGAGGTG
>JBBRYU010000203.1:0-7918 GCA_038237345.1 Pyrinomonadales bacterium
GATTTAATAACACCGTGCTTTTATCAATCCGAACTCCGCAACCCGCAATTATGCAAACGCTTCCTTGTAAAGATTGACCAACTCGACGGCCGACATCGCGGCCTCGAATCCCTTGTTGCCGGCCTTGACGCCGGCACGATCAATCGCCTGCTCCAACGTGTCCGCCGTGACGATACCATAGACCACCGGCACGCCCGTCTCCATCCCCGCTTGCGCGATGCCCTTTGTCACCTCACCCGCAAGGTACTCGAAGTGCGGCGTCTGCCCGCGGATGATCGTGCCGACGCAGATGATCGCATCGTACTTGCCCGATGCAGCCAGTTTGCGCGCCACGAGCGGAATCTCGAACGAGCCGGGCACGCGGAAATGCGCCACCGCCGCTTCGTCCGCGCCTAATCTTTCCAGCGCATCAAGCGCGCCTTCGACAAGTCGCGCCGTCAGAAAATCGTTCCACCGACTCGACACCACCGCGAAGCGGAAGCCCGCAGCGTTTAATCGGCCTTGATGTGTCACGGGTTGCAAGAGACTTCGGCGACTCCAACTCTGATTAGGGATTGATGCAATCGCAGTATAGTGAAGCGACAACCGTAGTGACAAGTGACGAGTGCCGAGTGACAAGCCGGAACTGCAATTTTCATCTCGTCACTCGTCACTTATGACTCGTCACTGTCCTTTGAACACGGGCGCGCGTTTTTCAAGGAAGGCGCGCGTGCCTTCGCGCACGTCGGCAGTGGCGAAGAGTTGACTGAAGAGTTCGGCTTCGAGCTTTAGTCCTTCGGCTAACGACGTGCGCGTGCCGCGTGTGACGGCGGCGAGGCAGGCGCGCAAGGCGAGCGGCGCTTGCGCGGCGAGTGTCCGTGCGAGTGCTTCGGCAGCGGGCAATAATTCCGCGGGCGCGACTACGCGATTGACTAGCCCCAGCCGCAAGGCTTCGTCGGCCTTGATCGCTTCGCCCGCCAACATCGCGGCCAGTGCGCGACTGTTACCGACAATGCGCGCGAGGCGTTGCGTACCACCATAAGCCGGGATCAGCCCCAACTCGATTTCGGGCAGCGCAAAACTGGCAGAACTCGCGGCCACGCGCAGGTGACATGCGAGCGCAAGCTCGCAGCCGCCGCCGATGGCTGCGCCGTTGAGCGCCGCGATCACGGGCACACCGCACAACTCGATCAGATCACAAACCGCTTGCCCGCGCGCCGCAGTTGCGTGCGCGCCCGCCGCGTCGAGCGCAGCCAACTCCGCAATGTCCGTGCCCGCGCTGAACGTTTCCGCGCCCGCGCCCGTCAGAATTACCGCGCGCAGGTCGCGCCGCTCGCGCACCGCCGTGAACACTTCAGCGAGTTGCGCGAGCATCGCGCGGGTCAGCGCGTTGCGCTTCGCAGCACGGTCGAGCGTGACGACCAACAGCGCGGCGCGCTCTTCGATAATGAGTTCAGGGTTCAAAGTTCAGGGTTCAAAGTTCAGGGTTCAAAGTTTAGGGTTCAAAGTTTAGGGTTCAAGGTTAAGCGGCGCGCTCTGCAACCTTGAACTTTGAACCTTAAACTTTGAACTTCTTTCTTACCCGAGATTCATCGGCTGCGGATTCTTCGGATCGGCATAGTCGTAGAAGCCGCGCCCCGATTTGCGCCCGTAGAGACCGGCCAAGACCATGCGCTTCAAGAGCGGCGGCGGCGCAAAGCGTTGCTCGCGGAATTCGGTGAACATGATCTCGGCGATGTAGTAGGTCGTATCGAGACCGACGAAGTCTAAGAGCGTCAGCGGCCCCATCGGATAACCGCAACCGAGTTTCATCGCGTTATCAATATCCACAATCGAGCCGACGCCTTCGGCCAGCGCGCGGATGGCGTCGAGCAGATAGGGCACGAGCAGGCGGTTGACGATGAAGCCCGAACGGTCGTCGGCGCGCACGGGCACTTTGCCGAGCGCGCGGCCGAATTCGACCGCTTGTTCATACACCGCTTCGTCCGTCAGGATCGTGCGCACAACTTCGACAAGTTTCATAAGCGGCACGGGGTTGAAGAAGTGCAGGCCGATGAAACGCTGCTGCCGCGCAGGTGCAGTTGTGGTCATCATCTCCGTGATCGAGAGCGACGAGGTATTGGACGCGAAGATCGTCTCCGGTTTACATAACTCGTCCAGCCGTTTGTAGGTCTCGCGCTTGAGGTCTAGGTTTTCGATGATCGCTTCGATGATGATGTCGCAATCGGTGAGGTCTTCGAGTTGAGTTGTGCCGGTCAGCCGGCCGCGAATCTGTCCCTGCTGCTCGGTCGTGATCGTGCCCTTCTCGGCAAACTTCGCCAGCGACTTGTCTATGCCGGCGAAGCCCCGCGCGCACAACTCGTCCGTGACTTCGCGCACCACCACGTCGAGCCCGGCCGTCGCACACGTCTGCGCGATGCCTGCGCCCATCAGGCCGCAGCCGAGCACACCTACTTGCTTAATCTCCATCGTCAGTTATCTTCTCCTGTGTTGATTTATGCGCGGTGAAAGGCCCGCATGCTGCTACGTGTTAGTTCATCTGACTTCGTGCTTCATTGCGCGCCCGGATTATTTCTTGACCGGCGGTGGCGGTTGCTTGTCCGGCTGCCCGGTCGGTTGTTCAGGCTGTGGCTTGTTCAGCAACTCGATGCCGAAGTTTTTGCCCTCAGTCTTGACCCACTGATCGGAGCGCGCGTCCCACGCCTTGTAATCGTTGATGAGTTGCTGCAACTGCGCCAGCCCGCGCGGCGTGGCGCGTTCTTTGGGCGGCAGGCGGCCGTAATCGCGTGCGCGCGTGAGCAGTTGTTTCAACTCGCCGCGTAGCGCGTCGGCTTGCGGAGCAAACGATGGCACGCGATCAAGCTGGGCAATGATTTGATTGGCCCCTGCTTCGTCCGCCTCGTGGTTGATGAGCATGGGAAAGACGCGCTGCCCCGCGTTCATCGCTGCGATGTAAGCTTCGATGTCGGGGCCGCCGGTCTTGAGCAGACGCGCGGTCGGATTGTCGAAGCGCGGGCGCGCGTCGCCGATGTGGCGCGCGACTTGACCG
This sequence comes from Pyrinomonadales bacterium, assembly GCA_038237345.1. Classification (GTDB taxonomy): domain Bacteria; phylum Acidobacteriota; class Blastocatellia; order Pyrinomonadales; family Pyrinomonadaceae; genus QHXQ01. The sequence continues at coordinate 3,029 of JBBRYU010000203.1, forward strand.
AAGCTGAGGACGACGAGTGCGAGCGCGGCGATTTGTAGGACGTGCCAGATGACGGCGACCGAGCCGCGCGTGCCCGGTCGTTTGTAGCCGACCAAGAGCGCCAGCACGCAGCCCGCCGCGAAGCCGCCGAGATGCGCGGCGTTGTCGATCATCGGCAAGCGATAACCGATAAACAGATTGATGAGAATCACCGGCAGCATGCCTGTGCCGAATGCGCGCTTGAAGCCTTCGGGCAACTCGTGGCGAAACTTGATGCCGAAGACGAAGAGCACGCCGACCAGCCCGAACAACGCGCCCGACGCGCCCGCCGAAGGGCCGTCGCCGCTGCGAAACAGAAACCGGCCCAACATGCCCGCCGGATGGCGGCCCGAACTCGACGCGAGATAGCTCGCCAAGACCCCCGCGATGCCGGTCACGACCCAGAAGAAGACGAAGCGCGCCGAGCCGTACAGTCGCTCGACGTAAGGCCCGAGCGCGAACAAGCTGTACATGTTCACCAGCAGATGCAGATAGCCGATGTGGATGAAGACCGGCGTGACCAGACGCCACCACTCGCCCGCATTGATCAGCGAGTTGAACTTCGCGCCGTACTGCCGCAGCACATCCGTGTTCTCCGTCCCGCCCGCGAACTGCATCAACAGAAAGACGAAGACGTTGACGGCGAGGAAGACGAACGTGAAAGTGGCGGGGCGCGTCAGGACGGCGCGCGCGAAGCGCATCGTCTCGTTATCGGGGCGGGAACTGCGCGCCGCGTCCGCACCGGCCGTGGCGTTGACTGCTGCGCCGCAAACCGCGCAAGCCGTTTCGCCCGCGCCGACCAGCGCGCCGCAACTGCCGCACACGCTCGGCCGGCCGGCGTAACGCGCATCATTAGCTTGTGCTTCTGCCAAAACTTTTAAGCCTACCGCTGCTCCGCGCACGCGCGCATTATTAACCTGTGCGCTCACACCGCTCCGGCGCTCCCGTCAAACCGGCACGAAGACGGTACGATTAGCTGTGCATACTCATTAGGAATTTAACTTTCAACGCCGATTCTACACCCAAGCGGGCGGGCTGTCATGCCGCCCTCACACGCACACACATAGACCGAGATGATCGCCACCGCTATTGCCCATATATGAGGCGACGCGGGCGCGTCTGTGGCATGAAGCGGCGCGGGCGCAGATATGGTCGCTCAACCTGTCAATCTGCTGCGTCAATTATTCAGCCTGACCGATGTTGATTGACAGAAACCGGTGCGCGGTCTCAAGGCTGAGCGCTGTTTCTTGTAAATACTCTTGCAAAATCGCGCCGCACGCCTATTCTGCGCGGCTGGCACGAGCATTGATAAACGGAAGGTGTGGCGGCTCTCTAAGCTTTTGCACAACAGAGGGCTAATTCCCTAGCCGCGAATGAATAAGGAGATTGGAATGCGTCCTGGAAAATCCACTCGTGTCGTCTCGGCACTCACGTCCCTTTCGTTAGCCGCATCGCTCTGCGCGGGCGTGCTGTTTCCTGACCGCGCAGGCGCGCAAACGCGCCCGCCGAAAGCGGCCTCGCCCATCAACATCTATCCGGCGCTCGACCGCTACGCGCATGACCTGACCGCACGCGCAGGCCGCCGCAATGTCTTCGCCGCGCACAACCCACAAGTTGATCAACTCATCGACCTGCTGGGGCGCGACGCACAACATACGCCTGTGTTGACCGGCGAGACGGGTCTGGGCAAAGCGGCTATCGTCGTCGCGCTGGCGGCGCGCATCGCACGCGGTGACGTGCCCGTACAGTTGACGGGCCAGCGCGTCTACAGTCTCGACCTCGCGGCGCTGCTCACAGGCGCACAGAGCGGCGGCGACGTGGCAGGACGCATGCGCGCCGTGTTAGCCGACGCCGCGCGCGGCCACTTCATCCTCTTCGTTGACAACCTGCCGGCGCTCGTCGGCGCGGGCGCGGCGCACGGCCCACAGGTGGCCGCGCTCTTTACCGCCGCGCTCAACGAAGGCGAGTTGCAACTCATCGGCACGACCACGCCCAACGCTTATCAGTCATTCATTCAACCGGACGAGACGCTCGCGCGCCTCTGCCGCGAATTGCGCGTTGACGATGTGGCGGCGGACACGGTCGCCGCGCACGCCGCGCAGAAGCATTCCGACCACGCCTTTGAAGGCGACAAAATCTCTGCCGACCTACGCGAGTTGATGCAGCAAGCGCACGCGCAATCCGAGCGCATCAGCATCATCCTGCAAGCGGACGACGTAAACAGCCGCTCGCTCCGCACGCTGCTCGCCCGCAACGGCGTCTTGATCGGCGACAGGATGTCGCAGCTCGCCACGCTCAAAGTTGACGTGCCGGTCAGCGCCATCGAGGCCCTTGCGGCCAGCAACGCGACCAATCACCTGTCGCCGGATCGCGCCCTTCAAGGCTCAGGCCACGTCACCGCCACGACCGGCACGGATCAGATACGCACCCAGACGAACGGCACCACGACGACCACGTTCGATGGCGCGGGCATCGGCATCGCCGTCCTTGACTCCGGCATCGACGCCGGGCACGCCGCCTTCAACGGCCGTATCAAATACAAGAAAGACTTTACGACGGAGAACAAACCCGACCTTGACCCGTATGGTCACGGCACGCACGTCACCGCTGCCGCGGCCGGCGTGAGCACCGCTTCCGGGAATTCATATCAGGGCATTGCGCCCGGCGCTGGGATCATCAGCCTGCGCGTGCTAAACAGTCAGGGCACGGGCAAAACCGCCGACGTGTTGAGCGCGCTCAACTGGATTCTGAGTCCGGTTGATCCGGCCAAGCCGCTCAGTAGCGGCAATCCGACCAACCAGAGCAAGTACAACATTCGCGTCGTCAACATGAGCCTCGGCGCGCCGGCCATCGATTCGTACAAGAACGATCCGGTCTGCCGCGCGGTGCGGCAGTTGGTTGATGCGGGCATCCTCGTGGTCGCGGCGGCGGGCAATGACGGCAAGAACAGCGCGGGACAAAAGCTCTACGGCCGCATTCACTCGCCCGGTAACGAGCCATCTGCGCTCACAGTCGGCGCGACGAACACCTTCGGCACCGTTGCGCGCAACGACGACGGCATCGCCACCTATAGCTCGCGCGGGCCGACGCGCAGCTATACGACGGACGCGGCCGGCGTCAAGCACTACGACGATCTGTTCAAGCCCGATCTGGTCGCGCCCGGCAACAAGCTGATCTTTGCGGAAGCAGATTTAGGCGGCGGTTACACGAACTTACTCGTGTGGCAACACCCGGAACTCGATTCCGGTATTACCGACTCGGACAACAAGCGGTTGATGTACCTGAGCGGTACGTCGATGGCGACGCCGGTCGTGGCGGGCACGGCGGCGCTCATGCTGCAAGCCAATCCGAAGCTGACGCCGAGCATGATCAAAATGATCTTGGAGTACACGGCACAACCGCTCGCGGGCTTCAACACGTTGGAGCAGGGCGCGGGTGAGCTAAACGTCGAGGGCGCGGTGCGATTGGCAAAACTCGTGCGCACTGATCTGCCGAGCAACTCGCCAACCGGCACGCAGCTATTGACTACGACGACGTTGCCCGATCCGCACACGACGATTGCCGGGCAGACTTTTACATGGGCGCAGGGCATCTTGCTCAAACGGCGTTACGCCACCGGCACGAACCTGATCTCGCAATATCAGAAAGTCTACGCGCAGGGCATTGTGCTCGGCGACGGGATCGTCCTCAGCGACGGCATCGTTCTCAGTGACGGGATCGTCCTCAGCGACGGCATCGTCCTCAGTGACTTGGTCATGGTCAGCGACGGCACGACCCTCGCTAGCGGCATCGTGCTGAGCGATGGCATCGTCTTGAGCGATAACATCGTCACCAGCAGCGGCATCGTCCTCACGGACGGCATCGTGCTGAGCGATGGCATCGTGCTGAGTGATGGCATCGTCTTGAGCGACGGCATCGTGCTGAGCGACTCGGTGCTGGCGATGTCCGCCCTGCTCAATGGCGACGACACGCCGGCCATGGACTGACGAGCGGCAGCGCAGTTAACCGCCTAACGGAGCACATCATGGCTGTCACACTCATGCAACACGAATGCACGCTGCCCATCGCCGCGCCGGGGGCGGGCAGCGCGCTCACCCTCTGCACGCTCGCGGACGAAGACGAAGCGGAGACGCTCGCCTTCCTCGCCCGGCGCGCCGTGCAGACGGTCTTTCTCTCCACCCTGATCCGCGACAACGGTCTCGTCAGCACGTTGAATCGCGGCACGTTCTACGGTTGCCGCAATGGGGCCGGCCGCCTCGTCGGCATCGCCCTCATCGGCCACGCCACGCTCGTTGAGACTGACGAAGACGCGGCGCTCGCGGCCTTCGCGCGCCTCGCGCAAGTCTGCCCGAACGCATATCTGCTTCGCGGCGAACAGGAACTCATCGCCGGCTTCTGGCGGCACTATGAGCCGTGGGGCCGGCGGCCGCGCCGCGTCGAGCACGAGTTGTTGCTGGAGCAACGACTGCCGGTCGCGGTGTTTGCGCCGGTGATGGGCTTGCGCCTTGCTACGTCCGACGACTTGAACCAAATCTTGCTCGTGAACGCCGGGATGATCGAAGCGGAGTGCGGGCTGAACCCGCTGGCGCGCGATCCCGTAGGCTTTCGCGTGCGCCTGCTGCGCCGCATCGAGCAGGGGCGCCTCTGGGTCTGGGCGCCACGGGGCAAGGTGCTGTTCAAGACGGACGTGGCGGCGGACACGGCCGCGGCTGCCTACCTCGAAGGCGTCTGGGTGCATCCGGCGGAGCGTGGGCGCGGCTACGGGCTACGCTGCCTATCGCAACTCGGGCGCACGCTACTCAAACATACTGAAACGGTCTCGCTGACGGTCAACGAGACGGCGACCGCCGCGCAATCCTTCTATCGCAAGGC
>JBBRYU010000204.1:0-7861 GCA_038237345.1 Pyrinomonadales bacterium
CTTTTCATTGGACAGAAGTAAATGTTATTGAGAACGCATGACGCCGTCTTTGTATAGTTGCGGATAGTAGCCACATAAATGTGTTTGAGGCAAGTTATCGTAGCTGTATGTGAACACTTCCGCTAAAATGTGTGCATCACTTTCGGCTCACTCACTCGCGTCTAGCTAACGCGAGGACAAGCCGCGTATCCCTGATGCGACCTGTGAGCCGGAAACTTCAGGGAAGGGGTAAAGGGAACCTCATGACAGAATTCAATTTAGAGCAAATAAAGAAAATTGCCGAAAAACTCTCAGCAGAAGATCGCCTTAAACTTTTCCATTATCTAAGCGACCTCCCCGATAGCGGGATTGAATCGGGTGATTTAAGTCAACCGCCGCTTACGTTACAGGGAGCAGTAGAGAGCAACGAAGAAGTTGATAATAGTGATAATTTCGCCCTTCTTTCTACGGAAACCACAGTGGCCGTATTCCTGAAAGGCAAACTGATTTTCCAAGTCTTTTATTACCCTGAAAACTTCAGGGAAAGTAATCTCAAGGTGCGCTCTTGGCAGACTGCCCCTCCATCTGAAAGGATAATGAGCGGGATACGCGGGGCTTTGGCGGAACTGGGTATTGAGAGAACAGAAGAAGAGATAACAGAGACAGCCAAGCAAGGGATGCTGAAGTATTATGAAGCGGAAATCTTTCGTATCTCGAATGAAATATCTGAGCGGCTGCCACATATGACGTGGCTATTGATTGATGCAACAATTAATATCATCACAATTGCTATGCGAAATTTATTCGCTGAACAAACAGGTCAACTAGAGAAGAAGGTCAAGCTCGTAGATATGGAGAAGAAGCTTGAACCTTATTGGCGACACATCAAAGAGCATCTTGGCGTCACTCATGGCGGGGCACGTCCTCGGAGGTCAAAGTTCGTTTGGGACGCAGAAAAAGCTCTCAAGTTCTATCAAACAGTGGAAGCTTTACCGCACTATGGTGCTGATAAAATTCCGATGTGGGAATACGCGCGCGATATACTGCGGGATAATGATTATGACCATGAAACAATTCAGTTTCTAAACGCTCGTCCGAGGTTTGCCGATGTCCCAGAGGGTTTACTGAAAGAAGCTGCTAGTGTTTGGCATCAATATGATGAGCATTGGGATACTTTACCCGCTAACAGCAGCCCCGTAGCTTTTGCGTTCCGACACGCCTTGCATAAATTGGATTATCGGCGGTGTCAGGAATTTTGTGTAATTGATTTGCGAAGTCTTTGATTCTATTGAGCCGAGATTTTGATTTACACAAAATTCCTGACACACTCGGATTATCCTAGGGCAAACGCATCTAAATTTGTAAGCAGTTGAAACTCTTGTACTTCAAAGTTTCAAATGATGTTGTTGGATTCGTTTAATTCCTGCTTCATCAGTGAGATAAGTTTTTTCGTGCGTTCGCCCTGCGCGGCAGACGTGATTATCAGAGCGGGTCAAGTGATGTAGAATGACGAACGAGCGGGCCGTCAATGCTTCAATGCGGAGGCGGCCTAAACTTTTTAATTTGTCGCTTTGGTAGGGTTCTTTGGAGCGAAAGCGTCCCGTGAAAGCGTCCCGGAACGAAAAGAGCCGCATTACTGCGGCCCTAAGTCGTTGACTCTAAAAGTGGAGCAGAGGAGGGTCGAACTCCTGACCTCCGCATTGCGAACGCGGCGCTCTGCCAAACTGAGCTACTGCCCCAAAGCCGGATGCGATATTAGAGACCCGTGCGCGCGAGTGTCAAGCGCGCATGCTATTATTACGGTTTGCATTTGCATTGGCACTGAAAACTTTGATTTCGGATTGGAATTCACTGCCTTCAGTAGTGCCAATGCAAACGCAAACCGTAATAGCACTGTGCTTCTCTGTATGGCAGCGCGTTTATGCTGCGCTATTGCGCCGCACGAGCGCCTGCGTGAAGGTACGGAAGTCGCCGATGTCCACGTCCTCGTGCGGGAAGGCGGTGACATGCAGCGGCCCGTGCAACTCTCAACCTTCCTTGAGTACTTCGCTCACCCGCCGGCTCAACTCGTCTGCGTCCCTACTGTCAACGATGATGTATTCCACTAGCCTTTTCCTTTCTGCTATGCCGTAAATTAACGACGCTGAGCGAGCTTACGTCAGACTGCGCGCGGCGATTTCAATGGCTTCAGCGAGGCGTGCGACGTTGCCGCCGCCGCCCTGCGCCATATCCGCGTGCCCGCCCCCGCGCCCTGCGAGCGTTTGACAGGCGGCGCGCATGAGTGCGTTCATGTCGCCGCGCGCGTCCGCGGTGCGGGCGAAGACGAGCCGTGCGTCGTCGCCGTCACGTGCGCCGAGCAGGGCGATGGTGTCGGGCCGGGCGATGAGCGCGAGCGCGAGGCGTTTCAGTGCGTTGGCGTCGCGGCTCGCGTAGGCGCGCGCGACTAAGCGCGTGCCGTGTGCGTCAGGCGCGGTGGCGGCAAGCAGTTCGTCAGCTTCGACGCGCGCCGCGATCTCTTCGAGCGCGCGTGTGCGGCGCGCTAGTTCTTTATGCTCGGCGAGGAGGCGCGTGACGGCGGCGGGCGCGTCGTCGCGCGCCGCGCTGAACAGGGCGGCGACCTGTCGCGCGCTGTCGTTGGCGCGGCGATAGTCTGCGAGCGCGCGTGCGCCCGCGACGAACTCAAGCCGCGTCATACCCTTCGCGCGTTCCCACGCGCGCACGGCGATAAGGCCGACTTCGCCCGTGCGTTGCGCGTGCGTCCCGCCGCAAGGACTCAAGTCGAAGCCCGCGATCTCGATCACGCGCAAGTCTCCTGTGCGCGCGGAGTCTTTGCGCAAGGGCAGCCGCGCGGCCTCTGCGCTGGTGACGTGATGAATCTGCACAGCGCGGTCTTCCCAGACGATGCGGTTGGCGAGATCTATCGCTTGCTCGATACGCTCGCGCGACGGCTCAGGCAACTCAACATCTATCTCCGCAGCTTGCTCCAGCATGCGGAAAGCACGCGTCGGCGCGGCGAAGAGCGTGACGAGCGCCTGCGAGAGTATGTGTTGGCCTGTGTGCTGTTGTATGTGATCGAGCCGGCGCGGCCAATCAACGCAGCCCGCGACTTCCGCGCCGACCGCCGGCGGTTCGCCGGCAATGATGTGCAGCACCCCGGCTGCTTCTTCGTCCACGCACTCGACGACGCGCGCCGTGCCGAGCCTGCCTGTATCGGTCGGCTGCCCGCCGCCCGTCGGGTAGAACGCCGTGCGGTCGAGCATGACGCCGAAGCGTTCCTGTGCCAGTTCTGCAACGTGTGTGACGCGGGCGGTGAATTCGGTCAGGTGCGAATCGTGGTAATAGAGTCGTTCGGTCGTGCTCATGTCTGAAAGTGTAATCAGTTGAGTGAAAAGCGCAAGCAGAAAGCAGGGGCAACTTCGTGGTTAGAGTTTTTGCGCCGTCGCTTTTGACAGGCGTTCGCCTGCGCGCCAATAATTCGTCCGTTCACAGCAGGGCAGACGCTTTCATCATCCTTCAGTTCGGAGACATTCATGCGCAAACTTCTCGCCTCGGGGACGCTGCGGCGCAGCGCGGGCATGCTCATGCTGCACCTCATCGCTTGCGCCGCTGCATTCGCGCAGCAGGCGTCCGAGCCGTATCGCATCAGCTACGATTTACAGATGCCGCGCCCGGCCACGCACCTGTTCGAGGTGCGCGTTACGGTCGAGACGCAGACGCCGCAGGCGGCCATCGAATTGCAGCTGCCGAGATGGTCGCCGGGCCGCTATGCCGTCTTCGACTTTGCTAAGAACGTGCGTGAGGTCAGCTACGAAGCGCCACCGCCGGCCGGGCGGTGTAGCGAAACGCATGAACGGCAACTGCTCCGCCTCGACACGCAGACGTGGCGCTTCTTCCCCTGCGGCGCAACCAGCATGACCCTCGCTTACAAAGTCTTCGCCGACGATCTGTCGGGCACGTTCTCGCAACTCAACGAGCGACACGCGAACTTCAACGGCGGCGCGCTCTTCATGTACGTCGTGGGTCATAAGGCCGACGCGGTGAAGCTGAGCATCGCGCCGCCGGCAGGTTGGCGCATCGTCAACGGGCGCATGACCAGCAGCGTGCAGCGCGAGTGGCAGTTCGCCAACTACGATCTGCTGATCGACACGCCGACCGAGATCGGGCCCGATTGGACACAGGACAATTTCGCAGTGGACGGCAAGACTTATCACGTCGTCCTGCACGCCGTCGGCGGCGACGCGGGCCGGCGCAAAGCGCTCGCGCATGATCTGGAAAAGATCGTGCGTGCGGAGACGGCGTTGTGGGGCGCGCCGGAGTTTAGCGACTACACCTTTCTGATTCACACCGGCGCGGGCGAGCGCGGCGACGGCATGGAGCATTTGACCTCCACGCAGATCATGCAACGCGGCACGCTCACCGATCCGGGCGCATACGAAAGCGTGCTGGGGACGGCCGCGCACGAGTTCTTTCACGTCTGGAACGTGAAGCGTTTGCGCCCCGTCGAGTTGGGGCCGTGGGATTTTACGAAGCCGGTCAGCACGCGCGGCCTGTGGATCGCCGAGGGTTTCACGAACTACTACGGCCACCTGATGCAACGGCGCGCGGGGCTGTGGTCTGACGAAACGCTGTGGCAACAACTCGCCGGCGAGATCAACACGATTGAGAAAGCACCGGGCGGGCGGCTGATGAGCGCGGAAGAGTCTTCGCTCGTCGCGCCGTTTCTCGATGCCGCCTGCCACGTACAGCGCACCGGCCTCGAACAGACTTCGATCAGTTATTACGACAAGGGCGAGACCATCGCGCTCGTGCTCGATCTCTTGATCCGCGGCCGATCGGCGGGACGGGTATCGCTCGACGACGTGATGCGCCGCGCCTATCAACAGTTCTATCTGGATAGTCCGCAGGCGACCTATTACTTGCGCGGGCGCGGCTACACCAGCGAAGAGTTCCAGCGCGTCGCTGCGCAGGTCGCGGGCTTCGACCTCGCAGATTTTTTCACGCGCTATGTGCGCGGCACAGAGCCGTTGCCTTACGACGAAGCACTCGCGTATGTCGGCCTCCGCCTCATTAACAACAATCGCATTGAGGAGATACCGAACGCTTCAACACAAGCGAAGGAGTTGCGCGAGCGTTGGTTGCAAGGTGCTGCGGCGACTGAGTAGCGGGCTTATGTTAAATCGCCATGGGCGCGAATACTTCAATTGGCTCAGGCACGATCTCGAAGGTCATCGGCAGTTGGCCGATCAGTTCGCCGTCAACCTGCACGGGCGCGTCGCCGGTGGCGCGTGCGCGCGTGGTGCAGATGAAGCGTACGCCTTTGATGGCGCGCGTGACACCGTCAGCGCGCATGGTTTGGGCGAGCAGGTAGAGAAAGCGCAAACGGTTGCTTGAAGAGACGAGGCATAGCTCGAACTCGGGGCGGTCGAGCCGTGCGCGTGGGGTGACGGCCAAATCGCCGCCGTAATGTTCGGTCTTGCCGATGGCGGCGAACGTGCATGCGTGCGTCTCGCCATCAACCTCGACGTTGAAAAGCGTGGGCCGCCAACGCGCCAGATGGCTAAGTCCTGAGACCCAGAACGCGCCTTTGCCGACGCGTCGCTTCAAGCGCGGACGCACATGTGCCACGACCGAAGCGTCCAAGCCGACGCCCGCCATCAAACAAAAATAACGTCGTGTGTTCGTCCGCTCTTCCGTCGCACAACCGAGATAGATGCGCCGCGTCGCGCCGCGCACGATCACCTCGCAGATGCCCGGCAGAGCGAACGGCAGTTTTAATTCGCGCGCCAAGACGTTCGCCGTGCCAGCGGGCCAGACGCCGAGCCGCACATGTGTGCCGACCAGCCCTTGCAACACCTCGTTGATCGTGCCGTCGCCGCCGGAGGCGATGATCTCACGCGCGCCGGCCTGCGCCGCTGCGGCAGCCAAACGCGTCGCATCGTGCGGCGCGGTCGTCGTCAACACCTCGACCTTAACACCGCGCGCGGCCAGCAGGGCAGAGAAGCGCGCGATCTCGGCGGCGCGTTGCCGGCCGCCGCGCCCCGCGTTCGGGTTGGCGATCAAGTGAACTGTGCGTGTCGTTGTCATTTGGCTCAATGTAGCGCAAGAGCAAGTCGAGTGCCGTGCTTAACACCAGCTTACATGAGCATAACAGAGTGCAGTAAACCTCACGCTGGAGGCGCAAAGACGCAAAGGGAGAGACGCAAAGAAAAATACTCTACCTCTTTGCGTTCCTCTTTGCGTCTTTGCGTGAGATCACCTCCACACGCCACGCATCTTTCGTTAGACAACTGTCCGATGTTCCCTGCGTGGGCGAATTGACGGGCAGAATTGAAAAGGTTACTGTGCGCTCGCGCTCATCCACTTTTGCTACTTATCGCGGAGGAAGATCACACATGCAGCAGAATATGTTCGTGCTGACCCTGTTGCTCGTCTGCCTGTTTGCCGTTTGCGCGCAGGCGCAGGATTTCTCGAAGGTCGCGATCAAGGCCACGAAGGTGGCGGGTAACATCTACATGCTCGAAGGCGCGGGCGGCAACATCGGTGTGTCGGTCGGCGCGGACGGCATCCTCATCGTGGACGATCAGTTCGCCCCGCTCGCCGAGAAGATTCGCGCCGCGTTGAAGTCGCTCGGCGACGGCAAACTGAAGTTCGTCTTGAACACGCACTATCACGGCGATCACACGGGCAGCAACGTCGTGTTCGGCCCCGAAGCGCCGATCATCGCGCAGACGAACGTGCGTAAGCGGCTGGCGACGGAGCAGAATGTGCTCGGCGAGAAAGTGCCGCCGTCGCCGAAAGAGGCGTTGCCCGTCGTCACGTTCGAGCAAGCGGTCTCCATTCATTTCAACGGCGAAGAGATTCGCGCCGTTCACTTTCCGCACGGGCACACGGACGGCGACGCGGTCATCTTCTTCACCGGCTCGAACGTCGTCCACATGGGCGACGACTTCTTCGCCGCCCGCTTTCCCTTCGTGGATATAGACGGCGGCGGCGACGTGGTCAACCTGACGAACAACGTCGGCCAAATCATCGCCACGCTGCCCGCCGACGTGAAAATTATTCCCGGGCACGGCCCGCTCTCGACGCTCGACGATCTGAAACTCTTCCGCCGCATGCTGTTCGAGACGACCGCCATCATCCGCAAGCAGGTGGAAGCGAAGCGCACGCTTGCACAGATCAAAGCGGCCGGGCTGCCCGCCGAATGGCAGTCGTGGGGCACGGGCTTCATCAAGACGGATAGTTGGATCGAGACTGTCTATCGCAGCCTCACGAAGGAAAAAGGCATGGCGGATAAAACTCATCACTGAGCGGGAAGCCGGCTATTGTATTTCCCGCGCGATTCTGCTATACGCCACCACGCTACCCGTAAACTCTCACTTGCAGGAGACAAATCATGAGTCAACTAAGCGACCTTGTTCCGATCCCGCCCAAAGACACGATGAATACCGGCCTCAGCCCGGCGAAGATGCAAACTATGCTCGCCAAACTTGGCCGGCCCGGCGCATTGACGAAAAACTGTTCGCCGCCGACAGCGAAATTAATGAAGCGCGTCAAGTCCGGCGTCAACGTAGGGCCGTTCAAAGTCTCCGGTTTGGACTTTGCCGTCGAGTCGCTGATCCAAATTTTCGCGGAAGTGCAGCAGCAAATGCCGGATGTGTTTGCGGCGGTGAAAACTGCGGGGCTGCTTTGTGTCCGCCACCGGCGGAAAAGCAACACGCTTTTTTCCAATCATAGTTGGGGGCTTAGTACAGGACAAAAATTGATCTTTGAAACTGCATAAAAGGCCACCATGCCGCTATCCTTGACAAGATTTGTCGCCAAACATTTCTTGAAAGGACTCTTGCACAATGGCCGACATTCGCCGTTTGGAGCGAACGCTTGC
>JBBRYU010000205.1:0-7812 GCA_038237345.1 Pyrinomonadales bacterium
CTACTCGATCATTACGTTGTTGGCTGCGCGCTTGGTTGAGTCCAACAAACTGCCGGTGCGGAGTGCGGCATGGTACGCCAAAGAGAGTGCGACCTTCTCGGACACGATAGCGATGGTACGGCGCTATTTGTGGAGTCATCATCATTTTCAGATGTCGCACACAACTTGCGACATGATAAAAGTCCCGCGCTCATTCGTGGAACGCTTAACAGATACGCTCTGCTATGCGGCGTAAATGGATAAAGTCCAGCTAAGTGTTTACCTCCGGTTGAATTACCTGCGAAAAGTGGTGTTATAGCTCAGTGTCTCGTGCCGCACAACTTTGTATTAGATGAAATGTTTTCCAGCTAGATACTGATTTTGCTTGCTTAGGTAGAATAGTTTCCACTTGGTTCTGTATATATCCAACTTCTCTTTCGAGCGCAGCTGATCACGCCCATTATGCTCAACCTGTCGTCCAACTGCCAGTTATAAGAGGGTGTGGACCCGCGGAGGTAAAATAAGGAATAACCATTATGGTTTATGAGGTCGTGGTGATGTCAAGCCACAGTGGCTGGCGGCCAAATCGCGCCCCCTATTGCTTTCCCATACGGAACGTGATATACACCTATGCGAACCCAATAGGAGAGATTAAGAATGGGCGGTAAAACTGATATCTGGCAGGGCACGCTAGCCCTGATGGTTCTCAAGACGTTGGAGGCAATGGGGCGACAGCACGGCTACGGCCTCGCCAGAAGGATCGAGCAGACCAGCGGTGACGCCTTCTCGATCAATTATGGGACGCTTTATCCGGCACTGCTGAAGCTGGAGCAGGAGGGGTACGTCTCGTCCGAGTGGGGCCTCTCGGATAACAACCGGAGAGCCAAGTATTACAAGCTGACCCGCGCGGGCCGTAGGCAGCTTGCCCAAGAGGCCCGCGAGTGGGAACAGACCACCGCTATTCTGGCCAAGTTCTTCGCCCCCGCGGAGGAATCATGATGCGCATAAGACAGCTGCGCGGCTGGCTCGCGCGCCTGACCGGCCTAGTCGGGTGGGAGGCAGGGAACGGGGAGTTGGCGAAGGAACTGGAGAGCCACCTCGAAATGCACATCGAGGACAACCTGCGAGCAGGGATGATCCCGCGGGAGGCGCGGCGGCAGGCGCTCATCAAACTCGGCGGCTTAACGCAGACGAAAGAAGAGTGCCGTAGACGAAGGGGATTCCCGATGCTTCATGACCTAATCCAGGACTTGCGCTATGGCGTGCGGACTCTGTTGAAGAGTCCGGGCTTTACGCTGGCGGCAGTCGTCACGCTCGCGCTCGGCGTGGGCGCGAGCACAGCGATCTTCAGCGCGTTCGACCCCATACTGTTCGAGCCGCTGCCCTACCCGCACGCCGAGCGGATCGTGTCAGTCTGGGACTTCCGTGCGGGCGGCGCGCCGCTGCACGTCACGTTCGGGACGTTCCGCGAAGTGTCAGAGCGCGCACGCTCTTTCGACGCGCTCGCGGCGATGAAGGCCTGGCAGCCGACCGTCACGGGCGGCGAGCCGGAGCGGCTCGAAGGCCAGCGCGTGAGCGCAGACTACTTCCGCGTGCTCGGCGTGCTGCCGGCGGTCGGGCGCGGCTTCGACCCACCCGAAGACGAGCCCGGCGCCCGCAATGCCGTAGTCCTCGGCGACGCGCTGTGGCATCGCCGCTTCGGCGGGGACGCGGCCGTAGTCGGGCGCGAGATCAGGCTCGACGACGACCTCTACACAGTCGTCGGCGTGATGCCGCGAGAGTTCGAGAACGTGCCGGCACCGTCGGCGCAACTCTGGGCACCCTTGCAGTACGACAAGTCGCTCCCGCCGGAGGGCCGCGAGTGGGGACACCACCTGGGCTTGATCGCGAGGCTGCGCGCGGGCGTGAGACTCAATCAGGCTAGGCGCGAACTCGACGCGATCTCGCGCACGCCCGCACCGGGGTTCTCCCGGCCGGCACACGCCTCACTCGACGAGGGATTGATGATCAGATCGCTCCAGGACGACGTGACGGCCGGCGTCAAACCCGCGCTGCTCGCCGTGCTCGGCGCGGTGGGCCTCTTACTCCTGATGGCATGCGTGAACGTGACGAACCTGCTGCTCGCGCGCGGCGCGCAGCGGCGCGGCGAGTTCGCGATGCGAGCCGCGCTCGGCGCGACCCGCGCGCGGCTAATGCGACAGATGCTCACCGAAAGCCTGCTGCTCTCTTCAGCGGGCGGCGCTCTCGGGCTGCTGGCGGCGCAGGTTGGCGTCGGCGCGCTCGGCGCGCTCAGCCCCGCGGGGCTGCCTCGCGCCGCGGCAATCGGCGTCGGCGGAACCGCCTTCGCGTTCGCTGCCGCAGTCACGACGCTCGTCGGTCTGCTCGTCGGGCTCGCTCCTTCGCTGCACGCGTCGCGCGTCGATCTGCGAGTTGGCGTTCAGCAGAGTTCGAACCGTGGTGCGGGCGGGCAACGGCTGACGCGCCGCGCGCTCGTCGTCGCGGAGGTCGCGCTCGCGCTCGTGCTGCTCGTGAGCGCCGGGCTGCTGCTGCACAGTCTGGATCGCCTGTTCGCGGTCGATCCCGGGTTCGACGCGTCGCACCTGCTCACCATGCAGGTGCAGACCTCCGGGCGTCGCTTCGACAAGGAGACGACAGATCGCTTCTTCGCGCAGGCGCTCGAAGCCGTGCGCCGCATTCCCGGCGTCGGCGCGGCGGGCTTCACCAGCCAACTGCCGCTCAGTGACGATGACGACGAGTACGGCGCGCTGTTCGAGGGCGACCCGCCGGGCGCGGCCTACAACGTGTTTCGTTACGCCGTGAGCCCCGGCTACCTGGAGACGGCCAGCATCCCGCTGCGCCGCGGGCGGCTGCCCGACGAACACGACACGGCGGGCGCGCCGCCCGTCGCGGTGATCAGCGAGTCGCTTGCGAAGATCAGGTTTGGCGATCAAGACCCGGTCGGTCGGCGCCTCCACATCGGCCCGACCGACCGGCCGTGGTTCACAATCGTCGGGGTGGTCGGCGATGTGAAGCAGGTCTCGCTGGCGAAGAGCCAGCCGGAGGCCGTGTACGTCCCTACGACACAGTGGTGGTTCGTGGACAGTGCGATGTCGCTCGTCGTGCGGGCGCGCGGCGACGCGGCGGCGCTCGCGCCCGCGGTCAGGCAGGCGATCTGGGCGGCAGACAAGGATCAGCCTGTCACGCGCGTTGCCACGATGGACGTCCTGCTCGTCAGGTCGGCAGCCGAGCGGCGGTTCGCGCTCATGCTCTTCGAGGCGTTCGGCGTCGCGGCGCTCGTCCTCGCGGCGGTCGGCATCTACGGCCTGCTTTCGGGGAGCGTCGCGGAGCGGACGCGCGAGATCGGAGTGCGGCTCGCGCTCGGTGCGACGCGCAGCGACATTCTCTCGCTCGTCGTGCGGCAGGGGATGAAGCTCGTGGGGCTCGGCGTCGTGATAGGGCTCGCGGGCGCCGTGGCAGCGAGCCGCGCGCTCGGCTCGCTGCTGTACGGCGTCTCGCGGCTCGATCCCGCGTCGTACCTCGGCGTCGTCGTTCTGCTGGCGGTCGTCTCGGCGGTCGCCTGCTGGGTGCCCGCTTGGCGAGCGTCGCGCATCGATCCTTCGATCACGCTAAGGGCCGAGTAGCCGCGCGCCTCTTTCGGCCGACATCGTTGCGCGCCTTGGCGGGCCCTTACAGCGAGGAGCTTAACGGAAAGGGAGCAACAACGAAGTCGGACGGGAATAATGTCTCTCTAAGTAAGGGGAAGTGTGAAGCATGCGCAAAATTTTACCGTGCGCTCTACCAGTTCAACTCATCGATTTTTGCTTGGCGGGTCAGGCGGTAGCACGAAGCGCGGCGGCATCACTGGTCGTGCTAAGAGAGACCAGGTTGAGAAAGCTCCTCGGCCTAATCTTCTTACCGCTGATCGCGTCCATCTACGCGCCAGCGCAACAGCTGGACTTCAAACAGGCCGCGACAGCAGACCCGGCGGAGCTGGCTAAAGCAATGCCTGCGCTGGCGCGGGCCGTCACCGCCGCGTACCACGACGATGATCGCGGTGCGTACCTCGACAACCTCTTCAGGCTGCAAATCGTCGCGGGCAACTACGCGGATGCGAAAGCCAGCATCGGGTCGCTGCGCGCCCTGCGCAAAGAGTCCGATCCCGTTTACGCGAACATCACATACGCGCAGTACGAGATATTCTCGGATGCGAAGCTGAGGCAGGCTGAAAGACGCATCGTTTTTGACGACGCCTTCCGTGAGGCCTTCCGCGCGGCATACGACAAGATGAGCGACAAGGAGGCTTACGGCGCCTCCGGGCCCTTCAGCTTCAATCCGGCTCAGGCGCGGGACGAACTGCGCGCGGCGCTGGAAGGGCTGAAGGACAAAGACAAAATCGATCTTCCGACCGCGCTCGGGCTCGTCAGAAGATACCAGCTGTATCAGGTCTATCAGAGCATCGCGCCGCTCGCACAGTCGCTCACACAGGAGGACGACGACAGGCGCTACGTCATCCAAGACAACGTCCTCATCAAGACGAAGGACGGCGCGACCGTCTCCGCCATTGTCGTCCGCAAGCGCGGCGTCAACACGCCTCAGCCCGCAGCGCTCAACTTCACGATCTACGCCGACACCGCGCGCAACTTCCCCGCGCCGAGGTTCGCCGCCGCGAACGGCTACGTCGGCGTCGCCGCCTTCACGCGCGGCAAGGCGGCGAGCCCCGACGAGATCGTCCCTTACGAGTACGACGGCCGGGACGCTAACGCCGTCATCGACTGGATCACCAAGCAGCCCTGGAGCGACCGGCGCGTAGGCATGTACGGCGGGAGCTACGGCGGCTTCACCTGCTGGGCTGCGGCGAAGCACTTGCACCCGGCGCTCAAGACCATCGTGCCCTACGCCGCCAACAACCCCGGCGACGGGCTCCCGATGGAGAACAACATTTTCCTGCTCGTCAACTATGCCTGGGCCTTCTACGTCACGGACAACAAGTACCTCGACAACAAGGTCTATGCCGACAGCAAGCGCTGGAACGATCTGAACAATAACTGGTATCTGAGCGGGAAGCCTTACCGGCAGGTTGACAGCGTTGATGGCACGCCGAACGCGTGGCTCCAGCGCTCTCTGCGACACCCGAGCTACGACAAGTACTGGCAGGACATGGTGCCCTACAAAAAGGACTTCGCGAAGATCAAAATCCCCGTCCTGACCATCACCGGCTACTACGACGACGGCCAGCAGTCAGCCATCCACTATCTTAAGGAGCACTACAGGTACGACCGCGCCGCGAACCACTACCTGATCATCGGCCCCTACGATCACTTCGGCTCACAGTCGCCGCGCAAGCCGCCGGTCCTGAACGGTTACGCTATCGACCAAGTCGCGCAGTTCGACACGTATGAGATCACCTTCCGCTGGCTCGACTACGTGATGCGCGGGAGCAAGAAGCCGGAACTGCTCAAGGACAAGATCAACTACGAGGTGATGGGCGCTAACGTCTGGAAGCACGTGCCCACGCTCGAAGCCGCGAGCAACGAGACGCTGACACTCTACCTGACCGACGCGAAGTTGGCCGACGCGAAGGCGAGCGACCGCTACCACCTCTCGCGCGAGAAGCCCGCGCGGCCCGGCTTCACCTCGCAGACCGTTGACTTCGCCGACAGGAAGACCTCGACCAACCTCAACTACTACCCCGCGCCCATCGTCCTACAGAACGCGGATCTCTCGACCGATGGCGCGACCTTCGTCAGCGAGCCCTTCGCAGCGCCCGTCGAAATCTCCGGCACGTTCTCCGGCGAGATCAGGGCGCGCCTCAACAAGCGGGACATGGACTACTGCGTCGCACTTTACGAGCTTCTGCCGAACGGCGATCTCTTCCACCTCTCCTACTTCATCGGGCGCGCCAGCTACGCGCGCGACATGAGCGTGCGCAGGCTGTTCACGCCGGGCGCAGTGGAGTCCATCCCGTTCGACAAGACGCGCATGGTGAGCCGCAGAATCGGCAAGGGGAGCCGCCTGCTCGTCACGCTGTCCGTCAACAAGAACCCCTTCGCGCAGCTCAACTACGGTACGGGCAAGGACGTGAGCGACGAGGACATCACGGATGCCAAGTCTCCCCTTCGGGTCGAGTGGCGGAACGACAGCTACATGAGGATACCCGTCTGGAGATGAGTTCGAGCGGCGCGCTCGGGCGCAACATATCTTTGCATGGTCAAGTACTTTGCTACATACATAAAGCTCGCCCTGACGCGCACGATGCGCGGATTGCTCTTTGAGGTGAGCGCTAATGACCCAGCGTGTCTTCGTGGGCGTCGCGCTCCTCCTCAGCTTGGTGGCGCTCGCCGCCAGCCTCATCCCGGCGCAGCGGGCCACGAAAGTTGATCCGTTGATCGCGCTCCGGTACGAATGATGCCCGGTGTTTATATGGATGCTAGTGATTGCTTTAGGGCCCGCGTTGTCCCCGGCTTACTTTGAGGTTTCAGGTTGTATGATTACGACAGCCCGATTCGTTTTTACCAGGTATTTCCGGGCGACTCGCTGCACATCTTTAGCCGTCACAGCTAACATACGACCAAGCTCCGTATTGATGCGCTGCGGGTCATTGTAATAAATAGCAGCACGCGCTAAAAAGTTTGCCTTGCCGAGCGGCGTGCGCAGTTGTTCCGTTGAGTAAGCGCGTTCCTGTAATAGACATCTTTCCAAAATAGATTAAGGGGAAGCAAACCTGAGATGACGAGTGGAACACTTCAGATTGACAATGGCTGAAACCAGTTTCCAAGTCTTCTCATAGTTTTTATGCTTGCCACGATATTGTTCTTTGCAGATTCGGAAGATCTTGCATTCCCGATTTCGATGTTCCACGATAATGCGTTCTTGTGCCAGTTGCCGATTAAACTGCTTTTGCTCTTTTGAGAGCGGATGATGCTTCGAGGCTTTATGCGGAATTTCCGAGTTCGGATACAGCTCTTTGATTCCTTGAAAGCCTTTGTCAACCTTGATCTGAGCCGTCGGGCTAATTTTTAACCGGCTCTTTTTCAGGATTTTGAAGTCGTGGGTCGTGCCGCGTGCGCTTCTCACCGCGATAATCAAGCCGGTCACAAAGCAGACAATCAACAAGGTTTTGCTCGTGTGCCGCTTTTTTTTCCTGAGTAATACGACTTTTGTTGTTTTCGGGGACGTTCGATTTCCTGCTCGGTCACATCAATCACAATCTTTATCTGATCGGTTGTCAATAGTTTATCGTTTGGCAAATCAAGGGCTTTCATCAATCTTTGGCTAATGAAAGTGTAACGTTTCTGGGCATAGCTTTCAGAGATCGAAAACATTTCTCCAAGCTGCAAAAAAGTGTGATATTGACGCAGATAAATCAACGTCAAAAGCAATTGGTCGGCAATTGTCAAAGAACTTTTTAGCCCGCGCTGACGCATCGGTTTGGCCTGTTTGTAGCGCACAATTTCGGCTTCAAGTTTTTCCAGGATGATTTCAAATGTGCCGTAATTGACGCCAACGAGTCGAGTAAATTCCGCAGGTTTTTTTATCTTATATTTTTCAAACAGATTCATTCTGCTAATGTTAACAGAATAAACACTTATTTAGGAAAGATGTCTAATGAAGACCAGGCGCTCGCGTGCCAACTCCGACACCTGTTGACGAAATAGTCGCCGCGACTCCTGGTTGCGTTCCGCCGCCGCCAGACTCTTTTTTGCGCGGCAGAGCCAAGCGTTGCAAGGCGCGACAGATGGTCGCGCGATGAACCGTGACGTGTTCGTTCTCCTTTAAGTGTGCAACTAATTCAGCGCGTGTCAAATCGTTCTTTTCCGCGACTCGTTCTTGCAA
>JBBRYU010000206.1:0-7792 GCA_038237345.1 Pyrinomonadales bacterium
CGCCACGAAGGCGTTGAAGCCGTCCGGATCAGGTTCGCGGTTGAGAAAATCGATGTAGTGTTGCCGCACGAAGAACGCCGACTCGTCAATCGGGTTGGTTGAGGCCGGCACGGTCTGCGGTTCACCGTAGATGAAATCATCCATGACGACCACATCCACGCTGCCGCTCTCGTTCGGCCCGAGCGCCGAGTTGCCATTGATGAGGCGCACACGCGCCACGACGGCGCGCCCGAACGAGACCCCGACGAACGAATCAGTCTGATTACCTAAGACGCCACGCGGCGCGCTCTGCTCGAAGAGCAAAGTGCCGCTCGCGTCGAAGTATTGAATCCTCGTCGTGTTCGCCAAGTCCACATCGGAGAAAACCGCACCGAAGCCGTTGACCACCGCCGGCGTATTCGTGCCGGGGACGAAGAAGCGCACGTCTATGACGTTGCCCGTGCTGCCCACGGTCGTGAACAGCCGTTCTGGGCTGAATGGTGTGAACGTGTTCAGGTAGCTGGGGTTGATGTTGCCGAAGTTCGGCGGCACGCCGGAGCTGCTCCGGGCGCTGACCTGCAAGCGGGGCGTCGTGCCGCCCGTGAGCGAGAAGATCGCGCCGCGCGGCGAGTTGCTGTTGAAGAAATTGGCCGGCAGATCGTTGGGCGTGGCGAACTGATCGGGCACGCCGTCCCAGTTGATCTCACGCCGCCCCGCACCGAACGTGCCGCCGACACCGTTGTTCGCGCCGCCGAGATCGGCGCGGAACTGATCAACGGTCGCTTGAATCTCCGCCGGAATGTTCCCCGCAGCCGTGCGCACGCGGGGCGCTTGCGGCACGTTCACGTCGTTGTCTACGATAGTGACGGTGACGGTCGTCGGGCCGTTGAAGCCTGCGCCCGTCGGGTTGCTGAGCGTGACGGTGAACGTCTCATCCTCCTCAAAGAAAGCATCATTCGTGATGAAGATGTTGACCGTCTTCATCGTCTCGCCGGGCACGAACCTGAGTGTGGCGAAGGCGGACGTAAAGTCGGTGCGGTCGGATGCCGTGCCGTTGACTGTAGCCAAGTCAACGATGGCAGTCCCCGTCGTGTCGCCCGTGCGCGTGACCGTGAGCGTCACCTTGCCCGCGCCTTCCGACACAGTGATCGTATCAACAGTGAACTGCAAGTTGCTCAACGCCGGAGCCGTAGAGAGTGTGCGTAGCACCGACGGCTCGAGGTCACTTGCTGCGTCATTGGTCAGACGCATCTGATTGCTCCCGTCGGCATTCATCAGGTAAAGCTCGAAATTGTTGTCGCGCGTGCTGATGAAAGCGATCTTCGCGCCATCGGACGAGCGCGCCGGGTCTGTATCAAACGCCACATTATTGGTCAGGCGCGTCTGGTTACTGCCGTCCGCGCCGCTCATTGCATAAATCTCGAAGTTACCGTTGCCGCTGGCATCGCGGTCGCTCTGGAATGTGATCTTGCCGGGTGACCATGAAGGATTGAGATCGTCCGCCGCGTTGTTGGTGAGATTTATCTGGCTGCCGCCATTGGCATCCATAATGTAAATCTCGGCATTGCCGTCGCGCTCGCTCGTGAAAGCGAGTTTGGCCCCGTCGGGCCGCCACGTCGGGCTGTAATCGGCTTCCGGGCTGTTGGTGATGTTGGTCTGCCCGCTGCCATCAGCATTCATGACGAAAATTTCATCGTTGCCGGTACGATTGCTCACGAAAGCGATCGTTGCGCTATTGGGCGAGAAGGCCGGGCGCAGATCGTCCGCGGGGTTATTCGTGAGCCGCGTTTGATTACTGCCGTCGGCGTTCATGACGTAAATTTCCGGGTTGCCGTCTCGACTGCTCACGAACGCAATCTTTTTCCCATCGGGCGACCATGAAGGACTCACATCAGTGGCCGGGTTGTCAGTGAGCCGGGTCAAGCCGCTGCCATCTCCGTTGATCACATAGATCTCGAAGTTATCATTTCGATCACTTGCGAACGCGATCTTACCCGGCGGTTCCGGCGCGTGATTGTCGGGAGCGATTTGCTGGGCCTGCGGGGAACGCGAGGTCTGCGTGGCGCGCACAGCAGCGGGCATGCTCTGTGCAGCGCGCGAGACATTGGTGCGCCCGCTAACCGCACGTGTGATCGCTCGCGCCAAGGCGCGTAAAGGATAACTTGATAGGGTAACCCCGCTCAACAACAGGGCGAGCGTCAACAGCATGCCGACCCGTTGTCTGCCGCTTGGGTTCGAGTGTGTCATGACATTGCTCCTTGGACGAGTCCCATGTACCCGTTACGCCGCAAAGTTAATTGCGCGTATCAGCACGCTTCACCTCGCGTTTGCTGTGACGGCGCTAAGAACGAGAATGCACTCAGAGAACTTTAGCCAGTTCCCCGCCGGATGTCTGCCTGATACGGGCAGCGCATAATTAATTACGCGTCCGGTCATCTGTCCCGGCGCTGATTCCGAATGGTTGGGTTGCCGGAGCAAAGAACGGGAAAGTGTTTTGGAACGGCACGTCGTTGGCGTCTACCCCGTCAACTTTTCCGCTGGGAGTCACCGGCTGACCGCTGTTGATGAGGGTCACGATGGTATCAAGCGTGTCGTCAACCGGACGACGTCCATTCGGGAAAGCTGCCGCGGGATTGTCACCGCCGCCATTGCCGGTATTGGCCGTATTGAGATTGAGCCGCAAGATGTCACCATTCAACACGGCGACCTGCGCGAGGATGTTGATCTGTGCCGTGGCAGTTTGTAGACCCTGAAGCGCGGCGACGATTTCACCGGCGAACTTACCATTCGCATCATCAACCGTGTTGGCGCGGTTGTATGCATCTTTAAGCATCAAGGGCCGGATGAACACCGTATTGACGGCGGGAATGCCCATGCGATCAAGCGTCACAAATCTGCCGAAGCCGGTGATGGTGCCGTCTTTAGCAAACGCGGTGGGTAAGCGGCGCTGTATGTAGAGGTTCATTCCCAGGATGCCGCTTGGCGGGGGATTCAGCAATGCTTTGGGCACGCTGAGCGCCACCATCAAAATATTGTAACCCGCGAAGCTATCGCGCTTGCGGTTGAAGCAGTTGGGATTGATGGATGTGGGATCAGGGCTACTGGGAGTCCCTCTGGGCGGCGTCGTGCCGGCAATGCGCGAATTTCGGTAACAAAGCTCGGCGGGGATATCGAAGAAGAACGGATCGTCAACCAGCCCGGCGAAGAAGGAGATGCCGGTGGCGGCGTTGGTTGTCACCGTCTGCGGCACCGGGGGGACGGGGCCCGTCGGATCGGTTTGACTGGGCGACGCAGTGGAAATGGTTGTAGGCGCGGTAAAGGTTTGGCCGGTCGAAAGCGCGATGGTCGCCGTCTGTGGCGTGGCACGGCTGGTCTGCTTCGAGAAGGTCACGTCAATAAACTGGTCGCCGCGAGCATCGCCCGTGTTCTCGATCTGGAAGTGGAAGCGGACGTTATTGTCGAAGAAACCTAAATTCGCGTTCTCCGCCGGCACGATAAAACCATGCGCATCGCCAGCGATGATCACGTTGTTGTTGTTCGTTGGATCGAGAAAGAAATATACGTCGCCAATGTCTACACCCTGATCATGGTTTGGCGTCGGCGAGTCGCCATGGTCGGCGGCGTTGAGCGGTGGCATGGGCGTCAGCAACAGGGCGAGAGCCGTAGTCACAACGAGAGCGACAAGCGCTATACTCTTACTGCTTCCGAGAATCATGATCTCTTCTCCTTCTTCTTGTCCTTCAGTAACAGCCCGGATTTAGACTGTTCAGCGTTGATCGCCTGATGGCATGCACACTGGTTCACCTGCTCTTTGTTATCAATCAAAGTACATGAAAACTTTTAAGCATTGACAAGAGTGCGCTTCTGAAAAGCCCGTAGGGCCGCCTAAGAACGCGAGTTACTAAACCTGCTCTTGCTCGTCGCGAGTAAACTGTCAAGTCATCAGCCTGTGCTGCCCGGAATCGTCAGAGCACACTCGCTTGGTTGAACATAAGCCGGATGAGCTGAGCTTGTAAGGAGCGGTTTCCATGTGCGTACATCTAAGTACGCAAGGAATGTTTCTGATGCTGGAAATATACCATCACATCTCCACTTGTCAACATAAATTAAATTACCACCCCACGAAGGGCACGATGATCGTTTAATAATCTTCGTGCCCTTCATGGTTAAGGCCCGTTCCTTAGGGCGGGCCAAAGCGGGCACGGTACTCGATGGAATCGACGAAGCCGCGCACCATCGTGCGGAAGTCGGTCGGGTTGGCATTCAAATAATTCAGCCATCCCTGGAAGCCCGCCGGATCGGGATCGCGGCGCAGGTAGCCGAAGTATTCCGTCAAAACGAACGCGCGATTGGTCGTCGCCGTGATAAGCACGTTGCTGTCAAGTATCTCGCGGAGGACTTGCGCCCGCGTCTTGACACCCGCATTCAGATCGGCGACGAGTTGATCACGGGTTGGGAGCGTGACGCCCGCGTTCGCGAGCAGCCGATCCACGAAGGCCGCGTTCGAGAGCGAGTCGAAGACCGCGCCGAACTCGGGCCGTTGGATGAAGTCGTCGGGGAAGCGTGCCCGATTGGCCAACGCTTCGTCATCGCTCACGCCGCCTAACGATGAGAGGTCGCGACTAAATTCTCGATAAGTCGGCAGCCGACCGAACGCCGCGAGGTACGCGCGAATGATGAATGCCCCCCGTTGTTGGAACTCCTGCGAACGGAAGAACGCCGCGGAGACCGTCACGCGGTCGCAGAGCGGATTGTTGATCCGATCCGAGCAGTTATCGAGCAGCGTGACCCAAGAGTCGAAACCCGCTGCGTCAGGCTCACGATTCAAGAAGTCGAGATACTGCTGGCGGACGAAGAAGGGTGTGTCGTCAATCGGGTTGGCCGGCGGGTTCGCCGCTGTCAGGGCGCGGAGCGGCGAGCCGCCGCCCACGTCGCCGAGCAGCGTGGCCGCGCCGGTCGTTAGGTTGATCGAGTAAAGGCGCGAGGCGACGGGCCCGTTCGGCGAGAGCGCCGTCGTCAGCACGGCGAGGGCCGCGCCGCCGGGATTGGTGATGTCGAACCCGACCACGTCCGAAGTGTCCACGCCGAGTGGGCCGATGGTATTGAGCGTCCCGTTGTTCGGCGGATTCTGCGTAGCCAGTATGTCGCGGGTCGAGTCGATCACATAGAGCGTGGTCGTTGTTGTGCCCGCGAAGTTGTTGGTGTAGGCCGCGCCGACAACATTCGGGTTCTGCCCGACGTTGGTGTCGCCCGCCGCGTAAGCGAGCGTGCTGTCCACCGTCGCGCCGCCGTCGGCGACGTTAACGCGCAGGTTCTGGTCGGCATCCGAGACGATGCGCAGCCGGTCGGGCACGGGATTGAAATCCACGCCGAAGGCCGTGCCATTGAGCGCAACGGAGACCGTCGCCACTTGTCGTGTCGTGCCCGTCACCGGGTTGACGATGTAGATGCGGCCGGTGCTGCCGAGCAGGTAAAGCTGGCGCGTGGCCGGGCGCGCGTCCATGCCCAAGATCGTCTCGCCGGATTGAAGTCCGGTGATGGCCACGGTGGCATCAATCGTGCCCGGCGTGGCGCTGCTGAAGCGCACGAGATTGTTACCCGTCGTCACGCCGAACAGCGTGGCGGTTAGGGCTGCGATTGCGCTGTCGTTGTCAACGATGGTCACGACCGCCGAAGCCGGAGTGCCGATGGTGGTGTTGACTGCGCCGCTTAAGGTCACGGTCAGCGTCTCATCGCTTTCAACGAAGAGATCATCAATGATGGAGAGGCGCACCGTCTTGCTCGTCTCGCCCGCGCCAAACCGCAGTGTGCGGGTAATGGCTGTAAAGTCGTTGCGGTCGGAGGCTGAGCCGGGCACGGTCGAAATATCAACCGAAGCTGCGCCCGTGCCGCCTGTCCGCGTCACTGTGATGTCGAGCGTGCGCTGCCCTTCCGTCACAGAGAAGGTGCTGGCGCTGAGTTGAACTGTGCCGAGTGTCGCGGCTGAAGGCGACGCTTGGATGGCCGGGTCTATGTCGCTCGCCGGGCTGTTGGTCAAACGCACGACGTTGCTCCCGTCGGCATTGGCAGCGTAAAGCTCCAAGTTGTCGGCGGCATCGCGGTTGCTGACGAAGACCACGCGCGCACCGTCGGGCGAGCGGGCCGGATCGAGATCGAACACGGTGTTGGTGGTCAGGCGGATCGGGTTTGAGCCGTCACCTGCGTTGATCGTGTAGATTTCGTCGTTGCCATCGCGATCTGTCTGGAAACTGATGCGGCCGGCCGGCCACGTCGGGGCTACGTCGTTGAACGAGTTGGTGGTCAGGCGGACTAGCCCGTTGCCGTCTGAACCGATGCGATATAGCTCAAACTTGTCGCCATCGCGGTTGCTGGCGAAGGCGAGCAACGTGCCCGATGGGGCCCACGCCGGATCGTCGTCGTCGCCCAAGTTCTGCGTGAGATTGGTCTGGTTCGTGCCGTCCGTGTTCATCAGATAGACTTCGTCATTGCCGTCGCGATGACTGACGAAGGCGAGCTTCTGTGTGGTCAACGAAGGCGACCAAGCCGGCGCGGTGTCCTCGACTGTGTTATTAGTCAGGCGCGTCAGCCCGCCACCATCGGCGTTGACAACGTAAATCTCCTTGTTGCCATCGCGGTTGCTGACGAAGGCCAGCTTGGTGCCGTCGGGCGACCAAGTCGGTTGCACATCTTCAGCCGGGTCGTTGGTCAGCCGGACGAGGCCGCCACCATCCGGGTTCATCACGTAAATGTCGAAGTTGCCGGCCCGGTCGCTGGCAAATGCGATCTTGCCCGGCGGTTCAGGCGCGAGCGTACGGACGTGGAAGTCGTCGCCCGCCTGCGCGGCTTGAACTGAAACGGCCGGCTCGGCCGGTTGTTTGGTTTTACTCGAACTTTGCTGGGGCTGCGCGCGGACGGCAGCGGGTGCCGCCTTCGCTCTCTGTTGCGATCGGCTGACGGGTATAAGTCCGCCCGCGCACACCGCCAACGCCAGCATCAGCCCGAACAAGTGCTTAATGCGTCTTGTCGTCTGTCTCATGGACTGCGCTCCTCTTCACAATAAATCGCCATCGCACTGGGCTTTCACGGGCCCGCCTAGTTGCGCGTCTGATCCTCAGCTCCGGCGCTGTTCGGGCGCGGCTGATGCGGCGGCGGGAAGAACGGGAACGAATTCGGGATCGGCAGTTCGTTCACGTTGGCGTTATCGGTGATCCCGCCCGCCGGTTGGTTGGCGATGAAGAAGAGCAGCGTGTCCACCACGTCGTCGCCGGGACGGCGACCGTTGGGGAAGCCCGCGTAATTGGCCGTCGAGTAAATTTCCTCGTTCATGCCGAGCGTGCTGTTGGCCGTGTTCAGATTCAGACGCAGCATGTCGCCGCGCGTAACGGCGACGCCGGCCAGAATGTTGATGTTGGCCGTGTTCGTGCCGAGGGCCGTGAGCGAGGCGACGATGTCGCCGGCGAAGCGGCCGGCAGCGTCGTCCACCCCTGTGGCGGCGTTGAACTCGTCCTTGCGCCCGAACGGGATCAGCACGGCGTTGACTGCCGGGTTGCCGTTGCGATCAAGCGTCACCCAACGGCCGAAGCCGACGGCCGGGTAGTTTGCGCCGGGCTTAACTTGATCGGGCGAACTGAGGAATAGCTGCGGGCTGCGCCGTTGCAGCACGCCGTTAAAACCGATCTCGTTGACCGTGCCGCCCGCTGCGGCATTGAACAAGACGCGCGGGATGCTGATCGCGATGTTCATGATGTTGTAACCGGCGAACGAGTCGCGCCCGCGATTGAAGTTGGCGAGCGCATTAGCGGTACAGTTGGCC
>JBBRYU010000207.1:0-7781 GCA_038237345.1 Pyrinomonadales bacterium
GGCAACGAAGCGGCGGCGCGGCTCGCGGGCGTGCGCGTGCAGCGGACGAAGATCGCGGTCTATGCGCTGAGCGGGCTGCTCGCGGGTCTCGCCGGTCTCATCGAGACGGCGCGGTTGAGTGCGAGCGACGCGCAGAAGGTCGGCTTGAATATCGAACTGGACGCCATCGCGGCGGTCGTCGTCGGCGGCACGCCGTTGACGGGCGGGCGCGCCACCGTGATCGGCACGCTCATCGGCGCGCTCATCATGCAGATGATCACGACGAGCTTCAACATGAACGGCGTCAGCTTCTCGTGGGCGCTCGTGATCAAGGCCGCGATCATCGTCGTTGCCGTCTACATTCAACGGCCCAAAATGGCGTGAACGGAAATGTTCGGCGCAAAGGACAAAGCGGGAATGCCTCAACCTCTCGGCGCGCGTGTCGGCACGCGCATGTGGCGCACGTTGACGCTTGTGCTGCTCATACAGTGCGGCGTGTTATCGCTCTCCGCGCAGGCCGTCTATCACAATCCGGTCATCGCGGGCGACTATCCCGACCCGACCGTGCTGCGCGTCGGCGCGGACTACTGGGCGCTGGTGACGACCGGCGGCTGGGCCCCGCATTTCACCATTTTGCATTCCATTGATCTCGTCAACTGGCGCGCGGTCGGCGCGGCGTTTCAAGCACAGCCGGCGTGGACGAAAGGCGATTTCTGGGCTCCTGAACTGATCGAAGATCGCGGCAGCTTCTATCTCTACTACACGGCGCGGCGCGACGACGGCCCCAACAAGAAGGGCACGCTTTGCGTCGCCGTCGCTACAGCCGCGCAGCCGGTCGGGCCGTACACGGATCATGGCCCGCTTGTCTGTCAGGACATCGGCTCGATTGATGCGTTCAGCCTGCGCGACGAAAAAGGGCAGCGCTATCTGATCTGGAAAGAGGACGGCAACGACCGCAATCAGCCGACGCCGCTTTGGGCGCAGCCGCTCACCGAAGACGGTTTGAAGTTGACGGGCAAGCGCAAGGAGTTGATCCGCAACGACGCGCCGTGGGAGCGAAACGTCGTCGAAGGCGCTTACATCCTGCGGCACGGCGAATATTTCTATCTCTTCTATTCGGGGAACGCCTGCTGCGGGCGCGGCTGTAATTACGCGCTCGGCGTCGCGCGTGCGCGCAAGCTGCTGGGGCCGTGGGAGAAGTACATTGACAATCCGATCCTCGGCGCGAACGCCGCGTGGCAGTGTCCCGGACACGGCGATGTCGTGACGACGCCGGATGATAATTACTACTTGCTCTATCACTCTTACCGGCAACGCGCCGATGCCTTCAACGTCGGGCGCGAAGCGGTGCTTGACCGGATCGAATGGACGGACAAAGGCTGGCCCGCCATCAATCGCGGCAAGGGGCCGGCGAATGCTGCGTCCGCGCCCGTAGGCGCGGGCGAGCGCACGGATGACGACGAGTTCTTCGCCGGCTTCAACAACGCACAACTCGATGCCGCGTTTCAATGGCCGATGCGGAGCGAGCAGAGTGCGCGCGTGGACACGACGCGCGGCGGCTTCTTGTTGCTTGCGCCGGAGAAACAGGGCGCAGTTGAGGATGAATGGACGGGCGCGGTCGTGGGTGTGCGCGCGCCGTCAGGCGACTACGCGGCGACGACGTTGCTTGACGCCCATAGTCTGGCGCGCACGTCGCGCGCAGGTCTTGCGGCCTACAGTTGGCGCGACGCGGCAATCGGCATAGCGGCGGGGGGCGACGGCAAGGTTTACGTCTGGCGACGCGAAGGCAAAGAGACGAAGACGCTCGCGACGGCGACGGCTTCTAATCCGGCCGTGCTCTATCTGCGCATGACGGTCGCGGGCGGCGAGACTTACCGTTTCGCCTTCAGCGCGAACGGGCGCGATTGGACGGAAGCGGGCACGCCCGTCAACGCCGGCCACATCGAAGCCGCGCACGTCTCGCTTACCGCCGCCGGGCCGGCGGGCGCGGGCGCGCGTTTCGACTGGCTGCGCGTCAAGCCGTTGAAGGATGCAGCGCAGCGCGTTGCGAGGTGATAGCTTATGGCTCAGGTCGGCAATCCTACGGTTGATGAGGCAGGTTCGGTGCGCGGCCATGCGGCGCGGGCGCGCGTGGCTTCGTTCCTGCAAAAGCAGGGCGTGCTGTTGGCACTCGCGCTCGTCTGCGGGTTCGCGGCGTATCGCTATCCGCAGTTCCTGACGGAGGGCAACCTGACGAACGTGCTGCGCCAGAACAGCATGCTCGGTCTCGTCGCGCTCGGCATGACGTTTGTGATCCTGACGGGCGGCATAGACCTCTCGGTCGGCTCGATCCTCGCGGTCGCGGGCGTTGTCGCCGCACACCTCGCCGGGCGCGGTCTCGTCGTGGCGCTCACGGCGGGCGTTGCGCTGGCCGCGCTGCTTGGTCTCGTCAATGGTGTTGTGATCGCGCGGGCGCGCATACAGCCGTTCATCGTGACGCTGGCCATGATGATCGCGGCGCGCGGACTGGCGCTCGTCTATACAGGCGAACAGACGGTGCGCGTGGACAAAAGCGCGCCAGGATTTACCGGGCTTGGGCGGGGCACGCTTGACGTGGCGGCGTTCTCGCTCCCCATTCCCGTCATCCTTCTCGTCGTCGCATACGCGCTCGGCTGGTTGGTGCTGAATCACACGCGCTTCGGGCGGCACGTTTTCTCCATTGGCGATAACGAAGAGGCGGCGCGGTTGATGGGCTTGAACGTGGGGCGCGTGACGATGGGCGTCTATGCGCTGAGCGGCGCGCTGGCGGGGTTGGCGGGCGTGATCCTCGCGTCGCGTCTGGGCGCGGGGCAGCCGGTGGCGGGGCAAGGCTGGGAGTTGGATGCGATTGCGGCGGTTGTGGTCGGGGGCACGCTCTTGACGGGCGGGCAGGGCAGCGCGTTGTTCACGCTAGTGGGTGTGCTGCTGCTCGGCGTGATCTTCAACATCTTCAATCTGGAAGGCAGCATCACGCCGTGGTGGCAACAGGTGCTGCGTGGCTTGATCCTGCTCGCGGTCGTCGTCGTGCAGAACCGCCTGAGTCAGCGTAAGAGGTGAAGCGGGAATTATGCCGGGGAGGCGTTACAACGAAGAGCAACGCGCAGCGTTTGCGCAGCAAGTGTTGGACGACGGCTTTTGCGTGTTGCCGGAACATTTTCCGGCGGCCATCCTCGCAGCATGGCGCGCGGCTTTCACGCCGCTACTCGCCGCGCACATCGCGCGCGAAGGGCATTTGCAGAATCGCGGCCCGGCGCGCTATTACGTGACGCTGCCCTTCGCCCCGCCGTTCGCCGACCCGCGTATCTACGAAGACGAAGACGTACTGTCCTTGGTCGCGCGCCTCGTCGGCGCAGACGCAATCATGTGCCAACTCGCCACCGACACACCGCTCGTCGGCTCGGACTATCAAGACGTACATCGCGATACGCCGCCATTATTTCCGGAAACCGGCCAAGAGACGCCGCCGTTCCAACTCGCCGTGAATTTTCCGCTCGTCGAGATCACGGCGGAGAACGGGCCGTTAGAGGTGGCGCGCGGCACGCACATGCTGCCGAAAGCAGAAGCCTTGCGACTGATCGAAGCGGGTGAACGCAAGCTTGAGCCGCTGCTCATGCGGCTCGGTGACGTGCTGATCCGCGACGTGCGCGGCTTGCATCGCGGCACGCCTAATCAAACTGCGACGCCCCGCCCGATGGTCGTCATCGGCTACAGCCGGCGCTGGCTCTCCCGCCCCGAAGTCTCGATCCGCATCCCGCGCGCAACTTACGACTCCCTCTCCGAGCGCGCACGTCTCCTGCTCCGGTTCAATCCTATCGTCGAAGCGACCGACACCGCCGCGCCGGAGAGCTATCAATCCTTCGCTTACTAAAATTTTGCCGGAAGACGGCTTGGGCGCACATTCTCGCGCACGGTTAAGCGCGTAGGTATTGCTATTTCAAGAGACACGTAGCTTGCCGGTCTAGCAACGGGGTTAGTTGTTAGGGTTGGCGCGCTTTTGTTATTGGCGGCGAAAGTAATCTGAGCATTTCTTTAACGAAGCGGTTAGCGTTCAAGCGCGCGGGTTCAATCTTTATCCGCGTCGCATTTTGGGGGATGGTCATGGTTTGGAATAGTTGAGTTTGACCATGATACCATTTCAAAACCACCTCACTTGTCCTAACATTTCTTGCTTGAAAACCTGCGCGATTCGCGCCTGTCCATGACCATGCCAAATCTCCAGCTCTAAAAATCGGTATTGGTCCTTCAATGTAAACATATTCCCGCCTATCGCGGCTTTTAAGTAGCATTGATAGCCGGCCAGAGCGCACTCCCTGTATTGTCATATCACTTCTAACCTTATCATTCCAAAATTTCACAAGCGCCGCACCAATATCTTCCTCTGGACTTTCAAGAGAAATTTCCTGTTGAATTATGTCGGGTGGAGCATCATCTGCTCCAACTGAGAGTGTCACCCGTGCGCTGCGACTGTTCTTACCCTTTGTCTTCTTGAGTATGCTGGCGCGTTGAATAACGAACTCGAATCGGTGTCCGGCCTCAGGAAGTCTCTTACGATTCAATTGCAGAGCTTTTAACGACCATCCCCTTGCGTTTCTAGCGTCAACAGCATCGAAGAGCAGTTTTGATTGGCCGCCTTGAAGAGGGTCGGGCACAGGCAATCCTTTGACATAATGAAAGATTGCCTCCCACGCGAAATCCCCCATATCGTCAAGGAAGGGGACAGCCCACGCAGCGACAATAGCGTGTTCTAACCGACGTGTCTCGTCCTTCGTTAATTGATTAGCCAATGTCAGTGTCAGACTCCATTTCGCGGAGCAACACAGAAAGCTTCACAGTGAGAGCTTTAGCTATGGCTGCCATTGCTTTAAGCGATGGAGACTTCAAGCCGCGTTCGATTTGGCTAATGTAAGTGCGGTGGAGAGTTGAAAGTTCCGCTAACTTTTCCTGAGATAATCCCAACTGCTGCCGACGTCTCCGCACAACCGCACCGAACGCCTCTTCAATGTTTTGCTCTTGTGGCATAATTGATTTGCCGCGCATGGAGCATAAGAGGGTGGGTTATAAACAATCTACAGACTATAGTCTGCAAACCTTAGCGAAGGTAAGATTATATGGATAGAGTAGATAAGGAAACGCGCTCGCGCGTTATGTCTTCCATTCGTAGCAAGAACACGCGGCTAGAGCAGCAATTAGTTGATATTTTGGCGCAGGGAGGCTTAACTAACTATGCGCGTTATGCTGAAGGCTTGCCCGGCACACCTGATGTTGCATTCATCAAGAATAAGGTCGCTGTTTTCTTAGATAGTTGTTTTTGGCATGGCTGCCCGCGACACTTACGAAGACCGAACAGTAATCAGAGCTATTGGGAGGCCAAGATTGAGAGAAACATTAAGCGTGACCAGCGGCAACGTGCTGCGTTGCGCCGGATAGGATGGAGCGGGCTGCGTGTTTGGGAACACGACTTAAAGAATCCGGCAAGAATAATAGCCAAAATTGAGCGAGGTTTGATGAAGCGCCCTTAGTATTGTCGTCTAAGAGATGTTTAACTGCGCCTTCTAATAGAGGTGGGTACCACTGAATTTAGCCGTTTCAACGCACGGCAAATGGTTGAGACATGGACACGCACACCACTATGCTCGGCTAAATAATCACTTAATTCTCTGAGCGTAGCGTTTGGCAATTGCTTTGTTCCCGTCCGTAGAAGTTCAAGCTTGTCCTCATCTACTACGCGCGGTGGGCCTCCATGCGATGGGTTAGGCGCTAGAGAGCCTGTTTCACGTCTTTGCTTTAATAGTTTGCTAACAAAGTAGGGACTAACGCCGAAGTGTTTAGCTATATCTTTTTTTGTGCCGACGCCTTTATCGTAGGCGTCAGCGATTTTTTTACGCAACTCAAACGGGTGTGCCTTCATAGGCCAAAGACTACAATTTCTGTTTGACACGCTCAAGTTCCACGCTCATGTTTTCGTCTCGCCGCCTACTAACAAGTGTTTCCGGATTTCAGGCGCGAAAGACGAAAGAAACAACGGCGGGACGGCATTGCCTACTTGGTGACTTTTTTGAATGTACGTACCTGTGAAAATGAAATCATCACTGAAAGATTGAAGTCTTGCGGCCTCTCGAATGGTTATTACGCGAATATCCAGTGGATGCCCGAAGCGGCCAGAGCCGGGATGAAAAACCCAACGTGTAATTGTCGGCGCAATAGACGACTTGCTTAAGCGTCCGTAAGCGCCACTATAGCCTGACCTTGGAGCAAGCTCTTTAGGCAGGTGTCTCGCATCTTCACCGGCCCTTAGAGCAGAGAGCCGCGCTACTTGCTTGGAACGCAACCCTCTGGCTATATGATCATAAAGCTTTGTAGCGCGCAGTCTCATTTGCTCTTGATATGGATGTTGTGGAGGAGCAATGTAGTCTGCGGGTGATACGCCCTCTCCATGTTGTAACGTTGGTAGATCACTTATAGCATCCCAAACAGTCACAAGAGGTTGCGCAAATAAAGAAGGGGTATTGCCTCCATTTATGTGAGAAGGAGTCGGGAAACTAAGCTGCTTTCCACTTCTAGTGCCGAAATAGAACGCTCTACGCCGTCGTTGCGGGATTCCATATTCAGGCGCAAACAAAACCTTAACATCAACCTCATATCCATGCTGCGCTAGGTTCTCGCAGATTTCTTTTGTGTATGCTTGATCGTAGGCGTTAACTACTTCTGCGACATTCTCCATTATGAATGTCTTAGGCTTAAGCGAAATAACGAACTCTATAAAACGCTGCACGAGAAGATTCTTAGGGTCTGCTAGATAGCGGCGGCTGGCCGGCACATTTTTGGAAAAGCCTTGGCAAGGAGGGCCGCCAATTAAACAGTCAAGTTCTTCCGTCTTGAGACTCAGTTCAGACATTAAATCTTTTGGAGAGTATTCAGCGAGATTCGCCTTAATAGCTCTGGCCTCCGGAAAATTCAAAGCGAAGGTGGCGAGTGCAGTGTCATCCAAATCTATACCTGCGATTGTCTTGAAGCCTTGCGTGTGTAGCCCCCAAGACATTCCGCCACAGCCGGAGAAAATATCTATTACTGTATGCTTACCGTTAGAGTCCATAAATGGTAAAGTCGATCTCTTCTTTCTTTTGAATACTATAGTGTTCGCGCCTTGTCAAATAGTTTTATCGACAGATGATATAGCATACACGACTTGAGTTGCCGAAGGGGTCGTTGGCCTATCCTCGAACTATAAACAGCCTTGCCATCAGAACCAATACATTAAATTCAAACTGACCCGCCATCGGTCTAGCCCCTTCCTTGACTCTCCTGCGATGCGCCGGTATCATTTCAGTTTTCGGCTACCCCTCGTGTTCGTATCTGAGTGATCATGTTCGAGTCACTGTCCGACAAACTGAAGCGCACGCTGAAGAATTTGCGCGGTGAGGGCGTTTTGACGCCCGCGCACGTTGACGCTGCGTTGCGCGAAATCCGCCTCGCGCTGCTTGAGGCGGACGTGAATTACAAGGTCGCCAAAGAGTTCATCACGGCGGTCAAAGAGAAGGCGGAAGGGCAGCAGGTTTGGCAGGAGTTGAAGCCGTCGGAGCAGGTCGTCAAGATCGTCTATGACGAATTGGTCGCGCTCTTAGGCGGCACGTCGTCGCGGTTGGTTTTCACCAGGCAGATTCCCAACGTCGTCATGATCGTGGGCCTGCAAGGCTCGGGCAAGACGACCTCGACCGGGAAAATCGCGCGCTGGCTGGCCACGAATCAGGAGCGCAAGCCGCTGCTGCTTTCGGTTGACGTTTACC
>JBBRYU010000208.1:0-7701 GCA_038237345.1 Pyrinomonadales bacterium
ATGCAGACTGCAAACTGCATCGCTGAGCTTTTTCTCTTCGTCATAGCTAGTCAAGATAAGGTAGCTTGATTTTGTGCTCGAACTTCCCAATGCCGTGCGCTTCGTACCAATGAATTTCTGCCAGCCCGATCGTCCCGTCCGGCAACCGCACATGGGCAATGCCCTAGGACTTACGCAGTTGAAAAAGCCGCTGTTGCAAACAAAGGGCTTAGCGAAATCACGACTTCCCGTAATGTGTTGATTCTTCGTCCAACTGCGTAAGTCCTATGCCCTTTAGTTTGCGCCAGCGCCCTTTCCCATAAGTGCGTTGTAGATAGTTTACCACTCGGATGCGACGGCCGGCGGCAATTGTCTCAATGTCCGTAACTTCACTGATAATCTTAAACTTCATTCGTTACTGCTGCCTATCATTTGCGCGCTTCAATCAGCAGATACCACCCCATGCGCGCGGCCAGAAACCGTTCGACCGCGAAGGGCAATGTGCGCGCGAACGGATATTTGCGCAGCGGGAAATGTGCGACGCGGAAGCGCACCTCTTTGAAGGGCGCGAATAATTGCCGCGCTTCGCGTGTGCCATAGACGTAGGCAAAAGGACATTCGGGGCCGTCGGTGCAATGATGCACGAAGTTGCGCGCACGCAAATAACTCCAGCCCGTGCGCAAAAAGTTTTCGTAATGCAACGTCCAGACTTCGGGCCGCTCGTTGCCGCGCAAACCGGCGAGGCTTTTCTGTTCAGCCGTTGCCCGGTCAGTCGCCCAACGGCCGGCGCGGGTGAGCATGCGCAGCAGGAGGCGTGCGCGCATGTAGCCGAGTATGCGTACGTAGTAGTTGAAACTGCGCCGGTGATAGAGCATGACGAAGGCACGCCCGCCGGGTCTTAAAACGCGATAGACTTCGCGGAGCGCCTGACTTGGGTCAGGCGTGTGATGCAGCACGCCATAAGAGTAGACGACATCGAAGCTCTCATCGGGGAAAGCTAAACGTTCTGCATTGGCGAGTTGGAAATCGCCGGCGAGGCCCATGACGGCGAAGTGCTTGCGCGTGGCGGCGACGGCTGCGGCAGTAAGATCGACGCCGGTGTAAGCAGCCCCGTGTTGCGCGAACATGACGCCGTCCGCGCCGTTGCCGCAGCCGATCTCCAGCACGCGCCGACCGCGCATCTCTGCGAAGGGCACGAACTCAGGGATGTGCCACTCGGTCGCGTAGCGGAAGCCACGATACTGTGCGTAAAAATCCCGTTCGTCGTGCGCCGCTGCGACGAACTGCGTGCCGCACGCCTCCGTGTCCCAGAACGCCGCGACCTGCTTGACTGTCTGTTCCTCGCTCACGGGATAGCTGAGACCGGCCGCCGCTTTGTGTTGGCAGGCGGGCGCGTTTCCGGCACACTCATCTTGGGCGCGGGGCCGGCCAACTCAGCGGCCAGTTCGTGCGCGCCGTAAACTGTGCGTAGGGCTTCGAGCATGCCGCGCGAGTGGACGCCGATGTTGCGCTTTTGTGTCTCGTCGTAGATGAAGTTGCCGACGAGACCGTAGATGTTGCGGTCGAAGTTCAACCCGACCAGTTCGGCGGCACGGTTGATGATGGCCGAGCCGGAGTTGCCGCCGATGGTGTCGGCGGTCGTGACGAAGTTGAGCGGCGTCTGCAAATTCAACGTGGGCTTTTGCGCCGCCCAACGCTCAGGCAGTTCATAGGGCGAGCGGTTCTGATGCTGCGCCGAGCGCGCGTAGAGACCGGCGAAATCGGTAAAGGGCGCGACAGGTTTACCTTCTTCCTGGTAACCCTTGACCACGCCGTAGGCGAGGCGCGGTGTGAACGTCGCGTCCGGATAGAGCTTCGTGCCTTCAGTGTCGAAGAGCGCGCGGGCCACTTTCGCGTAAGCCGGGCGCTCGACACTGACCACCTCATCCTCGTAACGCTTGCGGAACGCGCGTGATTCCTGATCAATCGCCCGTGCGAGCTGAATGAGCGTATCGGTTGCTTGCTCGATAGCCGCCGCGCCGCCGCTCGCCAACTCCTTGCGATAAGCTGCGTCTTGCAGCCGCGTGCCGCGCACAAGTTCGGTGGAGCGCTCGGCAGGCGACTTGCCTTGCAGGATTTTACCGACGAGCGCGTTGCTCGCGCCCAACTCGTCGCGCATGAAGGTAAGCGCGTCCGCGAGTTTGGCCTGTTCAAATTCATCATAGATGGGCGCGGGCGAGAAGAGATCAAGCTCAAGCGAAGCGCGGCGTGCATCAGTGAGTTCGGGCAGGCGCTGGCCATTCGGTTTCGCGCGCTCGGCGGCGAGCCGCACAAGCGTGCGCGCGAGGTTGAAGAGCCGTGAGTTGAACGCGCGGCCGGTGTCGAACAACAGCCGCTCGCGTTCATAATCCGCGAGCGACTTACGCGCCCGCGCAATCGCGTCCCAGGCGTCGCCGTAAGCTTGTTGCTTTTGCGGCGTGGCGGCGACCGTGCGCCGCAAAGTCTGCTCGGCGGTCGTCTTGCGCGCCATGATCGCCTTGTTCTGTAACCCCGCGAGTTGTCCGCGCAGATTCTTCAGACTGTTCTCAATCGTGAAGAGGTCTTGATGCGCCTGCGCTGCCTGCGCCGCGCCGAGCGCGCTATAGCGATGCAAGAGAGCCTGCGTGCGCTCGTAGAATTTGATCTGAAAGGGCAGATTCACAGCGCGCAGAAACTCAAGATGCGCGACGGTGTTGAGCCGCTGTGTCGTGCCGGGATTGCCGGGCACGAACACGAGTTCGCCGGCGCGCGGCCCGGCCGGAGACCATTTGAAATAGTTGTCGCTATGCACTGGCTGACCGTTCTCGTAGACGCGGAAGACAGCCATGTCGAGATCGTAGCGCGGGAAGTTGAAGTTGTCCGGGTCGCCGCCGAAGAAAGCGATCTGATATTCAGGCGCGAAGACGAGCCGCACGTCGGTGTACTTTTTATAGCGATAGAGATTGTACTGCCCGCCTTGATAGAGCGTGACCACGTCACTGCGCAGACCCGTCGCTCTTGTGGACTCGGTCTCAATCTCGCTGACGACCCGCTGGCGCGCGGCCGCGGCCTCCGCCGGCGACGCGCCTTCTTTGACCGTGCCGTTCACGCGCGCCGTCACGTCTTCGATGTTCACCAATACATTCAACTCAAGGTCGAGCGCCTTCACTTCGTCAGCGCGCGTGCGGGCATAGAAGCCCTCTTTGAATAGATCGCGTGTGGGCGTGCTGAGTTTCGTGAGCGTGTCCGCGGCGATGTGGTGATTCGTCAGCACGAGGCCGTCGGGCGCGACGAACGAGCCGGAGCCGCCGTTGTTGAAGCGCACCGACGCGAGTTGCACCTTGCTCAGCCACGCATCCGTAATCTCGAATCCGTAATGCTGTTTGATAAGCGCACGCGGCACGTTATTAAACGGCCACATGCCCTCGTCGGCGCGGACGGGCGCGCTGAAAAACGAGAGCGTGACGAGCAGGGCGAGCAGGGCGCGTGACAGTTGCGAAGATTTCATGCGAGACCTCAATCCGGTTTCATGTTTGTTAAGACATCGGCAGAATGGGAGCGAACTAAGTTTAACGAAAACCGGCGCGCAGGCAAAACCGGTACAGGGGATGAAGTATGCGCGAACAATCAGCACCGGGCTTTGACTCGGAGCAACCTCGCCCCGCCGGCAGACACGATCTCAAAGGCGGCATGACCGGGCCACGTAATCTGAGTGCCCTTCTTTGTCTTATGAATTCAGCTTGCTGGAGAAGTGCAAGCAACTGAAACACGCGCACGTTGCCGCGCGCAAGCGGGCGGCTCAGTACACAGGCCGCCCGCTTCGTTTGTTTGCGCCGCGTTGGGCTATACTGTCGCCTGTGTCAGTCAAGGGGAGCATTCCGCAACCAGCCGCCACAGATAACTCACCAACCCGCTCTTCTTCATTCGCCGCGCTGCGCCACCGCGACTTTCGTCTGTTGTGGGTGGGGCAGTTCATCTCGCTCACGGGTTCGCAGATGCAACTCGTGGCGATCAACTGGCACGTCTATCTGCTCACGAGATCGTCGGTCGCGCTCGGTCTCGTCGGTCTCATGCGCGTCGTGCCGATCATCTTGTGCTCGCTCGCGGGTGGCGTGATAGCCGATGCGTTTGATCGCAAGCGGCTGATCGTTATCACACAGTTCGTCATGCTCACGAGCGCATCCGTGCTGGCGACTGTGACGGCGCGGGGCCTCAGCGTCGTGTGGCCGATCTACTTGCTGACGGCGCTCTCGGCGGCGGCGACGGCATTTGAGAATCCGGCGCGACAGGCGCTCTTGCCGCAGCTTGTGCCAGCGCGCGATTTCCCGAATGCGGTCAGCATGGGGATGATCTCATTTCAGATCGGCATGGTGACGGGGCCTTTGCTGGCAGGCGTTGTGCTGGCGCAGTGGGGGCCGGCGTTCGTCTATGGCGCGAATGCGGCGTCATTTCTGGCGGTGGTTGGGGCTGTGTTGTTGCTGCGTGCAGGTGGGCGCGCGGCAGACGAAGCGCCGGGCGGCGTGAGTTTCGCCGCGCTCACCGAAGGGTTGAGATTCGTCTGGCGCACGCCGGTCGTTGTGCAATCCATGATGCTCGATTTCGTGGCCACCTTCTTCGCGTCCGCGACGGCATTGCTGCCGATCTTCGCGGCTGAGATATTACACGTCGGCGCGCGGGGCTTGGGCGTGTTGGCGGCCGCGCCTGCGGTTGGCGCAGTTATGGCCGGGTTGGTGATGGCGCGCGTCAGTGGCCGTTTGGCGCGGCCGGGTGTGCTCGTGCTCGTGTCAATCGCGGGCTACGGCGCGGCGACGCTGCTCTTTGGTGGGTCTCGTGTCTTCTGGTGGTCGTGTCTGCTGCTCGCGTTTGTCGGTGCATCGGACACGGTCAGCACCGTCATACGCCACATGATGCGCCAACTCGTCACGCCGAACCGGTTGCGCGGGCGCATGACCTCGGTCAACATGATCTTCTTCATGGGCGGCCCGCAACTCGGCGAACTAGAAGCGGGCCTGTTGGCCGCAGCGGTTGGCGCGCCGCTGTCCGTAGTGATCGGCGGCGTGGGCTGCATGCTCGCTGTCGTGGTGGCCGCGTTCAAAGCACGCGCGCTACTGCGTTATCGCCTGCCAACTCAGACGGATGCGCAAGAGCAGTGAGCGCGAGTTGCGCGCACGACATTGAGTCTCACGCGCCACAAGCAAAAAAGACGCTTGACTCCGGAATCAATTCCAGACTTTATAATGCTGGTGTGACAAGCAGTGCCACGAACAAAGATTTCCTGCGCGCGGGCGAGTTGGCGGCCG
Organism: Pyrinomonadales bacterium; assembly: GCA_038237345.1. GTDB lineage: Bacteria > Acidobacteriota > Blastocatellia > Pyrinomonadales > Pyrinomonadaceae > QHXQ01. The sequence goes on from JBBRYU010000208.1 coordinate 5,277, forward strand.
CCGCAGGCGTCAGCACGGACACGCTGCGTCATTACGAACGGAAGGGCGTACTCGCCGCCGCGCGTCGTTCGCAGAACGGCTATCGTGAATACCCAAGCGAGGCGCTGGCGCGCGTACGGCTCGTGCGGCGCGCGATCAGCGTCGGGTTCACGTTGGCCGAGTTGGCCCGCATCCTCAAGGCGCGCGATAGGGGCGGCGCACCGTGCCGTGAAGTACGTGCGCTGGCCGCAGGCAAACTTTCAGACATCGAAACGCGGGTGCAGGAATTGATCTCCGTGCGCGACGAGTTGCGCGGCACGCTGCGCGACTGGGCCGCGCGGTTGGCGGGCAAGGCGGAAGGCGAGCGCGCAGGCTTGCTCGAAGCTTTAAGTGTAACTGACGCGCCGGCCGGCGCAGGGCGCGCGGCGCTCGCTCCGGTTTGGCGCAGACGAAGAAGAGCGGAAAGGAAAGTGAGTTGATGAAGAAAAATAGCGGAGTCGCACGCAATTACATAATAGGTCTGGTCATCATTAGCGCGGTCGTCGGGTCGGCCGCTTATGCGCAGAAACAGCAGGGGCACAAACACGACGCGCCGCCGGCTGATAAGCCGGACGCGCCGTGCCCCATGATGCTGCACGAGCAACATGCGCCGACAGAGGGTAACGCAAAGGATGGCCATGCGGCTCATCTCGCTGCCGTCAACGCGCGCGGCGAGCAGGCGATGGGGTTTTCGCAGACGAAGACGACGCACCATTTCCTCTTGCGGCCCGACGGCGGCGCGATCCAGGTTGAGGTCAACGAGCCGACGGGCACGGCCAAGCGCGAGCAGATACGACAGCACCTCGCGCACATCGCCGAGCTGTTCGCGGCGGGCGACTTTCAGACGCCGATGCTCGTCCACGAACAAGTCCCGCCCGGCGTGCCGGAGATGAAGCGTCTGCGCGCGGCGATCAAATTCGCGTACGAAGAAACGGAGCAGGGCGGGCGTGTGTTGATCTCGACGAATGACGCGGAGGCGTTGGCGGCCGTGCATGAGTTCCTGCGCTTTCAAATCAAAGATCATCAGACGGGCGACTCGTTAACCGGCAACAAGTAACGAGTCGGCAACATTGTAGTCACGCGCAAGCGGCGCGCCGCCATGAAAGTGGCCGGCCGCCGCTTGCGCGCGTTTGTGGTCCCTGCTGCATTGGCGAAATCTTGCTGAGCATACCCGTGCTATATCGTTTTCAGCCTGTGGTACTATGCGCGCAAGTTCCCTCTGATATACAAGATAGTCCGCGAAAGCTGGGAAAAGATTCGGCATGGCGGATGAACGGAGAGTTGACGAGCGGGTGCGCTGTCCGCTGGAGGTGCGTTGGTCGGGGCTGTCCGGACAGCACACGGCGCGTGTCTACGATCTCAGTCTGGGCGGTTGCTACATTGAAACAACGGGGCACGTGAGCGCGGGCGAGCGGCTCGTCATTCAGATCATGACACCGGAGCAAGGCTGGCTCATACTGCATGGCAACATCATGTATAGCCAACCGGGCATGGGCTTCGGGCTGCACTTCCTGCCGCTCGCGCCGCACACGCGCCACCGGCTCGAGGCGGTGCTGGCACACGCGCAGCGCAAGTGAGCACGCGCGTTTGTTACACTGACAGCGATGATGACAGGCGACTGGCTGCCCGCAGAGACCAACACGCATCAGGAGCACGTCATCGCGCACGTGCTCGGCACGACTGTGCTTGGTTACTTCCGCGCCGACGAGAGCGCACATTTCATTCTCGACATCGGTTTCATCTGGGCAATCCTGTTAGACGGCGAGATGGGGCTTGTCCCGCAGAGCATGGCGCTCGCCGAGTTGAATGTAGGCGCGGACGAGCGCGCAGCTTTAAGCGCCGACGCGGATGCGTTGTACGAGCATGGATCGGTAGCGCCGCTGACGCATGTGACGGCCGCGCCGGATGATTGCCTGCTCACGGCCGTCGAGTTTTATATGAACGAGCGCGGGCGTCGGCTGTTGCTGCACAGCGCGGGCGCGAGCCTCTGCGTCGAGACGGAACTCGCGCCCGGCACGATTGCGATCACGCCGCTACGCGCGGCATAAAACAGACGGGACGGAGTGGCACAGATGACCGCAGAAATGAACGAAGAACCAACCGAGCGCACAGACGATTCGCTCGCAGAGGTCGCGCAGAAAGAGAAAGAATACTTGCGCGCACGCCTCCGCGCCGAACTCGGCCGCGACCCCAGCGATGAAGAGTTGAACGATTGGCTGCGCCAGCACACGGAAGGCTACTAACGAATGGGGAATGCGGATGTCGGATTGCGGATTAGAAGCTAGAGGCATTCAATCCGCAAAACGACAACCGCATTACCCAATCGTTAGTATCCTTCCGTGTGCTGGCGCAGCCAAACGTTAAACACATCATAGCAGGGGTCGCGGCCGAGTTCGGCGCGGAGGCC
>JBBRYU010000209.1:0-7664 GCA_038237345.1 Pyrinomonadales bacterium
CCAGCAAACCAGCAGTTTTCGTGTGGTTGATGAATTAAATGCAAGTTAGCTATCCAAGCCGACTTGGATTAAATTCAGCCGCTCTTGAGAAATCAACAACTTACGGGAATCGCTGCTCAAAAAAGTGTCCGAACCATTGATGATGGAACCGCTCTAGACACTTTTGTCGGGAAATTGTTCGTCAAGGTCGATCCGCTCAGTTTTGTTCGCGCCCTATTGATTATAATAGCCACCCGGGGTGAGTTGACCTGATTCGCCTATGCCGAACGATCAGCGATCGTTCGCACGATTAATCTCTTCTACAGAATTCGGCGTTGCCTATGGCTTCAATTCGGGATCGCGTGCCGTGTCGAGGGTTGATTGGAATTGATTATTGTCCGCCATATTCGTTGCCCTTTGTGTTGAAGGTTTCAGCCGTGTCTGGCTGTTCACTAAAACGCTTGACGCGAAAGCGGGAAAGCTTGAGCGCTTTGTCCGAGCGCAAGCCCGCCTTGCGCGTCGCGATTGCGATCTGCTGTTCGACGGTCTCAACGCCTTCAATTGCAGGCAAAAGCAAACCGCGTTGTTGCCCCGACTCATCCGTCACGATAACGCCGTACATACTGGGGTCTAAATCTTCGGGCCGCGCCGGCTCGGAAGGCGTTAACACATCAACGGAAAAACGTAGGTGCGGCAATTCCGCCGGGGTAATCGGCAGGAAGCGTCGGTCGCGTGTTGCGGCGCTGACGGCATTGGCCATTAACTCTTCAAGCAGGGTTGGGTGCGTCGGCTCAATCGTACCGATGCAGCCGCGTAGGTCGCCTTGCTGGGTTTTAATTGAGACAAAACAGGCTGCCGGTTGCGCCAGTGGCGAATCCGCAGCGATAAGTGGGGGTGCAATGATGCAGCGCTCACGAACAAAAGTCTCGACGGTCTGGCGCGCAATTTGTGGCAACTCGGCATAGCCGAGTCGGACACGCGCCTGTGCGGCGGAAACCGTCCGGGCCTGTTGAGCACTGCGCGCTTTATCCCTCTCAGAGTTCATCATTCGCCCTCACAGTCCGCGCAAGTTGCGCCACCATATAACCGACACCGAACGGCGCTTCGTAGTGCAAGACCTCGCTGTTAGTCTGCGCGGCTGCGCCGATGGCGACAAGCAGCGAGCGATAGCCGCACTCACCAGCCAAGCGACGCAGTTCCTGATCGACATGCACGATCCGTTCAGGCGCAGCCGCGCCGATGGCCGCGACGATCTCCTCGTCGAACAGATGTGCCTGTGGATAATAACCGGCGGGCGCGCCGGGTATGAGCCGATGGCTGAGATCGCCACTGGCGACGAGGGCCACCATGCGGTCAAGCCGGTCGGCGGCGCGCCGGATGCACGCGCCGAAACGCAGATGATCTTCGTTCGACAAAAAGCTGTAGCCGAATGCGACGACGCGGCCTCGCCAGCCGTTGCGTAGAAAGAAGTAGAGCGGCACGGCCGTGCCGTGATCGAGTTCGTGGCTGCGGTCAAGGCGTAAGATTTGGTAGCCGTCCTCTGCCGCTGTCGTTGCGATTGCATCTAGTAGTTCAGCGTCAAGCGGCGCGCTGACGGTCGCTTCGGGCGCGCGGAAGTTGGCGAAGTCGCCGTTGAGTTCTGGCGCGTCATAGGCGACGAAGGCGCGCGGGGCAAGCGGCGCATGCGGTGAGATGAGCACAATAGTCTCTGCGCCGCTCATGATGATGCGTGCGGTCAACTGGCGCATCGCAGCAATCGAGCCGCGTACTTCGGCAATCGCTTCGCGCCCGACCTCCGGCACCATGATCGGCGGGTGCGGTGCAATACCGACGAAAACAATGGAGCTGCTGGCCATCTCTTAAGTAGAAGTAAATTAGCTGCTTCGCCGCTGACTAACGATGGGGAAGCGCGTAGACGGGAGAAACAAAAGAATCGGGCCGCTTGGTCAGCGACGCGCGGCGGCGAATATTAATTTCGAGGGATGAACGAATTCTAGCACAGCAAAGGGGCGTGCCTGCAAGGAGGCTGCCGCACATGAAAATTCTGAGGTAAGTAAGGCTTGGATACGCCGCGCGTTGTAGTGTATGTATTCTTGTGAAAATGGTGAACGAGAAAAATTTTGACGTGCTGATCATCGGCGCAGGGCCGGCCGGCTCATTCGCGGCCGAGCGGTTGGCGCGGGCCGGCGTCAGCGTAGCATTGTTCGACGGTCGCCCACCGGGCGAGCCGAAGGCCTGCGGCGGCGGGGTGACCTCGAAGGCGTTGCGGGCATGGCCGCACTTACTCGAAGCGGCGGGGCGCACGGTTGCAGAAGTCGAGATGTACTCGCCTGCCGGCGTGCGTGTGCTGCTCAAACTGCGCCAGCCGTTCGCCATCTACTCGCGCTCCGCTTTCGACTCTTTCCTCCGCGAGCGCGCACGCGCTGCCGGCGCGCAAATCTGCGCCACGCGCGTCTCGCTTGTCGAACGCGCGGACGAAGACAGACTATGGACTGTGCGTGCGCGTGATGGCCGAGAGTGGCGTGGTGCGGTGCTAGTGGCGGCCGACGGCGTGAACAGCCCCATTGCGCGGCGATTTGCGGGCGCGCTACCCAATAGCGAGATGGAAGTCGCCTTCGGCTATCGCGCGCCGCTCCCGCGCGCGGACGAAGTGCCGACGGTAATCGCATTCCTGCCCGGCTGGGCCGGTTACGCATGGGCGTTCCCGCGGCTCGATCATGTCTCGTTCGGCATTGCCACCACGCAGGATGCTTTCGATCATCATGCGCTCGATGAACTGCTGTGGCGCTTCATGGTTGGCTACTACGAACAGCGCGCAAACCCACAAGCACCGCTCTGGTCGGTGGAGACACAAGGACAAACAGGTCATGGACTGCTCGAGGCGAAACTGCGCGTTACGGTCGAACGCTATGCGGCGCGCATTCCCGGTCTCACGCCGGAGACGTGGGACACACGCCGCGCCGGCGGGCGCGACTGGGCACTGCTGGGCGATGCTGCCGGCTTCGCCGATCCGGTCACGGGTGAAGGCATCTACTATGCGCTGCGCTCGGCCGAGTTGTTTGCCGATGCGTATCTTGCCAATGAGATCGAAACTTATGAGGCCCGTTGGCGCGCTGACTTCGGCCGCGAGTTGCGCCGCGCCGCGCGGCTGCGGACACGCTTCTATGGCCGCTTCCTTGGCGGGCCGTTCACCGCACGCATGATCGACTTCGCACGTCTGCATCCCGGCGTGCGGCGCACGCTGCGCGAACTCGTCGCGGGCGATCAAGGCTACGTCAATCTCAAACGCACGCTCGCACGGCGCGCCCTCTGGCCCGTCTGAGGGTCAGCACAAAGCAAAGGCACTTTAAGAGATTTTGTATTGGTTGCGATTGCCGGATGGCATCAGGGCGTGGGTGTTTGAGCAATGCCGAGCAAGCGGCGGCGGGCTTTTTCCAGCGCAGCAGCGTTGTCGAGCACGAGATAGAGAAGCGGTAAAACTTTCGCGCGCTCATCATCCTCGGCCTCGGCTATTCGAGTGAGAAACTTCGGCACGGCGCGCATGCTTTACACGATGTAGAGTGCGATCCGTTCCGCCTCGCGCACTTCACGCCCAGCGCGCAGCAGCAGCTCGGTTAACTTGCGCCGTACATCCTCGAACATGTCAAACTCGCTGCTGGTATCCTCGATCATGTACTCACCTTAGCTTGTGCGCAAGGCGTGCGGTTCATAATGCGAGGCGTCGCCGCATCATACCAGAGGCGCGGCGGGATGTCCGAGATCAATCAGCAAGTGTGCGCGACGGGTTGCGTGTAAGGCGCGAGGCGACGTTTGAGGTCTGCGGGCACGGGCACAGACTCAAACGTGTTGCGCCGCACGGCGACGAGCACGAAGTGTGCTTCGGCTACGAGTTCATCCGTGCTGTTACGGCGCACCTCGAAATTTAAACGCAGAGACTTCGTGCCGACGTGGCCGACATAAACAGCGACTTCGAGCAGATCATCCAACTGTGCTGCGTGGCGGAAGTCGCATTCGAGATGCGCACGCGGCAACCACACGTCAAGCTCGTCGAAGGCGCGGCCGTAAGGCAATCCGATGGCGCGGAATAACTCGGTCTCGGCGATCTCGAAGAAGCGTATGTACGCGCCGTAGAAAATGATGCGCGCCGCATCCACGTCGGCCCAACGCACGCGCTCCTCAATGCGAAACTTCCATGGCTCGACGGGTGATTGACTCATGGCGCAAGCTCACCAGAGGACGTGCAGCAACGAGTGATTAAATTCGTCGCGGAAATAAGACGGCGGGATGGTAAATTCGCTTCGGAGGCGCATAAACCTTGGGTAAAATAGGTCTTGTAGATAACACGCAATGCGCGGCGCGGTCAAACGCGCGGGTGTGTTCGCGCATCTAAATAACGCATCGCCCGATGGCTCTTCGCTCCCGCGTTCGGCGGCGGTGGACAGGCACAAAGAGACACGAGAAGGAACGATTATGACAACGAAGAGACAGACGAAGACAGAGACTTTTTCGCCCGCCGAGCAACGTGCCGCGCGCTCCGAACGCATACAGGTGCGCGACGCGGAGCCATACGGCTGGATCGCTTTCTCCGAAGCGGACACCGCGCATAACTATCACCTATTTCGCAATCCGGAGACGCGGCGACTGGTCTGCACTTGCGCCGACTTCATCTATCGCGGCGACGCCGCGCCGGACTACGAGTGCAAACACGTCTCGGCCACGCTCAAGTACATCGCGCGTCAGTACCTCACACACGAGTATGATCCGCGCTACCAGTACGCGCGCAAAGCGGCGTAAAGAAATAACGATGAACGATGAACGATGAACGATGAACGAAGGACCCAACTCTTTACTTCATCGTTCATCGTTCATCGTTTCCACGTAAACCTGTTCGGTCTCGGCGACCATCCGTGCGAGATTGAAGCGCGCGAGCGCGGCGGCGCGTGCGTGCGCGCCCATCTCTGTGCGCAGGTCTGCGTGCGTCAACAGTTCAACAAGCGCGGCGGCTAAATCTTCATGCGCGGCGACGGGCACGAGTCGGCCGGTCACGCCCTCTGCGACGATCTCACGCGAGCCGTCAGTCGCTGTTGCCACGACGGGCACGCCGCACGCCATCGCTTCAACCGTCGCCAGCCCGAACGCTTCCGCGCGCGAAGCGGAGACGTAAACGTCCAGCGCGGTCAAGAGCGGCGCAAGATCGTCAACGCGCCCGAGCAGATGCATATACTGGTCAAGCTTGTGCGCCGCGATCAATTCTGTGAGTTGCTTTCGTGTCGCGCCTGCGGCCGAGTTGTCCGTGCCAATGATAAGGAATGCCGCGTCCGTTAATCCGCGCTCAATGACTTGGGCTGCGGCGCGGATGAAAACGTCCTGACCTTTTACCGGACTCAGATCGCCCACCGTGGCAACAAGCAACGTTGCACGGGTCTGTAAACGTTGGCGGAGTTCCGCGCGTGCGGCGGTGCGATCAATGGCGACGTAGCGCGCGAGGTTAATGCCGTTTGGGACGACGCGGATTTTATCCGTGGGAAAAATCTTACGCGCGCGCATGCCCTCCGCGACCGGCCCCGATACAGCGATGACGCGCGCAGCGTTTGCCAGCGCGAATTTGTGCAGCCGGTTCAGCGCGAAGGGCACGTGCCGCGTGATGATGAGGCGCGCATTAGACGCGCGGCGGACGGCGAAGGCAGCGAGCGGATAATCGCGCGCGACGTGCGCATGGACGATCTCGATCTGTTGCGCCCGCACGAAACGCGCGAGCGCACGCGCGCTTCCTACATCGAAAGCATTGCGGAGCGGCAGCGTGATGAGTTGTGCGGTCGGCGAGAGTTTTAACTCGGCGCGCAAAGGCGATGCGGGCGCGAGCGCGGCATGCACTTCATGTCCGCCCGCAGTGAGCGCGTTGCAGAGATCGGCGAAGTGTCTTTCGCCGCCGCCGAACGTGCGCGCCGAACTAAGCTGGAGGATTCGCACAGCAGGAACTCTAGGCGTGGCCGGTCGCCTTGCTTGCCGGTTCGGCGAGCGGCGATTCGTCGTAGCGCGCGAGCAGGTCGGCCGGGTCGCGGTAGATGCGTATGCAACCGGCGGCGCGCAGTTGCGCTTCGGGAAAGCCGCCGCAAAGGACGCCGATGGTGCGGAGCGCAGCCTTGCCCGCCGCCTCCGCGTCGTAGGGCGTGTCGCCGATGACGATTACTTCGGCGGGCGTGACATCGTCGAGCCGTGCGAGCGTCGCCTCGAAGATGTCCGGATGCGGCTTCGACTTGTCGGCATCATCGGCCGATGTCTCTTCTTCCACAAGATCGCTGATGCGCGCGATCTCTTTGTAAACTTTCAACTCGTCCTCTTTCGCCGACGAGCCGAGCGCGATGCGTTTGCCGTCTTGCTTGATACGCTCGAATAGTTCGCGCACCTGTGGAAAGGCGCGCACGCGCGGCATGTAGTCGCGCTTGAAGAGGTCGCCGCGATACTGCTCCATCTCTGCGCCGAACTCGGCCAACTCTGCTTGCGTGAAAAAGACGGGCAGTAGTTGATCGCTGCCCTTGCCGATCTGTTGGCGCACCTGCGCATATGGAATCTCGCGGCCGAAGTGTTTGAATGCGTCTTGCCAAGCCTGCGCGTGCAGGTCAACTGAATCAATCAACGTTCCGTCTATGTCGAAGATCACCGCCTTGAGCATACACACAACCTTTCATCCGTCGTTCGTGGTCAGCTATCCGTTACGCTTCGTTTCAGCACTTGCCGGTCTCGTCTGGGCGCGCAACTCATGCGCCAAAAGAACTGACAACTGACGACGAACAACGGATAGCTTTGTGTACATGCTAGGTGCGCGCCTGAAATTGATCAAGACACCGGCGCGTCTTTCGTTCCGCTTCGGTACGCTGGCACAGCAACCGAGTTGCCCGTCAAGACTGGTAAATTCATCATAAACGCCACTTCCCCCACGATCCCCGCACGCGCTACACGTCGGCACAAGGTTTGCCCTTAAATCGCGCTGCACGAGTAAATATCGCGGCGCAATACCCTCGTAGGCGAACGAAAGCGAAGGAGCAAAATCATGGCTAAACTTGTCACGGGACTTTTTAAGACGCGGGCGGCGGCCGAAGCGGCCGTGGACGCGATCATCAAACGCGGTTACACGCGCGACGACATCAGCGTGTTGATGTCCGACACGACCAAGAGCAAAGAGTTTGCGATTGAGTCGGGCACGCGCGCCGGAGACGGCGCGGCGGTCGGCGGCGCGCTCGGCGGCGTGGCGGGCGCGACCCTCGCGGCGATTGCGGCGGTGGGCACGAGCCTCGCACTGCCGGGTCTCGGCTTGGTCATCGCCGGTCCTATAGTCGCGGCGTTGGCGGGCCTCGGTGCGGGCGGCGCGACGGGCGGATTAATCGGCGCGCTCGTCGGCGCGGGCATTCCCGAACATCGCGCCAAAGTTTACGATGCGGGCCTACGCAGCGGCGGCATCTTGATCGGTATCGAGGCCAAAGCCACTGAGGACGCTGACAAACTCGAACAACTGCTGAATGATCTGGGCGCGGATAACGTGCGCCAGGAGTAAAGCGATTGCGGAGTGCGGATGTCGGAGTTCGGGTTAGCCGACAAGTGTCTCTGCAATCGGCATCCCGCGCTGGAGAAACTGAAGCGCGGGGGGGGCGCGCAAATTTTTGGCGCCGGCCCCCCGCGGTTGGGGA
>JBBRYU010000210.1:0-7554 GCA_038237345.1 Pyrinomonadales bacterium
AACCTCTCTTCGCCGCTTACCTCAATCTGAGCCTCTCAAAAACCGGGAACTACAGTTATAAATGTCTCGTCGGATTAGGGGGGGTAGAACCCAGACAGGCTTCCTCCCAGAGCTACCCTTCAAGGGCGTTTACTAGCCTGTAGCGAGCCGCTCTATCCTTAGCCAGTAGATGGCCTAAAACGACTTCTCGCCCACCCGTTGCCTCCGTGGTACGCCTCGAAACGTCTCTCGACTATAAATTGCGTCGAGAGGGGAACGGGCGCTAATCTTTAACTTAATCGGCAGAGATTAGCCCTCGACCGCTGCGGTATCGTATATTCGCGCCGCAGGCGGAAGAGGCAATTACTTTGCGCCGCGCGCGTTAAAAAATCAATTGAGGTGCTTGAAGAGCGGCGTGCGGGCGTGCGCGGGTGAGGCAAAAGGACGTTTGACAGCATCACTGTACGTGCCGGCATGCGGCCGCGCTGGCGCGGCCTGGCTTTATTGCCGGGTGGGTTTAGCGATGACGAGCGGTTGGGCTTCGACTTCGCGGCGGTAGAAGACGCGGGGGCGTTGGCCGCTCCGCCGCTCAGTTTCAAGCCCGCGCTCATCATCCTTGAACGAGAGATTAAGCCCCAACCCACGCGCCGTCTTCATCTTGTCGAGTTGCATCTCCGGCACACGGTTCGTCGCGTAGTCGAACCACTCTCTGAGCACGATCTGTCCGTCCTTCGGTTCGTTGTCAGCCATGACCTGCTTCAGCCCTTCTTCTACTAAGGCGAAAGTCAGCAGCCCGTGCCCTACTTGCGGCGCTTCGAGCGCGGCTTGATAGCTCTGCGCGGCAGTGAGAATGTACATGCCTTTATCGTAAGCGAGTTGCGCCAAGCCCTTCGAGTTCATTGGCCCCTGCCCTTCACGCTCGCCGCCTAGGGCCTGCCCGGAGTTGCAGGCGTCAATAATTAAGGTGAGCTGACCTGCGTCCAAGCCCTCGAAGGTGTCTTCCAATTCTCTGGCCGAAATCCCGTGCGCTGCGAGCAGGGCAGCAAGGGCCGCCCGCGCGTCAAGCTGTGTTGCCGCCGCAGGCACGCTAATATCGTGCGGGATCAAATAGAACTGCCCACCCGCGGCCAGCCCGTGCCCGGCGAAATAGACGACGACGGCATCCTCCGGCTGCGCTTTCGACTTCAGCGCGGCCAACGCGCCGAGCATGCCCGCCTTCGTCGCCGCCGCATCCGGCAGCGCCGTCACTTCGACCCGCTCGTATTTGGCCAGTCGCTCCTGCTGACGCTTGACCTCCGCCGCGAAGTCCTCCGCGTCCGCCACCGCGTATTTCAAAGCTCTGAAGAACGGATTCGGCGCGTACTGATTTACGCCTACCGACACGACATAAGCCGTCCCTTTCCGCCGTAGGCTCTCGGCCCCGTTGACCTCAAGCGTGGCATCGGCGCTCTTAATGTTGTCGTGGTTGAAGGCGTAGGCGGTGAGTTGATTCCGGCCGGCCACAATCGGCACAGTCGTTTCAAGCGTGACCCGGGCCTGTCCTTTGAGCACGTCGCTGCGCCAGACCTGCACGAGCGAGCCGTTGCGGAACAAGCGCACGTCCTGCGCGCCGGCGGGGCTGTCGGTCACAGCCACACGCACCCGCACAGTTCTGTCGGTGAGACTGTCAGTCTGTCCGTCGGCGCGGGAGATTTGCAGATGTGGCTGATGGCGATCCTTCTGCGCAATGCTCTGCGGGGCGACGGGCCGTTTGCCCGCGAAGATGTCGGCGAGTAGGCCGGGGTAGTAGAACTCGTTGAAGAAGACTTCGACCGGGTTGACGTCGAACGTGTTTTGCCCGAAACGCCAACGCAGCAGTTGCCAGGCGAGCGGCGAGCCGTCGAAGAGTCCGTCCGGCGTAACGACCGCCCAATCCTGCGCGTCGAGCGTGAGCAAGGATACTAGCTCCGTGCCCTGACCGATGGCCCACAGCTTGATCATGCCGTCGCCGCCGCCGCTGTATAACGTCTGCCCGTCTGGGCTGAAGACCACGCGCGCGGCCGCATCATAATGGCCCGTGAGCGTGCGCAACGCCGCGCCCGTGGCCACGGCCCATAATCTAACCGTGCTGTCACCGCTGCCGCCGCCGCTGGCGAGCATCTGCCCGTCCGGGCTGAAGGCCAGCGCCGCGATGACCGATGTGTGCCCCATGAGCGTGCGCAAGGGCGCGCCCGTCGCAACCTCCCACAGACGGATCGTGTTATCGGCGCTGCCGCTCGCGAGCACGCGGCCGTCGGGACTAAAGGCAACGCGGCGCACCTCGTCCGTGTGCCCTGTGAGTGTGCGTAAGATGAGGCCGCGCTGCACGTCCCACAGTGAGATCAGTCTGTCGCCGGTTACGGCGAGCGTCTTACCGTCGGGGCTGAGGGCGAGCGAGAGCGTTACCTCCGGCGCGCTGATGCGCAGCCTGAACAGGCGCAGCGGCGCACCCGTGGCGACGTTCCAAAATCTGATGGTGTTGTCGTCACCAGCACTGACGAACACGCGCCCGTCCGGGCTGAAGACCACAGAAGGGATGGGATAGGTGTTGCCAACCCTAAGCGTGCGGAGCAATGTGCCACGCTGCATGTCCCAGAGCTTAAGCCCGCCGTTAATGTCGCTGCTTGCGAGCGTTTGCCCATCGGGACTAAAGGCGACCGACAAAACGACTTTTGTGTGGCCGGTAAGCGTGCGCAGCAGTGCGCCCGAAGCGAGATCCCAAAGCTTGACGGTAGCATCACGACTGCCACTCGCGAGCACACGGCCGTCAGGGCTGAGCGCGAGCGCCCAGACGGAGTGTGCGTGCCCCGTCAGCGCGCGTGCCTCCACGCCGGCCGTAACGTCCCACAGCCTGAGCGTGCCGTCGCCGCCACCGCCCGCGAGTGTCTGCCCATCGGGGCTGAAGGCGAGGGCGAAAGCGGCGTTAAAGATGTCAGCCGGTTGGCGGAACGCGCGCACCTCCGCGCCCGTCTGTATGTCCCACAACTTAGTGACGTGATCATCACTACTGCTCGCCAGCATCCGGCCGTCAGGCCTGAAGGCGAGCGCGTACAGGGAGTGCGCGTGCCCGGCGAGCGTGCGGCGCAGCGTGCCCGTCTGCACGTCCCACAACTTGATGACGCCGTCGTGATCACCGCTGTCGCTCGCCAGCGTCTTACTGTCGGGACTGAAGGCGAGCGCCCTGAAGCGGCTTTCGCGCCCGGTGAGCGTATGCAGTTGCGCGCCCGTCCGCACGTCCCACAATCTGATCGTGCGGTCGTCGCTGCCGCTCGCCAGCGTCTGTCCGTCCGGGCTGAGCGCCAGCGCCCAGATGATGGCGGTGTGCCCGGTGAGCGTGCGCAACTCCGCGCCCGTCGCCGCGTCCCACAACTTGATCGTGCGGTCGTCGCTGCCGCTTACGAGTACACGCCCATCAGGACTGAAAGCCACAGCATGAACAGAATCCGTGTGCTTTGTGAGCAGGCGCAGTTGCGCGCCCGTCGCCACGTCCCACAACCTGATCGTGTGATCCAGACCACTGCTGGCGAGCGTCTGCCCATCGGGGGCGAAGGCCACCGACCAGACGAAAGAAGCATGCCCGCGGAGCGTGCGCAACTCCGCGCCCGTCGCGGCGTCCCACAACTTGATCGTGCTATCTACGCCGCCGCTGGCGAGCACACGACCATCGGGACTGAAAGCGACCGAATAGATGCTGTCAGGATGCCCGGTTTGCACAATGAGTTCCGGCCGCTGCGCCAAACAGAGCGGAGACACAAACAATAGCAAGGAAATGATAACGAGAAAATCTATCGGTCTCGTGACCCGTGTCGCCATCACATTGCTCCTGAGCCAAGAAAGGCAGTGGCAGGTCTCGTGCGTGGTTATTCCATTGTGGCTCTGCTGAAAGCAAGAGTCGCGGGCTGTGGGCCTAAACTCGCGGCTGCGCCGGGGATTCTATGAGACGACTCAGGCCGGTGCAAGGTTAGTAGCATAACGGCGACGACCCCACCTCTAGCGCGTCGTTTCCGCGCGCTATCTTGCAAGCAAGGCACGCCGGAGTTTGCCGCTTGTAATGCAAGACTACCCGCGCGATTGTGCATTAGGCAAAAGGCGCGGCTCATGTTTACTGCGCTTGGCGCTGTGAGCATTTATGAAAAGAGTATTGACGCCTAAGGCGCAAAGTAATTACTTTGCGCCGCGCGCGTCAAAGACGCGGTCGCCGTGCTTGAAGAAGGGCGCGCAGGTGTGCGCGGCTGAGAAATGATGTTTGCTGTTTATTTTGAGATGCGTTTCATGTCCATCTTCGGCGCGCTCGCGGTCAGGGAGAGCAGGCGACCCATTTGCGGCGGCGGAATCGTGCGCTGTTTACGCACGTAGTCCAACACTACATCGGAGAGCGGCCGGCCCATGTCCACTTGCTTGGTTTGCCTGAAGGTGTCGTAGAGGTCGCCACCGTTGGCGATAAAACCGTTCGTCGCCACGCGATAGACTTGTTGCTCGTCCACGGGGCGCCCGCCGATTTGCAACTCGACCAGTCGTTGGCCTTCGGGCCGGCGCATGTCGTAAGCGGCGCGCAGGCCCGACACCTGCATCATGCCGCGCTTGAGCGAAAAACTCTGCTCCAACACCGCGCGGATTTGCGCGCCCGTCAGCTCGCAGACGACGATGGTGTTTAAGAACGGCAGCGCGTCAAGCACGTCGCCTTTCGTCACCGCGCCGGCGGGTATATCGGCCCGCAAGCCGCCGGCGTTCTGGAGTCCCACATCCGCGCCGCTCGCTGCACGCAGCACGTCCGCGACGAAAGAGCCGAGCAGCGATTCGGCGCGATAGTCGCGGACGAGACGCACCTGCGAGTTGCCCACTGGCTCGCCGATCTGCGGCGCAACTTGCTGCTTATAACGACGCAATTTCACTGCTACTTCCGGGTCGGGCGCGAGCCGGTCGCTCCAAACTTTTAGCAACTCGCCCTGATGCGAAATTATTTTCTGGCCGCGCAGACGTAGTTTCAGATAGCCAAGTCGTGTGCCATAGCCGTAGGTCTGCACGATGATCGTCCCGGTTTGCGGATGGACGTAAGGCTGCTCGATGCCGCGATGCGCGTGCCCGCCGACGAACACGTCTATGCCGGGCACGGCAGTGCAGAGTTTGATGTCTTCGTCGAAGTCGCGTTGCAGATCGGGGTGCGCCTCGGCGTCGGTCTGTTGCGGCCCGGTCTCGCCCTGATGCGCCAACACAACGATCAAGTCCACTTGCGGGCGGAGTTCCTTGACCGCGTCCCGCACGGCAGGGATGGGATCGCGGAAGTCCAGATCGGCAATGCCCGGTTGCCACGCGACGCTGCGTGCGTCCTCGCCGATGATGCCGATGACGCCGAGCCGTACGCCGCCGCGCTCGATGATCGCATAGGGGCGGCTGTAGCGATGGTTCGTGCCCTTGTAAAAGATGTTCGCGCCCAGCACGGGGAACGGCACGCGGTTCATCTGCCGCGTAAAGTTCTCGCTGCCGTAATCGAACTCGTGATTACCGACGCACATCGCGTCGTAGCGCATGCTCATCATCATCTCCATTAACGCTTCGCCGCGCGTCAGATTGGAGAGCATGCCGGTGAACATATCGCCGCTGTCGAAGAGAAAGGCGGGCTGCGCACGCGCGCGCAGTTGATTGATGAGCGTGGCGAGTTGCGCCGCGCCGCCGAGTTTCGGCGTGCCCGGCAGCCAGTAAGCGGGGATAGGCTCGAAGGCGCTGTGGAAATCATTCGTATAGAGGATGGTCACGTCACGGACGGGCCGCGCGCTTTTGCTCTGGCCTAAACACAAACCACTGGCGAGCGTGAGCAGCGTGACTAGTACGCAGAGGCGGCGAAAGCAGGACAGCATGTTAGCGCTCCTTTTTATCCGGCATGTAAAACGGCCGCACAGCAATCTCATCTATTCCAATCCGCCGGCAACGAAACAGTTCGCCCGAAACTTAGCCGGCTTCATCTCTGCCGACGCCCAGCGCGTCCGCGACGCGGTTGATGTAGTTGAACCACGAGGCGATGAGCGTGATCTGAAGGATGCCGCGATCATCGAAGCCGGCGGCGCGCAGGCGTGCATGATCGTGCGGGGTGATGCGCGTGGCGTCGCACGTGAGTTGCGCGGCGTAGTCGAGCATCGCCCGGTCTTGCTCCGAGATGGGCGCAGTCCGGTAATCCGCCTGCAAGGCGCTGACCAACCTATCGTCAAGGGTGACTCGACGCAGAAACTCTGCGTGCGATTCGATTCAATAATGGCAGCGGTTCGTGACGGACACGACCGTCGTGATCAGTTCGTGCTGGCGGCGCGTGAGCGGCAACTCCGGCGACGTGAGCACGCCGAACGTGGCGAACGCATGATAGAGCGCATCGGGGATGAGGCTGTGCGAAGCGACGATGCCGGATGATTCGCCATCGGCCGTTGGATGCACGGGCACGGCGTACTCCGCCGGATAAAGTTCGCGTTGCGCCGTCAGCGCGTGGCGCAACTTCGCATCAGCCTCGGCAAACGGAACGGTCTTGATCCACGTCATTAGCTTATTCCCTTCTCTCAATTATGCTAGTCGCCGACCGGCGGCGGAAGATAAGATAATAGACTGGCAGCCCGCGCGCCACCACGCCGACGCCGGGCAATGCCGGGCATGGGTTACTGCCGCCGAGCAGGACAAGCCATAAAACGAGCCAGCCGGGGAATTGGCGTGCGCTTGGGCGGCTGCGCCTTGGCAATGAAAATAGGGGACAGTAATGCCGCCGCGCGATGCATCAAAAGACCGGCCCGCAGCTCGAATGCAAGCAGACGGGACACGCATTTTAATTTAGAGGAGTTACATGTTGGAAGTAGCAGAGAACAGCTCAGTCGCCGCCGCGCCGGATACGGACGCGACGCTCGTCACGCCGCGGTTTGACGAGGCGGAAGCGCAGACGGCGCAGCCAGTCGTGCCGCTCGCCGCCGTGCGCACAAAAGGGCGCGTCTGGCCGCTGCTCTTGGTTTCGGCGCTCTTGGGCGGCGTGGTCAGCATCGGCGGGTTGTATCTCTACCAACGGCCGCATGCGCAAGCGGTGGCCGCGCCGGTCGCAGTAGCGCCAGAGGCGACCGCAGCCGCGCCGCCGGAGACTGCGCAGATCGACACTGCCGCCGATGCGCAAACACAGGTAAGGGACCGTGCGCGGGCAGACATGCCGGCCGAGGCGGCGATTGCGCCAGCGCAGAGTGCGGAGCGAGCGGCGACGGTAGCCGTGCGCGAGCCTGTGCGCCGCAGCGCGAGCAAGAAAGAAGAGAAGGCGCAGCCGGCGCGCGACGCGGGTGAAGCGCGCACGCAGCGGGTCGTAGCGCGGGAGACCAGAGGCATTGAAGTTAGCGCGCGGCGCAACGCTGAGCCAAACAACCGACCGCGTGAAGCGCAACCGCGCGACACGAAGCCGAAGGGGCAGACGCGCAATGTGGATCGCATCCGCGACATCTTCGAGGGCGCGCGTCCGCCAGTATAAGAACTGTGTCAGATGAACAAACGGGGGCGGCCACCAAATGCTGGCCGCCCCCCGTTGCGTTCTGGCGTGGGCCGACA
>JBBRYU010000211.1:0-7500 GCA_038237345.1 Pyrinomonadales bacterium
TCTCGCGCAACGATTGGCTCTGGGACGAGGCGCATCCCGAACGCACCAACGGCTGGCTCGATGTGCGCCTGCACGGCAACATCGGCACGGTGGCGGGCGCGGGCGTGGGCGGCGGCTCGCTGCACTTCGCGAACGTCGTCATTGATGCCCACGAAGATTTCTTCCGCGCCGGCTGGCCGCCGGAGATCAATTTCCAAGTCCTCGCTCCCTACTACCAGCGTGTGAGCGACGTACTGCACCCGCGCAAGATTCCGCCCAACCAGTTCTCCAACCGCACCAAGCTGCTGAAAGAGGCCGCCAATCTGGCGGGCTTCGGCGCGCAGTACGACGAGGTTGATCTCAACATCAAGTTCAACGAGCACTACGCCTACGACGCCGCCAACGCGCCCCGCGCTGAGGATAGCGTCATGACGCCCAACGCGGACGGGCATGAGCAAGGCTTCTGCGTGCACCTCGGCCAGTGTGTGCTTGGCTGTCCGGTCGAAGCGCGCAACACGCTCGCGCTCAATTACATTCCGCGCGCGGAAAAGCACGGCGCGGAGGTGCGCCCGCTGCACATCGTCCGCAACATCGAACCCATCGCCGCCGGCTATCGCGTCCACTTCGACCGCATTGAACAGGGCAAGCTCAAGCGCGGCTCGCTGACCGCGCGCATCGCCGTGGTCTCGGCCGGTTCCATCGGCTCGACCGAACTGCTCCTGCGTTGCCAGAAGCAGCACAAGTCGCTGCCCAATCTCGGCAAGCTGCTCGGCAGCCATTGGGCCACGAATGCCAACTATTTGAGTCCTGCGTTCCACGCCGGACGCAAGGTCTATCCCTCGCGCGGGCCGACGATCACCGGCGGCATACGCTTCTTCGGCGACAACAACTACAAGGGCAGCCGGTTCATGATCGAAGACGGCGGCGCGCCCGATCTGTTATTCGAGTATCGGGAGAACCTCAAGAACCCGCGCGGCGATGCGCAGAAGTTCGCCGACGCCTTGCGTGCGCTCTATCAAGGACTTGACCAACAGCCGTTTGATGAACTCATGCCGTGGTTCGCGCAGGGGCGCGACGAGCCGGTGGGTAAGTTCCGGGTCGAGCGTTGGTTTCTAGGTCTGTTCGGCGACTACGTACTGCGTCTATCGTGGGACAGGAGCGGCGCGCGGAAAGTCCTTGACGCGATACAGGAAGTACATCGCAAGCTGGCCGAGAAGACCGGCGGACAGTTCCTCATCCAGACGCCGGACGCGACCATCACGCCGCATCCGCTCGGCGGTTGTCCGCTCGGCTCGACGCCGAATGACGGCGTAGTGAATCACTTGGGCGAGACCTTCGCTTATCGCAACCTCTACGTGGCCGACGGCTCGATCATGCCGGGGCCCGTCGGGCACAACCCATCCAAGACTATCGCCGCGCTGAGCGAACGCATCGCCGAGGGGATCGTGAAAGAGGCGCGCTGAGCCACCGCGTCATAGGCCTTTTAGTCGTTTGCAGATGAGTGTAACCCAGCCAATCAGGGCCGGTGCTGGGAGCGCAGGCAGGGATGCCGCGCTCAATGGCAGGCAAGGATGCCTGCGCTCCCAGGGATGCCTGCGCTCCCAGCTACACGCCATCGCAACCCGCTATAGAATGTACTCTTAGCGTGCCATCGCGTGGTCGGCGCAGCACACGAACTTGTTGGTTTGCGGCGCGCAATTTGCGCTTTTCTCTTACTTACTCAAGAGCCAAGACTTCAATATGCCCGGCGCGGCCGCGTCGGTGGCGAAATATTCGCGGATCAGTTTGTCATACAGTTCATTCCGCTCGGCGGCTTGGAGTTTGTAGCCCAGCGGCATTTGCCCGCCTTTGATGTAGGAACTGATCACGACCCGATCCATCGGCCAGTTGAGCGCGCCCAAACGCTCGGGCTGATGGCAAGCAGCACAGGTCATCGCGTGCGCGACCACTGTCCCGTCAAAGTTTGCGCCGAAGCGTTGCGCACGGCTCGCCCAACTTGCCGCACTGAGTCCGGGGCCGAACACGCTTGCGTCCAGATACTTATCGAAGCGGGGCGCGCCGTAAGTCAGAAAGCGTTGATTGACGGCCCGCACCGTTGGTTGCTCAGCCGGACTGACGCTGCCCGCGCCGGGGAAGATGGGAAGGATGCCGCTCTTGTGGCAGCGCACGCAGTTGTCGTCGCCATAGCCTAACTCCCAGCGCCCGTCAATGCTGATCGCACCGTCCCGCCGATAGGTCCGGTAAAAATCTTTGAAGTAGACGTTAGCTGTCCCATCGGAGGCGGCCATCGTTGCCACGACGGAGACGTTGCGCACACGCACACGCGCGCCCGGATCAGTGACACCGAATTGCACCCATTTCTCCGGCACGCCCTGCGCCGCGTGGCCCGGCACGACGATCAACAGTCGCCTGTAACTATCGTCGTTGTCCGGTGTCCCCAGATGCCGCGACGTGTAGCTGAAGAAGAGGAGTTGATCGGCCGGCGCTCTGCCGGCGTTGAGTTGGCGCAGCAGAGCCTTGGCCCGCTCCAGCGTCTCATAGCGGCTGACGGCGCGGAGAAAACTTGGGGCCAGCAGGAATTCAGGAATCTGCACATACTGACGCGTCTCCGCGAAGTACTGCTGGTCGGGCACGCTAAAGCCAAGCTCATGATCGGGCCGTTGCTCGCTGGCTGCCGCTGCAATGTACTCGACAAATGCCCGATAGCGATTGACGAAGCGCTCGTCCTGCGCTAACTGGCACTGCCGGATCGTACTATTGATGCCGGCCAGCACACGCGCATAAGCCGGCTGCGCATCGTCGTCTGCGTATGCCGCCCGCGCGGCCAGCACGAGCGCATCAACTTTTGCCGTCACCCACGCATCCGGTTGCGCCTGCACGCGCACGCAAGGCGCGGCAGCAGCAAGCTGCGCCCCTAGCAGGAGACATAACACGATCAGGCTGAGCCGGAATCTCATCAGTAGCTTGTCGCCATACACCTGCGCGTCGTTTAAGTTGCAGTTGAGGAGTAGATTTCGTCCGTGAGGCTGGCGCAGCCATAGTCCTCAGCGGTAGGAAGCTCAAGCGTAATACGAAGACACAATATGCCCGTGAGACTGTGCTGTCAATCATCCTTGCCGCACCGCGCGACGGCGTGAATCGAAGCGCGGTCGGGACGTTAGCTGCGTTATTATTTGCCGGGCAGCTAACGGGCCGGAGGCGGGCCGACATAACAGCTGCGACCCGCGACCGGAGATGAAAGGTAGCTCATGTTCAATAAAGTTCTGTTGCTCTCAGCCTCGGCAGGGGCCGGGCATGTGCGCGCGGCTGCGGCTGTGGAGCAAGCGTTCCATGCGCTAGGTGCGGCGCGTGAGGTACGGCATGTGGACACGCTCGACTATACAAACAAGGTGTTCCGGCATCTGTACGCAAAAGCTTATCTCGACATGGTGCAGAGCGCGCCGACGATGTTGGGTTGGTTCTACGACCGGCTCGATCAGCCATGGCAGAACGAACGCCGCCGGCTCGCGCTCGACCGCTTGAACACCAGGCCGTTCGTCAAACTATTGCAGCAGTATCAACCGGACATCATCATCTGCACACACTTCCTGCCGGCCGAGATCATCTCCTGGTTGAAAGCGAAGGAGCGTTTGCACAGTCCGCAGGCCATCGTCGTGACGGACTTCGACGTACACGCGATGTGGCTCTGTCATCACTACGAGCAATACTTCGTTGCGCTCGAAGAGACGCGCGTACACATGGAGCAGTTGGGCATTCCGGCCGCTAAGCTCACAGTCTCCGGTATCCCCATCGATCCGGTCTTCATGCAACCGAAGGACAAGCGCGCGATGCGCGCCAAGCACGGGTTGCAGCAGGAGCGCGTGAACATACTTATTTCGGCGGGCGGCTTCGGCGTCGGCTCGGTCGCGCACATGATCGAGGCGCTCGGCGCGCTCAGGCATCCGGCGCAACTGATCGCCGTCTGCGGGCGCAATGAACAACTCCGCGCACAACTCGAAGAGCAGGCAAAGGTGCTGTCGCGTAGCGCTCACGTGGCGCTCAAGGTCATCGGCTATACGACGGAGATGGACGAATTGATGGCGGCGGCCGATCTCTTGCTCGGCAAGCCGGGTGGGCTGACCACGTCGGAAGCGTTGGCGCGCGGACTCGTGCTCTGCATCGTCAATCCGATCCCCGGTCAAGAAGAGCGCAATAGCGATCATCTGCTCGAAGAGGGCGTCGCGTTGCGTTGTAACAACCTGCCCGCGCTCGCCTTCAAACTAGATCGCTTGCTGGACGATCCCGCGCGCTGCGCCGCGATGCAACAGCGGGCGCGTTGCCTCGCCCGCCCGCGCGCGGCTTTCGACATCGTGACCAAACTGCTTACGCTCAAAGATGGCGCAACGGTTGATAGGGCCTAGATTGTTTTGCGGTTGATGCTAAGGGTGAGGAAGATTCACCACAGAGACGCAGAGATGCCGCAGAGTAGCGCAGAGAGGTGCAGGAATGGAGCGAGATATGGCACGCGCTCAAGGCCGTTGCGCGCGGCTCAATGTCTGCCAAAGATGAACAGAGCGACGAGGGCCAGCAACACGGCGATTGCCGCCACGATGCTGAGCCGGAGATATTTGGCCAACCGCTGCTCGGCGGTCAGATTACGCGCGCACATGGAGCAGCCTCTGGCATCGCTGGGCACGTGTGCGCCGCAATCGCGACAGACTTCGAGTTTCATCGCGTCACATTGGAGAAGCGATTAGCTGTTAGCTTTCAGCTAGAGACAAAAAGCTAATCGCTAACAGCTTTTCATTTGCCGCCGGCCCGCGCTGTGGATTAACCTTATAGTCAGTAAGGAGTTTATTTACAGACCAGCTTCGTGTTCGTGCAGGAACAGCTCCCGTATGTGCGGACGATGTTAGCATGAGGACAACGCGCGGGCGCAATGGTTGCCCGCGCCGGAGCGACAACAGATCGGATCGCTTTCCCTCGGCCGGCGCTGGCACACAGACGGCCGCGCCCGGTTTCGATGAGCCAAAAGCAGCGCGCCAGCGACACAGCAGCCCCCGACCCCAGCACATGGCTGGATATACACGGCGACTATCTGTACCGCTATGCCCTGTTCCGCTTGCGCGACGCCGCGCTCGCCGAAGATGCGGTGCAAGAGACGTTGCTCGCCGCCTTGCAGGCTTACGCCAAGTTCGCCGGGCGCGGCTCCGAGCGCACATGGCTCGTCGGCATACTCAAGCACAAGGTCGCGGATCATTTTCGCCGCGCGAGCCGCGAAACGCCCGCGCCCGTGCGCGCAGGCGAAGAGTTTACGCACGATGATTTTTTCCGCGACGCGGGCGAGTGGCAGGATCACTGGCGGCCCGAACAAGCGCCGAGCGACTGGCACGCCGACCCCGCCGCGCTCGCCGAGCAAAACGAATTCTGGCTGGTCTTTCAAGCCTGTCTGGGGCCTTTGCCCGCGCGCATCGCCAGCGCGTTCGTCTTGCGCGAAGTGGACGGGCTGACGAGCGAAGAGATTTGTGAGGTGTTGAGCGTGACGGTAAACAACCTCTGGGTCATGCTGCATCGCGCCCGACTGCACTTGCGACATTGTCTCGAACTCAACTGGTTCAAACGCGCGCCGAGCGATCATTGACCATGGCCACAAGCCCCTTCGCCAAGCTGACCCATGCGCTGCGCTACTTCTTGCTGCGGCGGCTGCCGACCTGCAAACAGATGTCGGTGCTCATGTCGCAGTCGCTGGAGCGGCGGCTGACCTTGCGCGAGCGCGTGCAAATGCGCCTGCACCTGTGGATTTGCATCTGGTGCGTTTGGTATCTCGAACATCTGCACGTGCTGCGCGACACGCTGCAACAACGCGCCGCGCAAGCCGACGCAGATGACACGGCGGCGGAAATTCAACTCTCCCGCGCAGCACGCGAGCGCATCAAGCGCGCCCTGGAAAGCAACTCCTAATCTCACCTACCACTGTAAGGATTTCTCCCGCGTGGGCGACTAATTCAACGGCGGGTGTCGTCTGCCTAGCAGAGAACAGGAGCAACATGCGGGGCGCATGTGTCCCTGTTTTGAAGTGGCGAAAGTAGCGCCACTCGCGCGTTGGTGCGTGGGTGGCGCTTGTTATCGAAGCTGTGAGTTCTGCTTAATGTTAACGTTGACCTGCAAGCGCGCGGTGGCGCTCATCTCGGCCGCGCTGGATGGCAAACTGCCGCTCCGCCTGCGCCTGTTGCTCCGCCTACACCTACGCGCCTGCGCCGCCTGCGCGCGTCTCAAAACCCAACTTATGCTCTTGCGCCAACTCGTCCGCCAACGTAAGCATAGCCTTGCCCCAGCAGCAGAGTTGCTCGCCGCGCCCGCGCTTTCGCCGACTGCGCGCGCGCGCATCAAACGCGCCGTGTGCGATGAATGATGAAAGGGTCGGCACGCAGCCAGAACTTGTAAGGCCGGAGCAATAATCTTCGACCAATAAGGCACGAGTAGAGTGCGGAGGCACAGCTTGATCATGACCGCACAACTGATAGAAAGGGAACGCAGCGGCAGCGCACCGAGCGTGCCAGCGCAGGTCGCATCTGCGGCGGTGCATTGTCCCGCGTGCGGTGGGGCGAACAGCCGCGCGGCGGTCTTTTGCGCGAATGAGGCGTGCGGCAAGGCGTTGGGGCCGTTTGGGTATGTACGCGAGGAATTGGCCGCTGACACGCGCTGGTACGAGCGGCTGGCGGATCGCGCGACCGACTTTATCAGCCGGCCGCACTTCCTCGTCGCTCATTCGCTCTGGTTCCTGCTCTGGCTCGCGCTCAACACCGGTCTCTTCGCCATTGTCGGCAGGTTCGACGATTATCCATATAACCTGCTCGGTCTGATCCTGTCGGTCGAGTCGGTCTTCATCACTGGCTTCCTGCTCATCAGCCAGAACCGGCAGAACGCGCACGCCGACAAACGCGCCGAACTCGACTACGAGGTTAGCGTCCGCACCTACCGCGAGATCGACGAACTGAAAGAGTTGGTGCAGACGATGCAGATGCAACTCGCGCAATTGGAGACAACGCTTCGCTCGCGTTAACCCGCGCCGCGCGTTATCCTCGCGCGCGGGAGGGCTAAATTACTTCTGCCGCACGAGCAACCATCACAACGAGAGAGGCGCTTGATGAGTTCGACCGCCACGACCATCGCAATGGATGCCGCGCCACGCGCACACAACCACCGGCGCGCGTTGACCGTCGGCTACTGCGGCGCGTTCGTTGCGATGGGGCTGACGACCGCTTCGCTGGGGCCGACGCTGCCGGGACTAGCGACGCAAACGCACGTCGGCCTCAGCGCGGTCAGCTTCCTGTTCGCGGCGCGCTCGCTGGGCTTTATGCTCGGCGCATCGTGCGGCGGGCGTTTGTATGATCGACGGGCTGGCCATCCGTTAATGACGGCCGCGCTCGGCGCGATGGCGGTGTTGATGGCGCTCACGCCGCTCGCGCAAAGTCTGTGGCCGTTGGCTGCGGTCGTGTTGTTGTTGGGCTGCGCCGAGGGGCTGCTCGACGTGGGCGGCAA
>JBBRYU010000212.1:0-7468 GCA_038237345.1 Pyrinomonadales bacterium
ATCGAGTCGCGCACGGATGATCGTGTGCTGCTCGCATCGCGCGACCGGGGGCTCGCGTTCGAGACGAACGTGGCGGGCGTCGCCGCCCTCGTGCATGAAGAACGGCTTGAGCTGATCTCGAAGCTCGTGCATTTCTTCCAGCCGGAGGTGGGTTTCCATCTGACGGCGGAATCGGCCGCGCCGGCCGGCGCGGGCCTGGGCGGGTCGAGTGCATTGGCGATTGCGTGCATCGGCGCGCTGAACCGGCTCGTCGGTGATCGATATCCCGAAAGTAAATTCATTGAGATCGCGGCGAACATCGAGACGACCGTGATCCGCGTGCCCGCCGGGGTGCAAGATTATTACGGCGCGTTTTACGGCGGGCTAAACTGCATCAACTATCGCCCCGACGGCATCGAGCGCGAAGCGTTGCCGGTGGATGCCGCCGAGTTGGAACGGCGCATCGCCATCTGCTATACGGGCGAGCCGCGTCTGTCCGGCATCAACAACTGGGAGATGTTCAAGACGCACATCGCCGGCGACGCGACGATCTTCCAACTCTTCGAGAGCATCCGCGACTCGGCCCGCAGCATGCGCGCCGCCCTCGCCGCCAACGACTGGGCGGCGGTCAGCGCGATCATGCAAGCCGCTTACCCGAACCGCAAACGCCTCGCGCCCAACATCACAACGCCGCACATGGAGAAACTTGTCGAGAAAGCTTTAGCCAACGGCGCGGAGGCCGCGAAAGTTTGTGGCGCGGGCGGCGGCGGCTGTATCGCCTTCCTCTGTGCCGAAGGTCGCCGCGCCGATGTCGGACGCGCGCTCGGCGCGGAAGCGGACGTGCAGATGTTGGACTGGCATTT
This sequence comes from Pyrinomonadales bacterium, assembly GCA_038237345.1. Classification (GTDB taxonomy): domain Bacteria; phylum Acidobacteriota; class Blastocatellia; order Pyrinomonadales; family Pyrinomonadaceae; genus QHXQ01. The sequence continues at coordinate 843 of JBBRYU010000212.1, forward strand.
CGCGCCGGCCGGCTTGACGGTGCGCGAGAGTTAAGGCGCGGCGCAATGGGCTGCGCCTAATGCGTTCTGCAAAATAGCAAGCACGTCCAAGCCAACTTCTAACACTTCCTTTTAAGTTGCTTGAGCGCCTATAACAACGCGGCGCACAAGCTGAGATACAAGCTTGTGCGCCGCGCTCTAGGGCCACTGGCTGCTCTTTGTCTGCGGGCGTCTACTTTTGCCGCAGGCTAAGCGTAACGGTCTGATACTTGGGCGCGTGCTGCGCTATGACCTCGCCTGCTTTCGTTTCACGTCTAAGCAACTCGCGCTCAAGCCGCCGCTCGGCGTTGGTTTTCGGCAGTTGCAAGTCTATGCTGTCGTCCACGCCGCGCAGTTGTGCGAGGAAGCGCATGTCGCCATAGCGACGGAAGACAAGCTGAGCTTCTGCCTGTCGCTTATTGTTGATCTCCGGCGTGGTGCGCAAGAGCATGCTGTTGTGCCCGTCGGCGCGGCTGATTAAAAGCGTCTCCGGCGCAGTCTGCCGATTGATGCGCTCGATGAAGTACTCGCCCGCGGGCAGCGTCTGCTGACCGGCATTGAACTTGAAGGGGATGTTGACCTTGACGCGGTAGCTGCCGCTCTGCGCGTGCGCGCTCACACAGGTGAGCAATAGTAATAGACTCGTCGCGGCAACGATTCTCAGAGTTTGCTGTTTCATGATGACCTCCTGCTTATCTTTCCGGGCGGTACTTGTGGTCGCCTGCGTTGTGTTGGCTGCCTTCGTTTCGACTAGCGGGGCTAACGGCTGTCCGTGCTGGCTGACTTAGCGCCGCTCAACCCTGCTATCCGTTAATGCGCAGGCGCGGGTTAAATTCCCTCACGGCGGAGAAATTATTTGCGGTAGAATTCTGCGCCACGCATGGCCGCGCCAGCGGGTGAGCCGGCTATGACCACAAAAGCGCGTGCCTTTTAACCTGCCCGGCGCGATTTACGGGAACGAACTGTGATGCAGCAAGAGGGAGTCACAAAACTGCTGCTTGCTTGGAGCGCGGGCGAGCGAGCCGCGCTCAATGAACTGTTGCCGCTGGTCTTCGACGAGTTGCACCGCTTGGCGCACGCCTACCTGCGGCGCGAGCGCGCCGGGCACACGCTGCAACCGACCGCGCTCGTCAACGAGGCCTATCTGCGTTTAGTCGATCAGACAAACGTGCATTGGCAGAACCGCGCGCAGTTCTTCGGCATCGCCGCCAACCTGATGCGGCAGATTCTGGTTGACCACGCGCGCCAACGCATGGCGGAGAAGCGCGGCGGCCCCGCGCAGCAACGTCTGTCGCTGACGCAAGCCGAGCGCATCGGCAAACAACGGGAAGTTGACGTGCTTGCGCTCAACGAGGCGCTCGACAAACTGGCCGCCTTCGACGCGCAGCAGGGGCGTGTGGTGGAGTTGAAATTCTTCGGCGGGTTGACCATCGAAGAGATCGCGGAAGTATTGGAGAGCTCGCACGCGACGGTCGAACGCGAATGGAAACTAGCGCGTGCCTGGCTCAGGCGTGAGTTATCGGCCTGAACCCGGCGCAAGCGGCTGTGAGGGACGGCCCGGGCGATTTCCGCATTAAATATCTGAGACGCAAGCGAGCAATAGTAGTTTTCAACTTAAAGAGCACGGCCGTTATGACCCCCGAACGCTGGCAACAGGTAAAGCAGATTTTTCACGTGGCGCTGGAGCGCGAGCCGAAGTTTCGCGCCGATTTTCTCGCCCAGGCGTGCGGCGCAGACCAAACATTGCGCGCGGAGGTCGAATCTTTGATCACTTCTTACGAGCAGACGGGTAGCTTCATTGACTCCCCGGCTTACCAAGCGGTTGCGGAGATGATCGCGGACGAGCAAGCTGAGTTAAGGGCGGGCGAGACCATTACCCAGTACGAAATTATCTCTCATTTGGGGAGTGGCGGCATGGGCGAGGTTTATCTCGCTGAAGATCGGAGACTAAGACGCAAAGTTGCATTAAAAATCTTGCCCGCTCTGTTCACTAAAAACGCCGACCGTCTGCGCCGCTTCGAACAAGAGGCACGCGCGGCGTCGGCGCTCAACCACCCCAACATTCTGACGATTTACGAGACCGGGCAGTTGGGCGCTAGACCTTATATCGCGACTGAATACGTTGAAGGCGAAACTCTGCGCCAGCATATCGCGCGCGGGCGACTGCAACCGGGCGACGCACTTGAGCTAATCGCGCAACTGGCTTCGGCGCTGGCGGCAGCGCATCAGGCCGGCATAGTCCATCGCGACATCAAGCCCGAGAACATCATGATCCGCGGCGATGGTCTGGTGAAGGTGCTGGATTTCGGCATTGCCAAGTTAGTTAAGGAAACTTCAGGGCCGGAAGAAGCGACGCGGCCTCTCGGCAAGACGGACACGGGTCTCGTGATAGGCACGTCGCGGTATATGTCGCCGGAGCAGGCGCGCGGCCTCGCGGTGGACGCGCGCACGGACATCTGGAGTCTGGGCGTCGTGCTCTACGAGATGCTGTCGGGGCACGCACCGTTTGAAGGACAGACAAGCAGTGATGTGATTGCCGCCGTGTTAGAGCGCGAGCCGATCCCGCTGGCCCGGCGCGCTGAGGAAGTGCCCGAAGCGCTCGAATGGATCGTGACGAAGGCGCTGACGAAGGAGAAGGAGGAGCGCTATCAAACAGCTAGAGAGATGCTGACGGACTTGCGCCGGCTGCAACAGCGGCTGGCTGTCGCCGCTCAGCTTGAGCGTTCGGCATCGCCAGACCTGAGCCGCGAAGAGATGGCGGCGGGCAGCAGCGGGCAGGCGTCGTCCGCAGCTACCGATGAGCTAAAGACTCGAACTGACGAGCGCACAGCCGCGCGCACGACAGCGGGCGTCGGGCATCTCATCGGCCAGCTCGAACGAAACGGCAGAGGCGCTTTGCTCGCCCTCGCGGCGCTCGTGATCGCAGGCGTTGCTTTCGGTTTTTATAAATTCAGTGGTCAGAATCGATCCGCAACGAGTCCGCAAACAAAGCCTGGTGCTAATGGAACGACAGACGTGCTGAAGACCATGCAGATCACTTCTTGGTCGGGTCTGGATATCTACCCGGCCTTGTCTCCCGACGGGAATGCTGTTGCCTATAGTTCGGATCACAACGGGACGTTTGAAATCTACATCAAGCAACTCGCGCCTGGCGGTCGTGAGATACAGCTCACCACAGACGGCCAGCAAAATTTCGAGCCCGCGTGGTCGCCTGACGGAAAACTGATTGCTTATCACTCGAAGACGCGCGGCGGCATCTGGCTCGTGCCTGCTTTTGGCGGCGCGACCAGACAACTGACGGATTTTGGCTCGCGCCCCGCGTGGTCGCGGAATGGTTCGCTGATTGCGTTTCAATCAGGTGAACTAAATGATTTAGGCCCGACTGGTCCGGCAGCATTTCCTCCTTCAACCCTCTGGACTGTGCCGGTCGGGGGCGGCGCTCCGGAGCAACTTACGAAGGCTGGAAATCCTATTGGCGGGCACGGCTCTCCATCCTGGTCGCCGGACGGAAAACGGATCGTCTTTGCCACCAGCGTTGGCAATCAAGGGGGAATCTGGTCTGTCTCAGCCAATGGAGGCGAATTGAAGCAGTTGAGTAAGCAGGGCATCTTCGATCCCGTTTATGCGCCTGACGGAGAGAGCATTTACTTTTCGGGCGGCACAGGCGAAGGTTGGGCGCTCTGGCGGCTGCGCGTTTCACCACAAACCGGTGAACCTGTGGGCGAAGCTGTGGTCATTAAAGACACCGGAGCCACCCTCTACAAACATTTGAGAATTTCCGCCGATGGAAAAAAGATTGCTTGCGCAGCGCTTCAATTTATCAATAACCTTTCATCAATTCCTGTTACGCCAGGTGCGGGCGAAGCAAAGGGAAGTCCGATCCGGCTGACACAGGACACGAATTACCGTAAGCTCCTCCCCGTTTTTTCACCCGACGGGCAAAAAATCGCCTTTGTTCTGTTGCGCATTGGGGCAAAAGCTGATGTTTGGGTCATGGACGCGGACGGCAAGAATCAGACGCAACTGACCGCCGATCCCTCTACCAGTAATAACTATCCGAGCTGGTTCCCTGAAAGTGATCGAATAGCATATCAATCTGCTTGGCAGGGACGGCCGATGATGCGGGCCATTAATCCGCAGACGAGGCGCGACCAACTTCTGTTTGAATCCGATCAATACATGGGGTGGCCGCAACTGTCGCCAGACGGCAAACAGTTTGCCTTCAACTCCACCAAGAGCGGCACGATCAACGTGTGGACGGTCCCCGTCGCAGGCGGAGAGCCGAAGCAGTTGACCTTTGATCAAGAGATGCTGGGTTTCCCTGCCTGGTCGCCCGACGGTCACCTCCTCGCCCTGGAAATGAAGCGCGGCGACGACACGCATATCGCGATCATTCCGAGCGGCGGAGGCGAACCCGTGCAATTAACTTCAGAGCGAGGCCAAAGCTTCCCCGGCAGTTGGTCGCCCGACGGCAGCAAGATCGTGTTTGCCGGCGAGCGCGGCAGCATCTGGAACATCTGGTCAGTCTCGGTCAAAGATAAAGCCGAAGAGCAGTTGACGAGCTACACGAAACTCAATGCTTACGTCCGGTATCCTTCATGGTCGCCGCTCGGCACACATATCGCTTACGAGTACGCCGAAACGACCGGCAATATCTGGCTGCTGGATTTGAAATGAGGGCACGACAGATAGCTTACGAGCGCTGAAAATTAATCATAAAGACATGAAGGACACAAGAAGAGAATGTTTTTCTTTGTGCCCTTTATGTCTTTGTGTTTTTGCTGGTAAGGCCTAATCAGTTCTGTCACTCTTTGCCCGCACGGCGTTTGGCTTCGGCGACGACGGCGCGCAGGCGCGCGATCATTTGATCGTGCGTCTCGCCGGGCACGGGGCCTGTGTCGTAATCCATGCGCGTGATTGTGCCCGTGGCGGTGCGCGCTTTCGGTTTCGCGCTCGTGGCGGCGGGCGCGGCGGCTTTCGGTGCGCCGGGTGTTAGTTCGGTTGACGCATCGAGCGCGAGGTCGGCGACCGTCGCGGCCCCGGCGGCGGGCGAAGCAGTCGCGGCGGCCGGACTCAAAGGCACGGCCGAAGCTTGTCCGGTGGCGGCCTGTGCTTCGGCGGCCGGGCGGTGCACGTCGGCTGCGGGCGACGAGTCCGTGCCGGACGTGGTGGCGGCGGTCGGCGTGGTGCGGGCACCCGCGTCATGTTTGGGCATGATGCCGCCGGCCAGTTCCTTACGCCGTTTGGCCTCGGCGACGATGGCTTGCAATCGTGCGAGCTTCTGCGCTTGGGTCTCGCCTGCGACGGGGCCGGGCGCGGGCGGCGGGATGTAAGGAAGGAAACCTGTGTCAGGGTCGGGCACAGGCGCGGCGGCCGTCGCGGTTGGCGCCGCGGGCTTGCTCGCAGTCGCAGCTTGCGGCGGCGCGGCTGGCTTCGGCGTTGCGGGCGCGGCCGCCGCAGGCTTCGCGGGCGCGGGGGCGTGTGCCGCGGCCGGTTCGGCGAGGACATAGACGCCGCGCTCGTTCTTCTGGATCGCAGGTAGCGTGCCGCCCGCCGCTTGCAGGATCAGATTCTGTTCGTGCTCGACGTAGCGACGCTGGCGCGGGTCGCGCACGTGCCCGAGCGGCGGCCCCGCGTAGAGCGCGCCACAGGTCTGACACTTGTAAAGCAGGTCGTCGCCGCGCAGGTGTTTGCGCGCGGCCTCGCGGATGGGACTGATCTGCTTCAAGTGGCCGTTACATAGCTTGCCCTTTTCGTTCTTCTCGTTGCAGACGGTCTGTCCTTCAAAGAAACGCTTGGGCACGCCGGCTTGCGAACGTTGCTGCTCGGTCGGCGCTTCTTTGGCGACAATCTCATTGGTGGCCATAAGCTTCGATTCATGATCCTTTGGCGGTCGGCGCGGTGGTCAACCTTGCGCGCCATGATACATAAAAAGCTGTTCGTTGTCAGTGGTCAGATGTCTGTTGTGCTGCGGGCGTAAGGTGTACGCTCTAACTTCAGGCGCGCCATTGACGACGGATGACGGACAACGGACAGTTTTTCTTTTATGATGACGATGCATGAAGCGAAACTTATTGGGGACGTTGTGGCGGCGCACGCCGCGCCGGATACGGCGCTGGGGCGTGTGGTTGGTCGAGCCGCGCTTCGCGGTGACGGCGGGCGCGCTCGTACTTGATGCGCAGGGGCGCGTGCTGCTGCTCAAACACACGTTTCGTTCGGGGAGCGGCTGGGGCATACCCGGCGGCTTTCTGGAAAAGGGCGAGCAACCCGAAGACGCGCTGCGCCGCGAGTTGCGCGAAGAAGTCGGGCTGGAGCTTGCCGCCGCGCGGCTCGCGTTTGTGCGCACGCTGAAGCGGCCCCGCCAGGTCGAGATCATGTTCTGCTGTCGGGCGGCGGGTGACGCTAGTCCACAAGGCAACGAGATCGAGCAAGCCGGCTGGTTCGCGCCCGACGCGCTGCCGCCAGAGTTGTCGCCAGATCAACGTCGCCTCGTCGCGCACACGCTCAAGAGTAGCGCAAACCCGCCCGATTGATGATATGCTCTGCGCCCAAACAATAGAGGTCAGAAGTGCGAGGTGCGAGGTCAGTCAAACACTGTGCTTACACAC
>JBBRYU010000213.1:0-7447 GCA_038237345.1 Pyrinomonadales bacterium
GCGCCCCGTGCAGTTGCCGCGCTCGCTGCCGATCCGTTCGATCAAACTCGACACGAAAATCGCGGGCCAAGTGGCGACCACGCACGTCGAACAAATCTTTCGCAACGATACGGATGCGACGCTTGAAGGCACGTACTTCTTCCCGATTCCGGAGACCGCATCGGTCGCCGAGTTCGCCATCTGGGATGGCAACCGCAGGCTCGTGGGCGAAGTTCGCTCGCGCGAAGAGGCGCGGCGCATCTATGACGAGATTGTGCGCCGCCAACGCGATCCGGGTTTGCTCGAATACGCCGGCAAGAATCTTTTTCAGGCGCGCATCTTTCCCATTGCGCCGCACTCGGACAAAAAGTTGGAGCTGACTTACACGCAAGTGCTGCGCGCCGAGTCGGGCACGGTCGCATATCGTTACCCGCTCGGCACAGGCCACAACCTGACCGAGATCGGCACGGTCGCGGGGCGTGTCGAGATCGACGGCAAAGATTCGCTCCGCAACATCTATTCGCCAAGCCACGCGATTGACGTGACGCGCACGCGCGAGGGCACGCACGCGAATGTTTCGTTTGAGACTGCGGGCGGACGCGCGCCGCAGGATTTTCAACTCTTCTACACGCTCTCAAGCGCGGACTTCGGCCTATCGCTCCTGACGCGCCGCGAGCCGGGCAAAGAGGGTTACTTCTTGATGATGATCTCGCCGAAGGACAATTTCGCGGAGACGGAGTACGCCGCGAAAGACATCGTGTTCGTGCTCGACACGTCAGGCTCGATGGCCGAAGAAGGGAAGATGGAGAAGGCGCGGGCCGCGCTGCTGTTCGGCATCAAAACATTGCGCCCCGATGATCGCTTCAACGTCGTCTCGTTCGCGGGGGAAGAGCATCTGATGACGAACGGGCTGACGGCGGCCGACGAGCGCGGGCGTGCGCGCGGCGCGGAGTTCGTGCAAGCGCTCAGACCGAACGGCGGCACGAACATCAACGACGCCTTGCGCGCCGCGCTCCGGCAGTTCGATGGGAGCGACCGGCCCAAGCTGCTCGTGTTTATGACAGACGGGTTGCCGACCGTGGGCGAGACGAATCCGGCGCGCATCATTGAGAACGCGCGGGCGGATAAACCGCGCGGCGTGCGCCTGTTCACCTTCGGCGTCGGCTACGACGTGAACACGACGCTATTGGACAAACTCGCGAGCGATAATGGCGGCGTGGCCGATTACGTCGAGCCAAAGGAAGACATTGAAATCAAAGTGTCGAGCTTCTTCGCCAAAGTTAATTATCCGGTGTTGACCGAACTCAGTCTCGATCTCGGCGGCGTCGAAACTGATCTGGTTTATCCGCGCGAGCTGCCCGATCTGTTTCGCGGCGCGCAGATCACTTTGATCGGGCGTTATCGCAACACGAGCGACATGCGCAACGTGCGCTTACGTCTAGCAGGGAAGACGAATGCGGGGGCGCGCAACTTCGCATATGAGAATTTGAACTTTCCGCTCAACACGGACGACAACGATTTTCTGCCACGCCTGTGGGCCACGCGCCGCGTCGGCTGGCTGATGGAGCAGATTCGCACGAACGGCGAGCAGAAAGAGATCGTGGACGAGATCGTCGATCTCGGCACGCGCTACGGCATCGTCACGCCGTACACGTCTTATCTCGCACTCGAACAGGACGGTGCGACGCGCGGCATGGAAGAGGAGCGAGCGCGCAGGAGGGCCGCGCCCGGCAATCGTGGATTTGAATCGCATCAACGGGCGGTGCGCGATCTGCCGAAGTCGGGACGGCGTGTGCCGGGCAACGTATTAGGCAGCGCGGGCGCGAGCACAAGTGCGGACGCGGCAGGGTATCCGTCGCCGCCGCCGATGAGCGCTCCGGCGCAACCCACCGCCACGACCGGCGCGGGCGCGGTCAAAGAGAGCAAGAAGGCGCGGGCCAAGCAGGAGGCGTTGCGCGCGGATGATGAAGACGAAGTCGTCCGCGTTGACAGTCTGCGCAAGGTCGGCGACAAGACCTTCTATCTGCGCGAGGGCGTGTGGACGGATGCGGAGTTCAAGGCGGACACGCGTTTGCCGGAGACGACGCTCGACTTCGGCACAGAGACCTACTTCGACGCCATCAAACGCGAGCCAAAGCTGGCCGAGTTCTTTGCACTTGGCGAGCGCGTCGTGGTCGTCTACAAGGGGCGCGTCTATCGCGTCAACGCGACGACGAAGTGAAGCGACAAAATTGTCGGGGCAGAGACTTGTCCGTTGCCCGCTTAGGTTTCGTCACCAGAGCGGGCAGCGGACTTGTCCTTGCCCCGACAATTGTCTCTGCGCTTGTCCCACGGGTGCGCGTTCGTGTACAAACAGACAGACAGTGCCTCACCTCATAATATGCAAGTTGCGCGCAAGGGGATAACACATCGCTAGGCGGAGAATGTCGCGTAATGACGAAGGCGCAAATTAGTTGGCAGCGCGGGGCGGGGATAGTCGCGGGCTTGTTGCTCGTGTTCGGCTGTCTGGCGATCAATACGCGTGCGCAGCAGGGCTGGGCGACGACGCGGCTCGGCGCGGGCGGGCAAGATTTGAACGCCGTCTATTTTCTCGACAACAAGCGCGGTTGGGTCGCGGGCGACGGTGGGCAGGTCTGGCGCACGGAGGACGGCGGGCGCAGTTGGACACAGCAGCAGCTTGGGATCAAAGAGAGCATCAGCGATCTCTACTTCCGCGACAAAGAGAACGGTTATCTGCTCGCGGGCAATCAAATTCTCAGCACCGCCGACGGCGGCCTGACGTGGCACGAAGCGCGCCGCTTTCTCGCGACGGAATTCGATGGCGCACAGCCGGAGTTATATAGTGTCCGCTTCGCCAGCAAAAAGAAGGGCTGGGTCGTCGGCAACCTCTCGCGCCGCGACGTGGTCGTAGATAGTTTCGTGCTGTTCACGGCGGACGGCGGCGCGACGTGGCAGCGGCAGACCGTGCCGACGCGCGGCGAGTTGATCCACCTCGATTTCATCGGTGACAAACGCGGCTGGCTCGTCGGCGACAAGGGCACGATTTTGCGCACCACGGACGGCGGCGCGAGTTGGACGCGCCTGCGTGTGGACACGAATGTGACGCTCTATCACGTGGACTTTCTCGACGAAGAGCGCGGCTGGGCCGTGGGCGCGCGGGGCACGATGTTGCGCACGATTGACGGCGGCGACACGTGGCTCTCCGTGGCCGCGCCGATCACGCGCGCCACGCTCTTGAGCGTCAGCTTTGTGAATGAGGACGAAGGCTGGATCGTCGGGCGCGGCGGCGTCATCCTGCGCGCGAGCGACGGCGGGCGCACGTGGGTGCAACAGGAGAGCGGCACGAAGCAGAATCTCTATGCGCTCACGATGAATAAGAAACGCGGCGTCGCGGTCGGCGGCGACGGGCTGGTGTTGCAGTATGAGCGATGAGGTGCAGCAGCAAATGAATGACGCGCTCGCGGATTTCCGCCAGACAATTGAGACGGCGACGCCGCGCTTGCAGGCGATCAGTGCGCAGGAGGCGCGCCGCCCGTGCGCGGAGGGCAAGTGGTCGGCGCAGCAGCTCATCGGTCACTTGATCGACTCGGCAACGAACAATCATCACCGCTTCGTGCTGGCGCAACTCAAAGATGATCTCGTCTTCCCCGGTTATCAGCAGGAAGAGTGGGTGCGTGTGCAGCATTACGACGCAGCCGCGTGGCCTGTGCTGGTGCAACTCTGGCAGAGCTACAATCTGCACCTGCTGCACATCATGGCGCACGTGCCCGCCGCCAAATTGCAGACGCCCTGCACACAGCACACCTTAGATCGCATCGCATGGCAGACGGTGAGCGCGAGCGAACCGGTTACGCTGGAATACTTAATGCGCGACTATATCGGGCACATGCAGAATCACTTGCGCCAGATTTTCGGCGAGAAATGAGCGCGAAGATATTGCTGGGAGCGCAGGCATCTTGCCTGCCAAGCGTGCGGCTGCACGCTCAAAGGATTCGTTTGCACTCAAGCTTGCAAGATAGCGCATCTCTCTGTTCGCGCTGCCGCGCTCATGGCGGGCAAGATGCCCGCGCTCCCAGCAACTACGCCTAGCTATTCCGCTATCTTTGTGCCTGCAACGTGCGCAGCAGTTCGTCGCGGAAGTAGTTCGCGGGGATCGTGCCCTGTTGCATGAAGAGCAGGTGAAACTGTTTGGCCGAGAAGCGATCGCCGAGTTGGCGTTGCGCATCGGCGCGCAGGGCGAAGATTTGATCTTTGCCGAGCCGATAAGTGATCGCCTGCGTCGGCCATTTTGAATAGCGGAAGATGGCACGCGCCGCGCCGTCGCAACTCGCGCGTTTCGCGTCGCTCATCCCCGCTGTAACGCGGCACGAGCCGGGTTGGAAATCGACGACTTGCGAGAATAGATCGACCGCGTCGGCGAAGGGCATGCGCCCGGTGTGTATGCCGATGTCAATACGCACGCGCAGGTCGCGATAGAGCTTGCCTTGCAACTGATAGAGCCGCTGTTCGGGCGTGTAATAGCCAGTGGGCGCGCCCGACTGGGCTTCGCCCATCAACGCTTCGGAGTAGAGCGCCCAACCTTCGGCCGCCATCGAGTCTTCCCACATCGAGCTTGAGCCTTCGACCTCGCCCGGCGTCAGCCAGCGCACGCCCGCGATCTGATCGCGGTACTGGGTCATCATCTTGTAGTGCCAATCGTGACCGGGAAAGCCTTCGTGCGCGGAGAGATCTGCGAGCGCGGCGCGATTATTCTCTTTGAGCGCGGCCGGATCGTTCGTGCCAGAGGTGGTGACGTAGAAGCGGCCGACGCCGCTATTTTTGAACGGCGGCGCAGGATAATAAGCCGCGCCGTCAATCGAGGCGCGCAGGGGCGGCGGCGTCTCCACCACATCGAGCTTGTAGTCGGCGGGCACGTCGAAGAGGCCGGTCTTGCGCGCGTAATCAACGAGATGCGTGCCTTCTTCTTTGTACCAACTTACTTCTTCCGCATCGGTCTTCGGATAGTCTTTGCCCAACTCGTCGAAAACTGCGCGCACGGTCTCTTCGGCGCTGGGCGCTGCGATTTTACGCTGCGCCGCGATCTCGCCGGCGAGCTTCATCATTTCCTGTTGCGTGCCCTGCACGACGGGCCACGCCTCTTCGTACAATTGCGCCGCCGTCTTGTCCATGCGCAGATTGTTCTTCAACGCCCAGTTGTATTCTTCTTCGCCTAGCGCGTAGTGGTCGGCGCGGAACTGTGGTTTGACGCCATCGATTGCGTTCTGCGCATTCGGGTCGTCGAAGAATGTCTGCGCAAGGAAGTCGTGCAGGCCGCGATAGGCGTTCGCCGCGCCCTTCGACGCATCGCCTAATTGTTTGAGCAGGTCGTCGTGTTGCGGTCCTGCCGCGAGGTCTTTGGCGGCGAGCGCGGGCAAATCTTGATCAAAATACTTGGCGTCGGCCGTGGTCGAGGTCAGTCCGTCGCGTTGGAGCATGCGCCAATCGGGCATGTTGCCGGACTTCACGCCAGCGGCGAGTTGCTCCTGCGCGGTTTGCAGGTAGCGCGGGACGGCTTGCAGGCGTTTGATGACGAGCGCCCATTCGTCGGGTGTGCCATAAGTCTGAGCGCCGGTCTGCGCCATGCCCTGTATGTAGAAGTCGAGGGCGCGGAACGGCTCGTTGACATAAGTGTCGAGGGCGCGCTCCTGATAGCGGCGCACGCCATGTTGGCGCAGCAGGAATTTAATCTGCGCGAGCGCGACTTCGCGGTTGATGCGCGCGGCGGGCGAGAGCGAGTCGGGCGCGATACCCTCGAACGTTTTTTGCGTGTCGCCGAGCCAGCGGTCCTCCGCTTCTAACGCGGCGGCCGAGTGGTCGCGCAGTGTGCCATCCACTTCGCGCAGGGCCGGGTCGAGTCCCGCGCCGCCGAGATAGGTGTTGACCGTCGGGTTGCGCCGCAGGAACTCGCGCACGTAGGCGTCGTGCGCCGTTTTGAATGCTTGATCATTCGACGCCGTGGGCGCGGTTGTCTGTTGCGGAGCTTGCTGCACACAAGCAGCGGCGAACAAAAGCGTCAACGTGAGCGCAAATAATTTTTTCATCTGTCGCAACCTTTCATCACGGGCATAAGTGGGCGCAAACATGAACAACCGCGCAATGGGTATCACTGACCGCTTGAGAATTTTTGCCCGCTTGTTCAGAGCAACCCGTAGGATGCGTGACTCATCTGAAAGAACGAGCATAGCAACCCACGAGGGCCGCGAGGGGGCGGCTCGAAGTTGGGCAATCCTCCTGTGGTTTTCCGCCCGGTGTGTGAGCGCACATCGGGCGGTTTTTTTAATAGCTGTTAGCAATTAGCTGTTGACTGTTAGCTAAAGACAAAGAGCTAAACGTTAACAGCTAATTGCTATTCTCCCGCGTGCCGGTGAATTTGACGGGCGGGGCGATGGGCAGGTTGACCCTGACCGTGCCGTTCATCTGCGTACCCTCGATGCGCCCGTCTATTTCCGCCGTCATGCGCGTGCCCTTGAGATCAACGGCAGCGTGCGCGCTGAACTCCTGCCCGCGCACCTGTATATTGCTGACCTCGGCCGTGCCGCGCTCGTGGCTCATCGTGCCCTTGAGCGCATCGCCCGCGCGCTCGACTATGAACGTCACCGGCTGCATACCGAACGGCGTACTGAGTTGCAGTGCCCACGTGCCGACGATCTCCGCGGCCTGCTCGTTATTATGCGTCGCCGCCTCGCCTGTCTTATTCGTCATTGCTCGCTCCCTTGTTCGTGTCTGTGCGGCGCGCCTCCCTGCGCTGCCCCATGTTGTCGTAAATCTCAACCTCTTGCGCGTACGCGCCGACCTGCTCGGTCACCGCCGCCGCGTCGCCGACGATGACAATTGCCGCCGCGTCGGGCGTGACGTAGGCGCGGGCCGCGCGCTGCACGTCCGCGCGCGTGACAGCCTGTACGTGGTCGCGATAAGTCAGCAAGTAATCGGCGGGCAGGTCAAGCATCTTGATCTGGAGTAACTGGTCGATCAAACCGTCGAGTGTCTCCAAACGGATCGGGAAGATGCCGGTGAGGTAAGACTTCGCATCCTGTAACTCTTGCTCCGCGACCTGCTCATCACGTATGCGCGTGAACTCGTAGAAGAACTCTTTGAGCGACGCGCCGGTGACGGGCGTGCGCACCTCCGCCGTGGCGCGGAACGAGCCGGCCTCGCGCCGCGCGTCGAGACTCGTATACGCCCCGTAGGTGTAGCCTTTCTCTTCGCGCAAATTCATGAACAAACGCGAAGAGGCGTTCGCGCCCAACACGGTGTGCATCAGGAGTAGCGGAAAATAGTCCGGGTGCGTGCGCGTGATCGCGGGATTGGCGACGATGATGTTCGCCTGCGCCGAGCCGGGGCGATCAACGAGATAGAGCGCGCGCCTGTCGCGGGTAGGCGGCGCGGGGAACTGCGGCGTCGCGCTTGTGCCCGCCGGCCACACGTCGAA
>JBBRYU010000214.1:0-7244 GCA_038237345.1 Pyrinomonadales bacterium
ACGCCGAGTTCGAGCATCTGGTTGAAATCGCAATCGTAGAGGTTGCCCGTCCAATCTACGCTCACAAGGCTACGGCACATTAAGCTCTCAACGGTCGCGGGATTAAAGGCCTCGACGAGCTTGCGCATGTATTTTTCGTCGTTACCGGAACGGCGCAAATAATCAAGAAAGCGTTTGATCGGCATGTTGGTGATCGTGTAGAGATGATTGAAGAAGACGTTATAACGCGCCGCCAACTCGCGCTTGAAATCCGCTTCGATTGATGTTTGCGACGGCGGCAGAAAAGCACCGATTGGATTGTACACAAGATTCAAAACAAGATTGCTTGCCTCGCGGCCATAACCAACGGCGTTCAAACGCCTGAGCGCTTCGATGGATTTCGCGAAGACGCCGCCGCCGCGTTGCGCATCCGTCTGCTGTTCGAGAAAGTAAGGCAAAGAGGAAACGACTTCGACTTCGTGCGCGCGGAAGAAGTCGGGCAGGTCATCCTGTCCAGACTCGTACATGACGGTCAGATTGTGGCGCACGATGACGTGCGTGCCGAGCGCACGGGCTTCGGTGACGAGATAGCGAAACGACGGGTTGAGTTCCGGTGCGCCGCCCGTGATGTCGAGCGTCGGGATGCGAAACTTCTGTAGGGCCGCGACGACTTGCTCGGCCGTCTCGCGCGTCATGATCTCTGTGCGCGTGGGCGAGGCGTCAACGTGGCAATGCTTGCAGGCTTGATTGCAGAGCTTGCCGACGTTGACCTGCAAAGTCTCGACGGTCGCCGCGCGCAAGGATAGCCCGTGCGCCGCGAGTTGTTCAGCAAACTCCATGGGCGCGCGGGCCAAAGGTTGTATGACTGGTAGCGACTGCGCCATTACATCGAGACCTTGTTGACGGAGTTGTGCGCTTGCAGCCCGTGGATGAGCGTCGCGCCACCGCGTAGGGCCGAGGCCATGTGGATCGCTTCGGTCATCTGTTCGAGATTCGAGCCGTTCTCCAGACAACTTTGCGCGTAGGCGTCTATGCAGTAGGGGCATTGCAGCGCGTGCGCGACCGCGAGACCGATGAGCGCCTTTTCGCGTTTAGTCAATGCGCCTTCTTCCTGACACGCTTGATACCAGGCCATGAACTTCTCGAACAGGTCGGGACGATGCTTGCCGACCTCAGCGAAGCGCGCGAGATCATCCTCTTCGTAATATGCCACGTTCTTTTAATCGCCTCCTGTATTTATGGCTGCACGCGAAGCTGAAGCACAGTCTAAAGCCAAACGAGGATTAACTGAACTGCTTTGACGAGAGTAAACACGAAGCCACACGAAAGAGACACGTGAAATAAGGCGCGGCCGGTTCGTAGTCTGGTAGTAAGCAAAATGTAATGCTGCCGCAGTCTGCGCCGCGTAGCGGCGGCTAACTTTAGCCCGGAGTCTTAACGCCGGGGCAAGGTGGCTGTCGCTGACGCGACTCATCCTGCCGACTGACCGTGCGTTGAAACTGCGCCGCGTAGCGGCGCAGGCGGCGTTACTTTTGCTCACTACCCATAGTCTTTCGTGCGCCTTCGTGGTTATCATTGGTTGTGGACACGAGCGCGCCGCATGATGCAGAATCAGCACGATTTTCCACCCGGACAAGCAGGGCATGGCACGCATGACGACTCCCGAGCGCGCGGTCTATCTCAACCCGGTTTACGTCCGAGATTTCCCCGACCCTTATGTCCTCAAATTTCGCGGCGAATACTGGGCCTACTGCACGGGCTTCCAGCGCGACGGACGTGTGTTCGGCGTCCTGCACTCGCGCGATCTCGTCAACTGGCGCGAACTCGCGGGTGCGCTCGCGCCGCTCCCCGGCGAGCATCCCTGCTACTGGGCCCCGGAAGTTTACTATCGCAACGGCCGCTTCCTCATGTACTACAGCGTCGGCAACGAAAAGCTCATGCATATACGCGTCGCCGTCGCAGACCATCCGGCGGGGCCGTTTCTGGATAGCGGGCAGCAACTGACGCACGAAGAGTTTGCGATTGACGCGCACGTGTTCGTTGCCGCCGACGGCACGCGCTGGCTCTTCTACGCGACGGATTTTCTCACGCACACGCACATCGGCACGGGCACGGTACGCGATCAGATGCTGGACGATTTCACGCTCGCGGGCCGACCGCTGCCCGTCACGCGGGCGCGCTACGACTGGCAAGTGTACGATCTAAATCGCATCGAGAAAGGCGGCGTGCGCTGGCACACGGTCGAAGGGCCGTTCGTGCTTGAGCATAAAGGCAAACTCTATCAGATGTTCAGCGGCGGCAACTGGCAGAACGTGACCTACGGCGTGAGTTATGCGTTGAGTTACACGGTCGAGCGCGCGGATGAATGGGCGCAGGTCGCGGATGGCGAGCGCGTGCTGCCGATCCTGCGCACGATACCGGGCGAAGTGATCGGCCCCGGCCACAACTCGGTTGTGCGCGGCCCCGATAATCAACAACTGTTCTGCGTCTATCATTGTTGGCGCGCGGGCGAGGGGCGCGTGCTGGCGATTGACCGGCTCGATTGGGCGGGCGAGCGCATGACCGTGCTTGGCCCCAGCACCACGCCGCAACCTGCGCCGCTTGCGCCGACCTTTGCGGACCTCTTCGACGATGAGCGGGGCGATAGCTTAGGCGCTGGCTGGACGTTGCAGGGCGGACATTGGTCAGTCAGCGGCGACGAAGCGCAGCAGCATGCGCGCAGAGGGATGGCAGAGGCGCGATGCGCGGCGCGGGCCGAGAGTTTCGTCGTCGAATTAAGTTTGCGGATGCTGCCTGAGATGTCGACTGCGGCAGGAGCGTTCGGCGTCAGTCTCGCCAACGAAACGCAAACGATATGTCGCTTTATACTTGTGCTGGAACAGGGGCAAGCCGTGTTATTCTGGCCGTCGGGGGCGAATATACAATTTGCTTTACCGGCGGACTTCGCGCCGCGCGCCCTCCATCTCCTACGCATCGAAGTCGATCAAACGTTTCTATGCATTACGTTGGATGAGCAGCTTGTGCGCTGGCAAGGGCACATGCCCGCCCCGCCGGATCGCATCGCGCTGTTCACCGAGGATGCGCCGGCCGCCTTCGCCGGTTTTGCGTTGACCGTCGGCTGGCAAGATTTGTTCATGCAAGAAGACTTGCACCGGCGCGGCTGGCAGACGCTCGTGGGCGATGGAGACTGGCGCGTACAAGCTGGCGAATTGAAGTCGCCATTGGTTGCGGCCGAGCCGCACATCTTGATGAAGGGGCCGCTGCTCGCAGCTTACGAGTTGATCGTCAACATGCGCCTCGGAGATAAAACGACGGATAGCGGTCGCTATGGCTTCTATCCTGCGCTCGGCGCGCACGCGCGCGGGCCGCTGTTAACGGTTGAGCGCGGGCGCGCTGATGCCTGGTCGCTGGTAGTGACGGAAGGAGAGGCGCGACAGGAGTTTGCGTTGCCCGGTGCTTTTGCGCCGCACGTGCCACAGCAGTTTCGCATGCGCAAAGAGGGCACGGAGTTGCACATACACAACGAAGCAACGTTGCTCGGCGTGCTCAACGTGGCGGATACGCCGACGCGCGTCGGTCTCTACGCGCACGGCGTAACAGCAGCTTTCGACATGGTGCGCGTGACGGAGATTTAAAAGCCGTGACAAGTGACGTATAAGCGTTCAAAGTTTAAGGTTCAAAGTTCAAGGGGTAAGGTTGATAGTTAATTGGCTTTGACTTTGAACCTTAAACTTTGAACCTTGAATTTATTTTTTAACAACGATGCCGGATAGCCGCATGGATAAATTGACGCTGGGGCCGCGCGCAGAAGATTTTATCTGGGCGAGCGGCATTGAAGACACGTTCGTGCCGCAGGTGAAGCCGGGGCAAAGGGCGCTCGACGAGTACCAGTTGATGGGGCACTACGAGCACTGGCGCGAAGACCTGCAACTGGGGCGCGAGTTGGGCGTGCAGTCCTTGCGCTGGGGCGTGCCGTGGTATCGCGTCGAGCCGCAGCCGGGCGAGTTCGACTGGCGCTGGACGGATGAGGTGCTACCCTATCTGGTCGAAGAACTCGGCATCACGCCGATCATCGACCTGATGCACTACGGCTGTCCCTTCTGGCTCAAACGCGAGTTCATCAGCAAGGATTACGTGCGCGCCGTCTCCGCTTATGCCGCCGCGTTCGCCCGCCGCTACAAAAGTCTGGTGCGCTGGTACACGCCCTTGAACGAGCCGTTGGTGAACGCGCTCATGTGCGGCAAGCGCGGCCTGTGGCCGCCTTATCTGCGCGGCGAAAAGGGCTACATCCGCGTCATGCTGCAACTCGTGCGCGGCATCGCGGCGACGGTCAACGCGATCAAAGAGATCGATCCGCAGGCGGTAATGGTCCACGTCGAAGCGGCCGGGCTGAGCCGCGCGATCCGGCAGGATTTGGAAGTGCTCGCGGTCGAAGAGCAACGGCGCGGCTATCTCGCCTACGATCTGCTCGTCGGCAGCATGACACCTGAGCACCCGCTCTACACGTGGCTGCTCCGCTGCGGCGCAGCACCCGACACGCTCACGGAGATCGCGCGCAAGCCCATCGCGCTCGACATGCTGGGGCTTAATTTTTATCCGCAGTGGTCTACGCAACACCTCTACGTGGATGCGCGCGGGCGGCTGGCCTATCGCCCGCACGAAGAGGACGGCGCGGGCTTCGCGGCGCTCATCAACGACTACTACGAGCGTTATCGCGTGCCCGTCATGATCACGGAGACGAGCGCATTCGGCGCGGCGGAATTGCGCGCACGCTGGCTGAAAGCGTCGGTCGAGGCGGTAAAATATCTGCGCAGCCAGCGCGTGCCCGTGCTGGGCTACACGTGGTTTCCGATGACCACGATGATCGACTGGCGCTATCGGCACGGCAACGCGCCGATGGAGCAGTATCGGATTGAATTGGGTCTCTACGTCCACGACAACAACGCCGCACGCGGACGCTGGACGCCCACGCCGCTCGTCGAACAACTGCGCACCTACATCAACAACCCCGCCGACGCAATCGGCGCACTCGACCCCACCGCCCTCGCCGCCACCCACCGCACCGACGCGACCGCCGCGCACTTGACTGACGAACAGGCGCGGCTTGAACAATACGTGCTCCAGCCGCAGGCCGAGCGTATCGAAGGGGATTGATGATTTGACAGAGCAAACGCGGGTTGAGTATCTTTCTTTGCGGCAGGTTGGTTCTTTTCTCATTCGCGGGAGTGGCGCAATGGTAGCGCAATAGTTAATGGAAACCAGTGAAAAAGGAACCTCACTGAATCTAAAATACTCGCCGCATTCATTGAAGCGGGTTATTTAGTATCCCTTCCTTTTGGTGACGGTCGCAAATACGATCTTATTATTGATGACGGGCGGCGTATTCAAAGAGTTCAATGTAAGACGGGAAGAGTGCGTAATGGCAGTCTGCTATTCAATGCTTGTAGCTTCTCTGGAAATGCAGGAACTAGACGAGACTACAAAGACGCGGCAGACTTGTTCGCAGTGCTTAACCCAATGACCGGAAACGTGTATTTAATTCCAGTTAAGGAAGTTGGGCATACGGTTGCTTGCCTTAGATTAAACCCAACTTTGAGCGGGCAGAGTAAAGGAATAAGGTGGGCAACTAATTACCTTTTAACTTCGTGTAGTGAACCAGATAAAATAGCGCGGGCGTAGCTAAACGCGCTGAGTATTAGTAAGAAAATAATCGGTTAATGCGCGAGTAGCTCAATGGTAGAGCATCGGCTTCCCAAGCCGGGGGTTGCGGGTTCGATCCCCGTCTCGCGCTTTTCAAAGCACTCCAAAATAATTTATCAGGTTCAGGCGAGACGCTCTGCCGGAAGCGCGAGCAGAGCGTCTCGCGCTCCCGGCAAGTGTCTCGGACTTTAAGCGTAGGTGTCCCAAATCTCGCCCATGAAGAAGCGGCCGAAGTCGGCGAGGATTTTGAGGCTCTCCTTTTTCGAGGTGGTGTTGGTGGCGTGGATCGTAGGGATGAGACCGATCAGTTGCTCGCGTTTGATGTAGATGACGCCTGCGCCGACGACGGGGCCGCTCTGGTCTGCGCCCTCGTGCAGGCGCGTGAAGCAGGTGGTGATGTCGGCCCACATGTCGAAGCCCGGATCGTCGCGCACCTCTTTCTTGCCGGCCAGATAGTAAGCCCGCCCGCCCGTCTCAAAACCAAGCTCATAGACCATGTACTTCATGCGCGGATTGTCGCTCGGGCTGAACAGGTTGAAGACGCCGCGCGTGGCGGGGATGTTCATGCCGAGCGGCGGAAAGTCAACGCGCCCCTTGATGGGCGCGAAGTGTTGCGGGTCGGCGATGAAGGCATAGACGTCCGCGATGTCGATCTCGCAATGGATGGCCAATTCTGTGCCGGCGGCGTCACCCGTTTGCTCGCCGGTGCGCGGGTAGGTCTCGCCGAGCGCGAAGCCGCCCGTCATCGTCTCACGAAAACTCACGCCGGGTTTTGCTGCTTGCATCACAATTTCTCCGGTTGTAAAGGGAAGCCATCCACGAGCGCGCAACGGCCGGTCTGTTGCTGCAAACCAGACGAGCCACGACAGGTGTCCTCCTAAGCAGGCATGAGTGAGGCGCACGATCACCAATGACTGAGGGGAGGTGAAAGGGCAACTTAACTTGTCAACGAAGCGGCGACTGCTCCGGCCGGGGCGTCGTGTGCGCCGAGAGGCAAATGCGAGTAACAAAGATCGGTAAGAGGGAACTTGAGCAACGAGCGTGCCGCCGTGCGGCGAGAAACACGACTCTGGGAAAAGCAGCGGCATCATGCGCCAAAGCGGGGGCGGAGGTCAATACTTTTGCCTGCCGACGTGCGCGCGGGTGGGTCGGTGTCTGTCAATAATCGTCTACAACGGGCCGCCGCGCCGTCCACAGTCGTACACACAAAAGCGAAGCGGCTTCGCTCGCAATGAACGAAGCCGCTTCACTTTGTCGCGCCAACTTGGGCTTAGCTTACATGCCCATGCCGCCGCCCATGCCGCCCATGCCGCCGCCGCCCATGGCCGGAGCCTTGTCGTCTTCCGGCAATTCGGAGACGAGCGCCTCGGTCGTGAGCATCAGACCGGCGATGGACGCCGCGTTCTGCAACGCCGAGCGCGTGACCTTCGCCGGATCGATGACGCCGGACTCAACCAGGTCTTCAAACTGCTCGGTCGCCGCGTTGAAGCCATAGTTGTCCTTCTTGTTCTCGCGGACTTTCTCCACGATGACCGCGCCTTCTTTGCCTGCGTTCTGCACGATCT
>JBBRYU010000215.1:0-7233 GCA_038237345.1 Pyrinomonadales bacterium
GACGCTCAAGCGAGAGATCAAGCAGTTGGAAGAAGAACGCAATGCTGCCTGCGCTAAGATCGAATGGCGCTTTACAACCGAAGATGCGCGGCGAAAGTTGCATCGTCTCTATCCTTCAACTTCAGATTGACGGTGTACTAGAGAAAAGTCGCCTTCTAACCTCAGACGAAGCAGTGGCGATTGTTGTATCCGAAATGACGGACGATCTACTTGGAGATATTGACACTGAGGATGAGGAGGATATAGATGCCGCTACGCTGGATGAGATAATTGATAGGGTGCGTGCCTCTTACGAGGCAGATACTAAATCACGTATTCAGGCGCTTGAGGCTGAAACTAGCCAACAGTTAGCCGAAGCGAATACACGAATTTCTCAAACAGAAGCTGAAACTGCTCGGCTATTAGCGGAAGCGCAAAGCGACGCAAATCGTCGCCTGACAGATGCTTCATTAAAGGCCCACGCCGCAAACGAACAATATCGTCAATTAAGATTGGCTCTTGAAGGGAGGGCAAGTAGGTTGGCTCACCTTATTGCAAAACTCGTATTTCTAGTTGGTTCTGTATTTGTCTGTTTGGGAGTGGTTGCTCTGATAGTCGAGCATCATGTGCGCGGGACTATATTAGGGGCTTGTATTATCCTCTTCTTGATTTTGGAATTCATCGGGGTTCTTCATCACATGAGCCAGATGAGATCATCACTAGAATTGTTCTTGCTACCAAAATTGAGGCAAGCTCTCGGCGCGAGCCAGCCGGTATATCCCCAGCGAACATCCATTCTCGGCCTCAACGACATATCGAAAGAAGAACTGCCTCCATCGGGTGAAGCTTAAGAGTAAGCAAAAGGTTTATAAACGCACTGCTAATATTTATTGGCGACGTAGTGAACGAAGAATAATTCGAGAGTTAACCTGCGGGTAGTATTTTCTCAATTTCATCTAACGCTGCTTCAAATTGCGTGTTATCAGCGGCCCGCCTTCGAGCGTGGCAAAGACGAGATCGTGCCTCTGCTAGTTTGCGCCGGTTCCAATCTTGCCGCCGCCTGCTTGAGTCGATGCTCTGTAAGGGCGCGAGTGATAGTAGGGATAAGGGAATTTGCCTGCGGCTGCGTAGAGTTTTGGGCTCGCCGAAGTACCAGCCGCCCTTGGCGCGGATACGTAAGTTGGCGAGCAGTTAGACGCGCACCGGAAGCGGCAGCAGGCGCAGCACCCGCGTCTGACCGTCACCGACATGTACAACGTCCTCGCCAAACTCCGCGCCGGTGAACCGCTCGCCGACCGCGAGCGCGCCACGCACGAACAGGGTCTCGTCTCCGTGCTGCGCCAACTCCACGACGAACTCGATACGGCCGTCGCCAACGCCTACGGCTGGCCCGCCGACCTCGCCGACGAAGAGTTGCTCGCGCGCCTCGTCGCCCTGAACGCCGCCCGCGCCGCCGCAGAACGCGCCGGACAGGTGCTATGGCTGCGCCCCGCCTTCCAACACCCGACCGGCACGACGCAAACCGTCTTCGCCGCCGACCCGACCGCCGCCACCCCGACCGCCGCGCCCCGCGCCCGCCCGCCGTGGCCCAAATCCGTCCCCGAACAGGCCCGCGCCGTCCGCCACGCGCTCGCCGCCTCCGGCCGCGTCGTCACCGCCCCCGAACTCGCCCGCACCTTCCTGCGCGCCCGCGCCGCCACCGTCGAAGAACTGCTGCAAACCCTCGCCGCGCTCGGCCAAGCACGCGAAGTCGCCCCCGGCAAGTACGCGGCCTGAAAGCACGAACCACACTGCCGGGAGCGCGGGCATCCTTGCCCGCCAACGCGCCGCATGGCGCGTCCATTGTTCGCGCTGCCGCGCTCATGGCGGGCAAGGATGCCTGCGCTCCCGGCGTTAAGTTGAGCGGTGGAAGCGGGCGCTGCTGTAGGGCCATGCGGTGGGCGTGGGGCAGAGGCGGGCTTTGACGGGGTTGTGCTCGATGTAGGCGATGGTCTGGGCGTAGTGGTCTGCGTCGCGTATGTAGCGGTCGAAGTATTCCTCTTGCCAGAAGGGGCCGGTACGGGCCAGGAGCCGGTTCGCCGTCTGGGCCGTGTAGGACTTGAGGGCGTGCATGATGGCGGCGAGCGTGTGTGTGTCGAGCGGGCGCAGGAGCAGGTGTACGTGATTGGGCATCACCACCCATGCGGCGAGCCGGTAGCGCGCCCCGTCGTAGTATAGGAACGCCGCCTGCACCAGCGCTGCGATGCGTGGCTCTTGCAAATAGGCGTGGCCGTAGCCTTGATCGAGATAGGTCTCGACACGGCGGCGGAGCGCGGCATCGTCAGCACGTGCTAATTCCTGTCGCCAACTATCCAACACCGTCTGCGGCAGCGAGTCCTTCAACCGGAACGTCACGAACTGCAAAACTTCGCCGCCCTCGAAGTGCGGCAAATAACCGCGACTGTGCCAACCCAATTCGGCCATAACATAACATCGCGAACATAATGCCGGGAGCGCGGGCATCTTGCCCGCCAACGCGTGCGCCAGCACGCTTCCAAAGTTACGCGCCATTCTACTGCGTGTGTTGTTTAGCGCGTAGATTTTATTCGCGCTGGCGCGCTCATAGCGGGCAAGATGCCCGCGCTCCCGGCAGATTGGCCACGCTCTCGGCAGAGAGTTTGCGATGTTAGACTAGGCACATGGCAAAAGAGGCGGGCGGCGCGTTGCTGCGTTTCGCGCAGACGGCTGAACAGGTCGCGGCGACGACGAAGAAGTTAGAGAAGGCAGCATTGCTCGGCGCGTACTTGCATGAGTTGGCCGACGACGATCTCGCGCGGGCGGCGCGTTACTTTGCAGGGCAGCAGTTTGCGCAGAGCGATGCGCGCACGACGAACGTCGGCACGGGTCTGTTGCGCGCTGCCTTGAGCGAGGTGACGGGCTTCGAGGTGGAGAATTTGCGCCCGCGTTACGTGCGTCTGGGCGATGGGGGCGAAGTCGCAGAGGAAGCGATGCGCGAAGCGGGACGCGATGCGGTGGTCAGTCCCACCATTACGCTCGCTGAAATTGAGACGCTGATCGCAACTTTGAGCGCAACGCGCGGGACGAAGAACAAACAGGCGCTCATAGTCGCAGCCTTGCGGCGCGCGACTGCGCTGGAAGGGAAGTATCTTGTCAAGCTGCTCGGCGGCGAGCTGCGTATCGGGTTGAAAGAGGGGTTGGTTGAGGACGCGCTGGCCCGCGCCTTTCAGCAACCGCTCGCGCAGGTCGCGCAGGTCAACATGCTGACGGGCGATATCGGTGAGACGGCGGTGCGGACGCGGCGCGGCGAGTTGGCCGGCGTTACCATGCGGCTCTTCCATCCGCTCAAGTTCATGCTCGCCACGGCCGCCGCCGACCTCGCCGATGTCGCGCGCACGCTGCCCGACTGGTTTTATGCAGAGGACAAATTCGATGGCATACGCGCGCAGGCGCACGTGCAAACGGCTCGCGTCGCGCTCTTCTCGCGCACGCTCGACGAGATCACGCATCGCTTTCCTGAGCTTGTCGCGCCGCTTACAGCCTTGCCGACCGATGCGCTCCTCGATGGCGAGATCGTGCCCGCGCGCGGCGCAGTGATCCTGCCGTTCCTTGAACTACAAAAGCGGCTCGGCCGCAAGACCGTCGGCGCGGATTTGCTCGCCGCGACGCCCGTCGTCTTCATCGCTTATGATCTGCTCTACGCCGCCGGGCGCGTGCTGATCGATGAGCCGCTCGAAGTGCGAAGGCAGACCCTCGAAAGGCTGATCGCAAATGATCCGGCGGCGACCGTGCGCTTATCTACCGCGCAACGCGTGCAAGATGTGGCGACACTCGATGCGGAGTTCGGCGCGGCGCGGGCGCGCGGCAACGAGGGGCTGATGCTCAAAGACCCGCGCTCAGCCTATAAGCCGGGCAAGCGCGGGCGCGAGTGGTTGAAGCTGAAACGCGCGTTGGCGACGCTCGATGTGGTGGTCACATCGGTCGAAGTCGGGCACGGCAAGCGGCGGCATCTGCTATCCGATTACACGTTCGCGGTGCGCCGCGCGGAAGATGATCCGGAGTTGCTGAACGTGGGCAAGGCGTATTCGGGTCTGACGGATGCGGAGTTGGCGGAGTTGACCGAATGGTTTCGCACGCACACGTTACAGGAATTCGCGCATGGGCGCGTGCGTGTCGTCGAACCGCAGATCGTGATCGAAGTGACGTTTGATCGCGTGCAGGCGTCGCAGCGGCACAAGGGCGGTTATGCGCTACGCTTCCCACGCATCCTACGTCTGCGGCCTGATAAAAATGTAGCTGACATTGACACGCTCGCTGCGGTGGCGGAATTGGCCGAGCCGGGCGAAACAGGCGAAACGAATGAATAAGCTATTTGTTAACCCGTTAGTTGCTCAGTGGTCATGATCAATGATGGTGTCAACCAGACGGGCCGCAGCGCGGCGCGCTTCTTTCTTGTTACGTGGCAGTGAGACGAAGCCCTCATCCTCGTCGCCGTGCTCTTTATGTTTCTGCTTCTCCCGTTTGTGCTCGTGCTTATCTTCGTCGCTTGCCTCACTGTCGCTGAAGCGTGCGCTCGCTTCGGCATTATCCGGGGCGACCTGCTCCACCGCCGGTCGCGCGGCCGTGCGCGGCGCAACTGCCGCGGGTGCGTTACGCACGCGCGCTGACCCGTTGTTGCTCGCAGGCGCAGGCTGATTAGCGCCCGCGGGTAGTGACACGGCTGGCGCGGTCGGTTGTGTTGTCGTTGCCTCGGCCTGTGCGCGTTGCCGGTGACGTATGAGCGCGGTCGCGCCGACCACGCCGACGGTCAACAGGCATGCGACGAGCAATGCCAGCGGCCACGAGTGGTGCTGCACAGGGCGCAAGTAGGACGCGAGCTTGCGCCAGTGCGCTTGTTCATGCACGCGTACTTCTGCGAGGGGCACGACGGGGCGCGCTTCTTGCTCCTCCGCCGGATCAAAGCGCGGCGCGATGAGTGTTTGTTCGGAATCGTCTTGCGGCGTCATGATTCAATGCCTCCGGCCCGTTAAATACTGCGTGTGTGGCTGCTAACGATACGCTTGGGGAGCTAAATCCTATTAAGGGCAAAAACGGGGCCGGAAGGTGTCATCGACGCTGTTTACCCGGCGCGCCATAGGCGAAAATAAAGTTGCCTCCCCGCCGGGGTTGTGTCGGACGGCTTCCCCGCTGACCTCAAGATGTACGCCGAAATGCACGGGCAGGCGGGGCTGGCTGTTCTTAACCGGGCAGCCTGATGACATCGAACTGCTGCGCCGCAAACTGGGCTTCAGAGACTCGAGTCCTGTGTTCGACAAAGACGTAACGCAGCGCCTCGGTCTCGTCCGTTTCGGCAATGAGGCGATAGATCGTTGGGCGGCCTGTCCCGCGCAGGCGAACCCGCAACAAATCGTCAATACCATCCTCTGGATGCAAGCCCCAACACACGCACCGGGACTTAAATCCGATGCGCCGCTAACTGTCGCGACTTGCAGCTACGCGCATAACGATTACGGCCGCAGTTGCAGACGGTAGAGCACGAAGTTGCCGATGCGCTCGCCCGCGTCGCGCGTATACCAGCGTTCTAGGTGGGCGAGGTCGAGCTGTTGGTCGGCGGCGAGGAGCAGGTAGGCCAGTTGCGGATGCGTGGCGCGGGTGCGGTCGAAGCGGGCGATGTAGTCGGCGTAGTTGCGGGCTTCGACCGCAAGCTCTTCGTCGCTGACGGGTTTGTAGTTGACGGTCAGTTTGGGATTGGCGCGCTCCCAGCCGAAGATGGCGTAGTGGACGAAGCCCTGCTGCGCGTAGTTGCGCACGAACTCGTCTGCGTCCACGCCGCCGTAGTAGAGGTACTGAAAGAAACGCTCCTTATTCTCCGCCACCGTCACGCCGGAGAAGACGAACATGTGCGGGGCCCACAAAACGGGTTGCGGCGCAACCATGGGCAGGTTGTCCGCCCGCGCGATGTCCGGCGTGAAGACGACCCCATGCGGGTCGGCCGCCGCGCCCAGCTTGTCGTCGTAACTCTTCAAGGCGATCTCGCGCAGGCGCTGTGCGACGGGCCGGGCTTCATCGCGCGCCACGTTCGCCGCCGCGAATCTGCGCGTCGCGATCCACGTCTCGCCCGCGCCCCAGCCGAAAGTGATGTAGGCGATGGCCAGTACGAAATAGAGCGGTAGCCGGCGCTCCGTCGTGCGTGTCCCGCGCCAGAGCAATGATGTGGTGAGCGCGGCGGCGATGAGCGTCACGTAGTTGGCCACGAATTGCTCGTAGTGCATCGGTTGGAGCGAGCGACCCGTAATGATCTGTTGATTGAACAGCACGAACGGCAACGCGGCGAACGCGAGGGCGCACAGCACGCGCGCGTCGCGCCACGCGAGCCATTTGCGTTTCAGCCCGATGATGAGCGCGCAGAGGACGGCGAGCGCGCACGCTTCGATTGAGCGCCAGAGATCGGGCGCGTGCGTATGCACGAGCGCCTGCACCACGTCCATCGTCGGGGCGCGCTGCGCGAGCAAGCGCGTATAAGGGATGAGCGCGCCGCTGGCGCTTGCGCCGATCAGTGCGAACGAGGGCAAACTCTGTCGCCAGCCATCGGGCTTAAACGCTAACCACAACAGCGCAAGCAATGCGAGCCACGCGGCGGCGGCCGTCCACAAATAGAAATAGCCGTAGACGCAGACCGCGAAACACGCGCCCGCGCCAAGCGCGCACCAGAGTCTGCGGCGGCGCGGGGCAGCGTTGAGCGCGAGCCACACGAGCGGGAAGAAGACGATGAAGAAGGGAAACGGCGCGGCCGGAATGTAGCGGCGCAAGAAGGGTAGATAGACGTAAGCGGTCTGTTGATCGAGCAGCCCGCGAATCAAGCCGTTCCCCGACAGCAGAATGCCGAGACACAGGACGAACGGCACACACGCCGCCGCTGCGCGGTCGTCTTCACACACGAGCGCGAGCAGCCAGAAGAGCGCGAGTGACGTACTAAAAGCGACGAGCGTTGACAGCAGAATGAACGCGGTCGCAGTCGATAGTCCGAGCGCACGCGCGGGCAGCGCGATCATGTAAGCGGGCACGAACTGGATCGAGAAGAGCGATTCGGGGAGTTGAGGAGCTTGCGTGTCGTCCGTGCCCGTGTACGGATCATTGCGCCGCGGGCGGCCGTCGAGGAGCGCGTTGACGTAAGCGGCGTAGGCCGGTTCGTCCGTGTAGAAGTAAGCGTTCGCGCCCGCCCACGCGCGCCCGCGCTCGCCCCAGAGATAAACTTGC
>JBBRYU010000216.1:0-7141 GCA_038237345.1 Pyrinomonadales bacterium
ACTGCAACTCGACCAACTTTTGCAGCAGCGCGTCGCGGCTCATATTCATGCCAGGCTCGACGAAGAGAAGCATGGGGTAATAAGCGACGGGGTCGACGAGACCATAGATGCACGAAACAGAGGCGACCACGATCACGTCGCGCCGCTCGAACAGGGCGCGCGTCGCGGACAGCCGCAGGCGATCAATCTCCTCGTTGATCGTCGCCTCCTTCTCGATATACATGTCCGCAGCCGGCACATAAGCTTCCGGCTGATAGTAGTCGTAGTAGGAGACGAAATACTCGACCGAGTTTTCGGGGAAGAAGTGCTTGAACTCTTGATAGAGTTGCGCGGCGAGCGTCTTGTTGTGCGCGATGACGAGCGTCGGGCGTTGCGTGCGGTCGATGACGGTGGCGACCGAGAAAGTCTTGCCGCTGCCCGTGATGCCGAGCAACACTTGATGCTGCGCGCCCTCATCCAAGCCGCGCACCAGCGCGTCAATCGCCTGCGGCTGATCGCCTTGCGGCGTGAAATCAGATCGTAGTTGAAATTTCATGATGACAAATGAAAGTGACGGGAGGCAGGTATTTTAACCCGTCGCCCGTCACCTGTCACTTGTCGCTGTTTTTATGTCGTGTGTTGCGGCTGACTGCTGATCTGGTAGATAGCTTCCATCACGGCTGAGCGCACTTCCGTGGGCAGTGAGCCACGCACGGCCAAGCGGCGGAACGAGGGCAGAATTTCGTGCTGGCCGCTGAGGGCCAAGAGTTTCACGACCGCGAGCCGCACTTCGCTGTCGGGGTGCGTTTCAATGGCGTGGATGAGCGGCACGGTCTCGCCCGCTTTCGCCATTAAGAAGAGGAGCGAGAAAGCGTCGTAAGTTTTGTCGCGACTCTCGCCGGTCAGGTTCGAGACAGCTTCATCGGCGAGACCCGATGAAGAGATGGCCGCACCGATGTAGCGGCGACGCTCAGTGGGGGCTTCGCGCAACGCACGGGTGAACGAGTCGGCGCGGTCGTCGGCGAGACTGTAGAGCGCGCGGGCCGCAGCCTCACGCACTTCCGGCGCATTATCGTCGAAGGCGGAGCAGATTTGCTGGAAGGCCTCATCGGTGTTGAGGTGCGCAAGCGCCAGCACAGAAGCGGCGCGCTCGCTCGCATCATCGCTTTCCAACCGTAGTTGAATCGCCTTCGGAATGATCGACAGGCGTTCCTCTTCCGCGCCCGCGAGATCGAGTTCCTTCTCTGCCATGACGACTGGCGCAGCTTCAACTATTGCCTCGACCGGCTGCACCGTTGACGGCTCAAGCCCCTTCGTCGTCTCCTCAATTAGGGTCGCTGCGTTCACATCAACAGACGGAGACCAAGCAGCGGGCGCTTGCTCTTCCACCTCTGCGTCGAATGAGACGTGCGGCACTGATGCGGGCGGCGGCATCGCAGGCGACTCCACATCAAGCCGCTGCTCCTCAACATCAATGTCAATCCAATCGTCCGCAACCGGCGCGCTCGCCGTCAGTTCGAAAGCGGTGATCGCTTTCGTCTCTTCAACCACCGGCGCGGCGAGCGTTAATTCAGGCGCGGCCGGTGTGTCGCTCAATTCCGTGCTGACAACCGGCGCAGACTCAGCCACGATGGTCGTGTCCGCGCTCGCGGTGGTGTCAATTGCGGCCGGCTCAATCGTGGGCAACACGAACTCTGCGTGCTCGACATCCTCCGGCGCAGAGAGCGGCGGCGTAAACAACTCCGTTGCCGCAGGCTCATCCACAGTTGCTGTTTGATCATCGGGCGCGGCTGCGCGCTCCGGCATTTCGACCGCCGATGTCGTCGTGGACGCAGTGTCTGCCTCAAACGCAGGTGGCACTTCAGCCGCAGGCTCAAACGCAGCCGACGCGGCAACTGTCTCCAACGCTTCATCCGGCGCGGCTTCAGGTGCAGACGCAGTCTCCGGCGCGTTTATAACTGTGGGGAACTCGGTGGCGGCAGCGGACTCAACCGGCGCAGCAACGTGCATCGGTTCTTGCTCTGCTGTGACGACTGCAACTTCTTGCGTCGTCTCGTCAATTGCGTGCGCCGTCTCGTCCGCCGCGACTTCGGGCGCAGGCTCAGGCGCGGTTTCAATCGCCGGCGCAACTGCTGCCCACTCTGCGCCCAATGTGTCTTCCGTCTCTGGCGCTGGCGCAACTGACGCTGGTGCAGCAGCGGCACACATTTCGATAGCCGTCTGGATGAGTTGGCGCGGAAGTTGGCCCGAGGTCTCGCGCCAGCGCAGCGCTTCGAGCGGGGCGACTGCCGCCGGGTATTGCAATTCGGTCAAGGCTTCCACGCTTGCGCGCCGCACTTCGGCGGCCGGGTCTTCGAGCGCGGCGATGAGATGTTGCGTGGCCGCGTGGTCGCCGACGAGACCGAGCGTGCGCGCGGCGGATGAGCGTTGCGCCACGGCTGCGGCCGCGCGCAGGTCGCGCGCCACGTCGGCGAAATAACCGTACTTGATGAAGGCGGCGCGGGCGCGCTCGCCGTATGCGCGCTCGCGCTCGGTCGCAAGGGCCGTCAGCAACTCAGAGGCGATGAGTTGGCGCACACCTGCGTCCTGCGTATTAATGACCGCCTCGTCGTAGTCCCCGCCGGCCAGCAGTTTCTTCGTTTCTGCAAGCGCCGATTCAGCGTCAACCGCCGTCGGCGCGGACTCGTGCATCAACGCGTGCGCGCCCGCGGCAGCGATGATCGCGCCGGTTATGCCCGTCGCCGTTGATGGCTCGACCGTAGCCGGAGCGCTCGCCTCTTGTGATTTGGCCGCCTCCGCTTTCGCCGCTGCTAACTCAGCTGCTTTCGCGGCCGCTGCCTCGCGCTTCTGCGCGGACCGTTTCGCTTTCTTCGATTTGGGCGGCGTCGTAACCTTCGCCACCGGCGCGGCGCTGACCGGCGGCGGCACAGCAACAGGCGGCGCGGCAACGACAGGCGGCGCGACCCCCAGCGGCGCGACAACAGGTGGGGTGACGACCGGCGGCACAATTGCGGCAGTCGTCGCAACCGGCGCAGGCTCTTTCGCCGCGAGCGCGCTCTTAGGTGTCTCTTTCTGCCTTGCAGGTTCGACCGCAGGCGGCAGTTCTGCGGGTCCTTCACCACCGCGCGCGAAGACGAAGAGACCGAGACCGGCCAGCACGATCAATGCGATGAGCAGCAAAGGCCAATTGCGTAACACGGTCGTGCCCAGCGAGACGGGCGCGCCGGAGGCGGGCGCGTTCGTCGCCACGACGGGCGCGGCCGGCGGCGGCTGCAATTGCGCGACCTGTACCGGCGTCGCGGCGGGCGTGACGGTCGGTGCGACTGAAGGCGTGGGCACAGTCGGGGTGGGCGACGTTTGCGCTAGGGCCGTCGGCGACACGAGCGCTGTCGGGACGACGCCCGGCGGCAGCGCACCGACCGTCTGTTTATTTGGGTTGAGTGTCGGGCGCACGGCCGGCGTCGGCGTCGGTGCGCCCGCCAGTTCGACCGGTGTGCGCGTCGGTTTTGCGCGCGTGTC
Source organism: Pyrinomonadales bacterium (assembly GCA_038237345.1). GTDB lineage: Bacteria > Acidobacteriota > Blastocatellia > Pyrinomonadales > Pyrinomonadaceae > QHXQ01. The sequence goes on from JBBRYU010000216.1 coordinate 3,499, forward strand.
GGGCGTCGGCTGCGCGGTCTGCTGATTGATCTTCTTCAGCGGTGTTTGCGCGCCGACATCGGCCGCATTGAACTGCACGACGAGCCGGTTGAACTTTTGATTCACGTGCGCCGATGCGCCCGGTTGCAGTTTGAAGGACATGACCACGTCCTGCCCTTGCCGCGTCACCTGCGCGCCCTCGAAGCCGCGCCCGCGCACGCCGCCCACGCCCTTCGCGTTCGCCTGCGGAATGACCACGTAGAAACGGTCGCCGCTGCGATAGGCCGAATAGTCGTTGAGCGCGCCGTCGGAAATGATCGTCACCTTCGAGCCGCTGGGCGCGTCGCTGCTCGACATACCGGCAATTTTCTTGGCGGGCGGCTTCGCAGCGGTGTTGTCGTTCTGCTGTGCATGCGCAGCGAAGGCACAAGTAAAGAGGACGAGCGCGAGGGCGCATGCGCACCGTAAGCGTTGAATTAGGGACATTGTTTGTTGCTGGCGCATTGCTGTGTCACGAGGCTTGATCGGTGCGTGGCTGAACGGGCGCATTATGCAATAGCCTCCGCCCTTTTGTCACCATCTCTTTAGCTACGCAGTTTACTCAACTACCGCGTGGTCGTCGCGGTAGATCGCTTCGAGGATGGCGTTGCGCAGTTTTTCCGGCGTGCCGTTGCCGAGCGCGACGCTGCGCAGACGCTTGACTGTCTCCGCCTGTCCCTGCAACGCGAGCAGGCGCGCCGCGGCCAGCCGCACATTCAGTTCGCCTACATGCTCGACCGCCGCGAAGATTATCTCCCCCTCGCCGCCTTTGACGACGAGCGTCAAGAGCGAGAACGCTTCGTAGGCTTGCCGGCGATCCTCGCTCGCCAGTCTGTTTAACGCTTGTGTCGCTAAGCCCGCCGTAACGCAGGCTCGCGCGACGCGCTGCATCGTCTCTTCATCACTTGATTCGATCACGCGCACGTAAGCATCGGCGCGATCAAAGCTCAAGCGCGAAAGCGCACGCGCGGCCGCCGCACGCACTTCGCGCGCTTCATCTGCCATGCCGATCAGCACGGCGGCGAACACAGATTCGTGTCCGATGATACCGAGACTCGTGACGGCAGTGGCGCGCACGGTCGCATCCTCGTCAATGGCCGCGAGCGTGTTGAGCGCGTCAACCGAGCGGCGCACCTGAAACTGCGCGAGTTGCTGCGCGGCAGCCGTGCGGACGGCTACGTCTGTGCTGCCAAGCCGTGCGAGCGCGTCGGCAAGCGTGTGGTCGTCGAGCCATTCAGGTAGTTGCTCGATGTGCCCGACCGGTTCAAGCCCGTCTATGTCGCCCGTGAACGAGCCATCGGCCAGCAGCCGGCCGTTGCTCGCGCCTTCCGCTTGTATGTCAATGCAGTCCACCGAGCAGGCGCTCAACGCGCGCCCCAGGAGCGGCGTGGGCAACTCCGGATGCCGCCGCGCGAGATCGAGCAGCGCGCCGATGGCCGATGGTAGCCCCAAGGCGCCGAGGCTCGTCACCACTTCGGTGCAGACGACAGGTTCAGGATCATGCAACGCTTCGAGCAGGAACGGCAGTGATGAGGGCGAGCCAATCTGGCCGAGCGCGCGGGCCGCAGAGGTGCGCTCGTAAGCGTCCGCTGCGAGCAGCAAGGTCGCGCTCTGGCGCGCGACGAAGCCGTACTCTTCGAGCGCGACGCGCGCCCGCCGCTGCTCGTCCGTGCCGAGCATGTTCGCGTGCAGCGCCTTCAAGAGCGAAGTCTCGACGGCGCGGCGGTCGTCCGCCGCCCGCGCGGCCAAGACCTCGATGCTGTGCGCCTGACCCTGCAACAGTTTTTCCACTTCCTGATCGATCCGGTATGCGCCGAAGACTACGGCGGGCTGCGCGTTTGTGAAGCTGAGCGTTTTGCGCTCTTGCTGCGCGCCGCTCTGCGGCTCGGTCAACACGGCCGGCGCTACGCCTTTCGCCTTGTCGTTGGCGCGGCGGCCGAGATTATCACGCCGCTCCGTCTTGCGCCGCTCGCCCTGTGCGTTCGGCTCAAGCCGTTGGACGCCCTGCACCAATTCTGCGCTCTGTGCATCCGACTTATTGAGCGCCATCGGCGTCGCCTTCGTCAGCGCAGTCGAGGTCTCTTCTTCCGCGGCATCTTCCCAGTCATCGTCCGTTTTGCGCCGCCGCCGGTAGATGAACAGGAAGGCGACGAGTCCGCCCGTGAAACACAACCCAAGCACCAGCAACGGCATATTCAGCGCGGAAGTCTGCGCCGCGCCCGTTGCATCTGTCACCGGCAATGGCTGTGCCGGCTGCGCGACTGGCGGCGTCGCCGGCTGTACGTTTACCGGCGGCTGGGCGGCGCTCGCCGGCTGGCTCGCGGCCAATTGCCCGTTCTGCGTTAACACAGCGCCGGACTGATACGTAGCCGGCAACATGTTCTGCGCATGCTGCGCGTCGCTGCGCGCGTTCGGCGGCGCGGGGTTATGCTGCGGCTGTGTGGCTCGGGACTCCTGCGCTTCCGTTTGCTTCCGCTTGCTGCTCTCGCGCATGACGGCTGCGCCATTCGTCTGTTCGCCCGCAACTCTTTCTCTCCGCGTCGGCTGCTGATTGCGCTCAATCGTTGGCAGCGTTGTGCCGCCACGCACTGCCGGACGCGCGTGCTCGTTCGTCTCAACGCCTGTTTGCAGACCGCCGCCCACGACCAGATCGAGTTGGTTGAAGCGCGGCTGCACGTAGACGCTGCCGCCCGCCTTGACCGGCACGACCAGTTCCAGCGAGTCGCCCACGCGCCGCGCCTTCACGCCGCGCGGCAGGCCCTTCACGGTGCTCTGCCCTTTGTAGACAACCACATGGAAGCCTTCGTCGTCCTGCCACGTCTGCGCACGCGAGAGCGCGCTGTCGCCGGAGATTGAGACGACCGCGTCGCTGCCCTTCGTGTGCGTCGTCACGCCGGTGACGTTGACCGGCGTTTCGCTGCCGCCACGCTGCGCTTGCAACTCGGTCAGAGGCCAAAGCGCAAACCCGGCGATAAGACCGACGAGCGCGATGCCCCATCTGACGCTGCGGGAGTATTTGAGTCTTAATTCACGCATGAGAGTTCAACCTAAATTGCGATTGGAAGCGGCGGACTGTTCGGGCTGCCGGCGCGCGATGTTGCTGGCAACCGCGTCGCCGGACGGCGGGCACGCCGGGCGTTTGCGGCCCGACGGTCGGTGTCTACGCTGTGTTGGTTGATCGCCGTGCAGCCTTGCTGAAATTTGGCTGCGGCAGCAATGTTGGAGAGGAGAACCCTTCGGCGACTTTTACGCGAGCGGTAAGTTAACGCCCCTCGTCGCTGAACTTGTAACCGATGCCCCAGACGGTCAAGACCATCTGCGGATTGTCCGGATTATCTTCGATCTTGGAACGCAGCCGGTTGATGTGTGAGTCAATCGTCCGGTCGTAACCTTCGTAAGAATAATCCCAGATTTTTTCCAGCAAGTATTTGCGTGGAAAGACGCGCCCCGGGTTCGTGGCGAAGAGGCGCAACAACTCGAACTCTTTCGGCGTCAACTCAACTTGCCGGTCGCCGACCGAGACTTCGCGTTTCGCCGGATCGATACGCAGCTTGCCGCGCACAATCGGCGCTTCATCGCCCGTGCCTTCGGAGCGGGTGGCCGTCTGCACGCGCCGTAACACGCT
>JBBRYU010000217.1:0-7131 GCA_038237345.1 Pyrinomonadales bacterium
CAACATCTTCGACTTCTCGGTTAACAAAAACACGAAGTTCAACGAGCGCGTCACGGTACAACTCCGCTCCGAGTTCTTCAACATCTTCAACCACGCGAACTTTGCGCTGCCGAACGTGCAAGTGAACGCCCTCACGTTCGGCGCGATTGGCAACACGCCGGACGTTGACGCCGGCAACCCGCGTCTTGGCGACGGCGGCCCGCGCGTCATTCAATTCGGCATCAAGGTGATCTTCTGAACCGGGTACGGACAGCAGTGTTTGGCGTGTGATAAATCTGCCGCGTCCCGGCGGGCGGACGCTGCAAAGGGATATAGTCGGGTTTAGAGAGCGGAGAACGCTACGCGCCCGCCGACGAGCGTCAGCCGCACACGTCCCTCCGCATCCAGCGCAATCAGATCAGCACGTTTCCCTATTTCGATTGAGCCGCATTGATCCGCCCTGCCGAGCAGCCGCGCGGGATTGAGCGCGGTCATGCACGCCAACTCGTGCGGCGCGACGCCGAGCGTGTGCATCAATCTTGCGCCGTCGCGCATCGTGCTGACTGAGCCAGCGATGCTCCCGCGCTCGTTTTGTGTGCGTCCGTTGACGACGGAGATTTGTTCGCCCCAGATTTCGTAGTCGCCGTCGCCGAGGCCGGTCGGCGCGACCGCATCGCTGATCAGCAACAGTCGCGCGTGCGTCTTGCAGCGCAAGGCAAGCCGGAGCATGAGCGGGTCTGTGTGGACGCCATCGGCGATCACGTCGCAGGTCACGTCGTCGCGCATGAGACCCCAGCCGACGGGACCGGGCGCGCGTTGATGGAGCGGCGACATCGCGTTGAAGAAGTGCGTCATGTGCCGCGCACCAGCCGCGCACGCGGCGTCGAGCGTGGCCAGATCGGCGCGCGTGTGGCCGACGGAGACGACCCAACCGCGCGCAGTGAGCGCCCGCACCAGTTCGATCCCACCTTCAATCTCCGGCGCGACCGTGATCATGCGCGCCGCATCTGCGACCGTCGGCAGGCTCTCGACTTCAGCGACTGTGTGAGAATTGCGAAAGTAAGCTGGACGCAACGCGCCGCATTGCGCGTGGTTAACGAACGGCCCTTCGTAATGTAAACCGAGCACGCGCGCGGCCGGCGGGCGCTCATCCTGTTCATGCAGCAACTGTGCAATCGCGGCAACGGCGCGCTCGTAATCTTCGGCGGGCGCGGGCACGAGCGTCGGCAGCCATGCGCTGACGCCTTGACTAGCGAGAAAGAGCGCGACGCGATGCAAGTCGGCCGCCGTCGCCGTCATCGTGTCCATCCCGACCGCACCGTGGATATGCACGTCTATAAAACCGGGATACAGCGTCAGGCCGGCGAGGTCGAGCGTCTTGTCTGCCTGCGCCGGCTCAATCTCAGCCGGCCCATAGATGTGGCTGATGCTGCCCCCTATCAGCAGCACACTTGCATCGTCAAGCATCTCATGCGGCCCGATCACACGCGCATGTTGCAGTAGCACGCTACGGTCTACGCTGCTCTTGTTGTTCCTGCTGTTCATCATCGCTACCTGCATCAACCCTGCGTGCTGAGAATATTGCTTGCCTAATCACCGCCCATAATCATTGCCCGGATGGTACGATTCACGAGTTGGCTAATCAAGCTTACTCTTTTATGATCAGCGCGACGGCATCAGGTGCGCTGCCGGTTCGATCCGATGCGGCCTAACCTTTCCATGTCTTGCAAACTTCTTATAGCAGGCCGCGTCCCATTATTGTTCATGCTGTGGGCCATATCACTATATGCGTTGGCCCAGACGCCGCCGCGCTCGGACTGCGCTATGGCTGAGCCGCAATTAGTCGCCGCTCATACAGCCGAGTTGCGGGCTGACTGGACGGCGGCGCTCGCCAGCTATCAGGCGGCGGCGGCGCGTGCGCCGCACTGCGCCGAGTTACTGGTCAACCTCGGCGTAACGTACAACCGGCTGAATCAACCGGAGCAGGCGGTTGCGGCCTTTCAACGCGCAGCAGCGCTCGACCCGCAACTCGCTGCCGCGCCGCTCAATCTCGGCATCACGTTCTTTCGCGCCCGCCGCTTTGCCGAGGCCGACGCGGCGCTCGTGCGCGCCGTCGAGCTTGCGCCGGCCAACGCACAGGCGCGGCAATTGTTGGCGCTCGCGCTTGTCGCCCGCGAGCAATTCGCCGCCGCCGCCGCACAGTTCGAATGGCTACGCGCACGCAACGAGGCGGACAAGGCGGTGCTGCTCGCGCTCGGCGAATGCTATCTGCGTTTGAAACAGTACCGGCAAGCCGCGGAACGGCTGGGCCGGCTTGTACAGCTTGCGCCCGCCTCTGCGCGGGCGCACCTGCGTTACGGCGAAGCGCTCGACGACGTGAACGATTCAGAGCCGGCGTTCGCGGAGTTTCGCCGCGCGGTCGAGCTTGATCCCGATCTGCCGGAAGCGCACTACGCATACGGCTCTGCGCTATTGAAGCATGGCGAAACGGACGCGGCAGCAGACGAATTTGCGCACGAGTTGAGCATCAACCCAGACATGGCACTCGCCCGCTATCATCTCGGTCTGATCTATCTACGCCAGAATCGGCTTGCCGCAGCGGCCGATCTGCTCGCGCGCGTCGTTGAAACGGACCCGGACTTTTATCTGGCGCTCACAGCCTTGGGGCAAACGTTGCTCAAACAACATAAACCGGCCCGCGCTATCGCGGCGCTGGAGCGCGCCGTTAAACTCAATCCAGATTCGGCCGATAGCCAGGCCCTGCTCGCCCGCGCCTATCTGGCGACGGGCCGGCGCGCGGATGCCGAGCGCGCATTTGCCACGGCCCGCCAGTTGAGCGCGCGTGCGCGCAAAGAGCTTGAGGATAGAGTCAACCGGCGCAAGCCTTGAAGGCCGGCGGCCAAATAGCAAAACATGCATCCTGAAAAGCTGAAGCCTTGAGTCGGGCCAGTGCCCTAACTCAAGGCTTCAGTTTTATCTTTCGCGCCGGGGCAGGCGCTCGTGCAACCGCCCCCGTGTACTATTCCTCTCTGCTGACTCGTTTAGAAGTAGAACTTCATGCCGAATTGAATCTGCCGCGCGTCGCGCGTTGAGAAGAACTGCCCGAACTGCGAGATGGCGCTCAGGTTCTGAATGCTGCTGAACGCGGCATCGGTGGGCAGCCGATCCGGAATTGTTTGGAACACGTCATTGAAGATCGTGTGGTTGAAGATGTTGAAGAACTCTGCGCGCAGTTGCACGCGATAGCGCTCCGAGAAATGCAGGTTCTTCGTCACGTTCAAATCCATAAAGACTTGCCGCGGGAAGCGGAACGGCGCACGCCCCGAACTGCCGATCTGGCCCGACAGCGTCGTCTGGAAGGCAAACGGGTTGAAGGCGTACGGGATACCGCCGCTCGGATTGATCGGAATGTTCTGCGTCGGGTCGCTGACGATGTTCGGCCGACTGCCGCGCGCCGGCACGGTAGTCGAGCCTTGCACGATACGGTTCAAGGGTAGACCGGTCTGCGCCGTCGTGATGCCGGCAAGTTCCCAACCGCTTAGCAGCAAACGGCCGGCGGTGCTGGCGGCGAAGCCCGTGTGGAAGGTCGGCACTTCATAGACGTAGCTCGCGACAAATACGTGCGTGCGGTCGAGGCGCGACACAGCGCGCTCCAACTGGAAGTTGGTGCGTATCTGCGGCACGTCAATGGCGTCACGGTCGTTGGTCGCATCGGTCAAACTCTTCGAGAAAGTATAGGCGATTTGCGCGGTCAACCCGTGCGTGGGCCGCAGCCGGAAGGAACTAAGCAGCCCATGGTAGCGCGAGGTCGCAGTCGTCTGCCGGTCGGTGATCGCGCCGAAGCCACGGAAGGGTCGCGCGAGGTTGATGCAATTGGCCGGGTTGTTGGCCGCGTTGAGCGCAGGATCGCAGCCGGCAATGCCGGTCGCGGCGGCGATGATTTGCTGCGGCGTCGGCGCGTTGAGGTCAACGGGCCGGAGCAAGTGATTGCCAGCCGAGCCTGCATAACCGATCTCGAAGAGGGCGTTGCGGAACGGCTCCTGCTGCACGGTGAGCGACCACTGTTGGACAATCGGCGTGACGAACGGGTTGGTGGTTGCGTTGACCGTGCCGAGGTTGCTGCGCGTCGTTGTACTCGCTGGCACTGGATTGCCAAAGGGGATCGGGCTAGCAAACGTGCCCGTCAAGCTCACCGAATTATTGAAGGGCGGCGTCGTAAACGAGTTCTGCTCGACGATGCCGACCAACGACTGATCGTAATAGACACCATAGCCACCGCGCAGCACTGTCTTGCCGTTGTTGCGCGGGTCCCAGGCGAAGCCGATGCGCGGCCCCCAGTCGTTCGTGTCATCTTTCTGCACGCGCCGGCCGAACGGCGAGTTAGTGCCCGCGTAGGCAAAGCCGTTCGTGATGTCGAACGTACTGGTGACGAATGTGCTACACGAGACGTTGGCGCATTGCGGAGCGCGTGCTTGGTTATAGAACTGTGGCAGGAACGTCGCGAGCACGTTGTTAAGGTCGCGCGGCTGGCGATAGCGGTAATAACGGATGCCATAGTCGAGTTGGAAGTTTGGCTTCAGCTTCCAGGTGTCTTGAATGTAGAACTCCGTGCGCCCGAAACGCAGGTTCTGTTGGACATCGCGCTCCGGTTCGCTGTAGCTGGCGGCGCGACCGAGCAGGAAGTCGGCTAAACCGTTGCCACCGCTGCTGCCCACGCGCGTCAGCGCGCCCGTGAAGCCGTACGTGCCCTGCGTCAGACTGGCCGCGTTCTCGTCCTTCGACTCAAAGCTCACATCGCCGCCGAACTTGACCGTGTGCGCCTTGTAGATGACCGTCAGATTGTCCTTCGGATTCCAGTTCCGGTACTTGATGTTGAAGAGCTGACCGGCTCCGATGGTGGGCTGCCCCGTGATGCTGATATTGGGCGGGATGCCCGAGTTGTTCTGCGGGAAGATCTCTGTGTGCGGGACGGTCACGTCCTTCCCATTGTAACGCCCGACCAGTGCGGTCGTAATCTTGTTCCCGGAAAAGGTGAAAGTCGCCTCGTTGACGATGGTCGGCCCGAAGGTACTAGTCAAGCTGACGGCCAGTACATCGCCGGGGATGTTGGTGTCTGTCGTCGCTATGTTGGGTATGGTCGCGCCGAAGAACAAACCGCCCAGCTCGCGCGTTTGGCTCAGGTCGCGCGTGTAGCGGCCCGTCAGCCGCTGGGTCGAGCTGATATTGTGATCGACGCGCATCGTCTCTTGCCGCGTGTTCTGGATGTTGGGCGTCGTGACCGCGAAGCGGTTAGGCGCACGACCCGCCGTGGCCGAAGGGATGTTAGGCGTTGGATACAGGTTAAGCAGCGCCAGCGTCGTCGGGTTGATCCGCCCTTGCGGGATCGTGTTGTTGGGGAACGCCAACCCCGTCAGCGGATCGAAGATTGTCAGGTTGCCCGGCTCGGAGAAGTTGCCTTGGCGCTCAAGCAGACTTGGCACAGTGATCGGCGAAGCCAGACTCGGTGCCTTGATAATGCGGCGGAACTCCTGCGAGAACAGGAAGAACGTTTTATCCCGTTCCTTATTGTAATGGCCGGGGATGAAGACGGGCCCGCTCACCAAGTAACCGAAGTTATTGTACCGCAACTTGGGGCGCGGTATGCGCGGTTCGCCGGCCTTGGCCAAGCCTGCGAGCACCGTCGGATCGTTCGGCCCGAACGTGCCGGCCGCGTTGTTGAAAAAGCTATTCGCGTTCAGCCGGTCGTTGCGCACGAACTCGTAGGCCGTGCCGTGAAAGTCGCGTCCGCCGCCGCGCGTGATTAGATTGACCACGCCGCCGCCCGAACGGCCGAACTCGGCCGACGGCACGGACGTGATGACGCGGAACTCCTGAATCGAATCCACCGTCGGGATCGACAGCAGCGTGATGTTCGAGCCGACATCGGTGTTGGTCACGCCATCCACGAGAAAGTTGATCGAGTTGCGGCGCGTGCCGTTGATCGAGAAGTTGACCGTGTTCGCCAACCCGATGCCGATCTCAGAATCGCCGGAACTGGTCACGCCCGGCACGAGTGTCAACAACTGCAAAAAGTTGCGATTGTTGAGTGGCAACTCAACGACGCGCCGATTCTCCACCACGTCGCCCACCGTCGGCGACGTTTGAATGAGCGGGGACTCGCCCGTCACCGTGACTGTTTCGCTCACCGCGCCGGTCTCCAAAGTGACGTTGAGCGTTTTCCGATCATTAACACTCAACTCAAAACCCTTATTGATATATTCCTTAAAGCCTTGATTGCGGACGGCCAGATCATAGCTACCGGGCTGCACCTGTGTGAGCGTGTAGCTGCCGTTCTCATCCGTGGTTACCTTGCGCTCTTCGCGCGTCGCCGTATTAGTCAAAGTGATCTCGGCGTTGGGCACTACTGCGCCTGCCGGGTCGGTCACCGTGCCGACAATCGAGCCGGTGACTTCTTGCGCGTAGACGGCAAAACTCAGCGCGAACAGACAGGCCACGAGAGCCAACATACGCTTGAGCATGGGGATTCCTCCAAGTGGTAAAGAAAGTTTCATATGGGCTTTCAACTGCGGGTCAGTGTGGGTCACTGACCGGTGTTTCAATATCGGTGTTTGGTCGGCCTTCAACCGTAGCGCACACGAAGGTGGCGCGCTTGCTGAAGACGTGAAAATTCGCTTGTTGACCTATGGAAACGGCGTAGGAACGGATCAACCGATTGCGGTGCTTGTTAAGCGCGCACATTCTAGTGAAACCGCCCATAATAAGCAAAGCTAAAAGTTTTTATGCCAGCCATAAGAGAGACCGCTTGCCGCGCATGACCCCGCGCGGCACTTTTATCTTGACGACTTAGGGCTTGGCTGTATACTTGCGACCTACAACGGCGCGGCAGTCTGCGTTGCGTGCTAGGCTGAAGGGAGCGCAACGCAATCGTATTTCAAGTTTGCTCATCTCGCACGAGCGCGGAACTTGCTTTTCTTTTCCGGCGCGCAATTCGTCTGACCGCGTCGCTTGCAAACCTTTGCTTGTCCGCTAAGCAGCCTGCTGCTTCTTTCGTTACCAATACAGGAGTTTGAGGAGGATTTCCCCTATGACCCGCTCTCTCATGCGCACATTGTCATGTCTCTTGCTCGGCGTTTTGTTGGCCGGCGTGGTCGC
>JBBRYU010000218.1:0-7128 GCA_038237345.1 Pyrinomonadales bacterium
GGCGGCACGAAAGCCACCGGCAACGGCCACCGCGAAGCGGGCACGCAGGTGCTGGACATCTTCACCGAGTGGAAATCAATCTACGTGGACTACAGCGGCAAACTGCAACGCGCGCAGATCGACGAAGTGAATTTGTGAGTGAGCAGAACGTTGGCCAGCCTATTAATTGTGACCGAGAAACAGAATCGTCCTGTACATCCATACATTGAATTCGAGCGCACTCCGCTCTAGCGTGCGCTTGACCGAGCCATAGCTGACCTCGAAGAAAATCAAGACCTGAAGCTTACAGAGCTTCGGGAGTACGTCATCGGGTACATCTGCAAGCAGTTGAACCGTCGTAAGCTGGTTCATGAGTCGGCCCTTGTAGGTAAGGGTCGTCTAGCAAAATGATCAGGAGCGCAGCGAGATGATTGTGGGATTGCCGAAAGAGATTAAGGATAACGAGTATCGTGTCGGTCTCACGCCCGCCGGTGTGCGTGCGTTGACGGACGCCGGGCATAAGGTGATTGTCGAGCGCGACGCGGGCGCAGGCTCCGGTTTTGAGAATGACCTTTATCAACGCGCGGGCGCGACGATCATTGATTTGGCTGACGACGTATGGGGCGACGCCGAGATGATCGTGAAAGTGAAAGAGCCGATTGCGCCCGAATACCCGCGCATGAAAGAGGGCTTGCTGCTCTTCACCTATCTGCACCTTGCGCCCGACCCGAAACAAACCGAGGCACTGCTGAAAAATAAAGTAACGGGCGTCGCTTACGAAACCATTACGGATCGTAAAGGGACGTTGCCGCTCTTGACGCCGATGTCGGAAGTCGCGGGGCGCATGGCCGTGCAGGTCGGCGCGCACTATCTGGAGAAGATGCAGGGCGGGCGCGGCATCCTGTTAGGCGGCGTGCCGGGCGTGCCGGCGGCGCGCGTCGTCATCATCGGCGGCGGCGTGGTCGGGACGAACGCGGCGAAGATCGCCGTCGGCATGGGCGCGCACGTCACGATCATTGATAGCAATCTGGATCGGCTGCGCGAACTCGACGACATCTTCCTCACGAAAATTTCCACGCTCGCCTCGTCCGCTTACATGATTCACGACGCCGTCTCGCAGGCTGATCTGATCATCGGTGCGGTACTCGTGCCCGGCGCGGCCGCGCCGAAACTGGTCACGCGCGGGATGCTCAAGGATGTGCCGAACGGCGCTTGTATCGTGGACGTAGCGGTTGACCAAGGCGGCTGCATCGAGACGACGCATCCGACGACGCACAGCGATCCGACCTTCTACGTCGAAGGCGTGCTGCACTACTGCGTCGCCAACATGCCGGGCGCAGTGCCGCGCACGTCAACCTTCGCACTCACCAACGCGACGCTGCCTTACGTGTTGAAACTCGCCAACAAAGGTTTCCTCGCCGCCATCGCAAGCGACAAAGGACTGAAGGAGGGTGTCAACACCTACGCGGGCAAACTGACTTACGAAGCGGTCGCCACCGCACAGAACATCGAATATACATCGCTTGACGAGATGCTCGACGGCACGAGCAGCACGAGCGCCACGCACCGCGCTTAGTAAAACGCGCAGAGCGATATGGTCAGCCCCGACAGGGGCGGCAGACTGTAGTCCACGGCGTGAGTGGGATCTTAACGCCGATTTTCTTTCGCCCCTCCGGGGCTTTTTGTTTTATTCGTGCCCTGCTCTCACGGCTCACGCCGTGGGCTACAAATCTTTCGCCGCTTCGCGGCTGATACCCTACGTTATTCGCCGTGTCGTGAGTTGAATCCTGCGCTGCCATCAGCGATACTGTGCGGTTGCCCGGTGGCGCAAATTTTGTTCTGTAGGTAGTGAAGTTATTCGATGTACGAGTTTGCTGTAGAACCAGCCGTCACACAGATTCGCCGGCGCGGCGTGCTGGTCGCGGACGTTGCACCTGAGAGCCTCGCCGCCGAGCTTGAGTTGGCGGCGGGTGACCGCGTCCTCAAGGTGAACGGGCGGCCCGTGCGCGACTATCTCGACTTCCGTTTTCTGACGGGCGGCGAGACGGAGTTGACCCTCTTCGTGCGCAAGCCGAGCGGCGAGGAGTGGGAGATCGAAATAGAGCGCGGCGAGGGCGAGGACTTCGGTTTGGAGTTTGAGCAGATTGTGCCGCGCCAGTGCGCGAACGAATGCCTGTTCTGTTTCTGCAAGGGCAATCCGCCGGACGCGCGCAAGTCGCTCTTCGTGCGCGACGAGGACATACGGCTCTCGTTTCTCTATGGCAACTACACCACGCTCAGTTCGATCACGGAAGACGAGATGCAGCGCATCATCGAGCAACGCTTGACGCCGCAGTACGTCTCCGTGCATGCGACCGACACGGACGTGCGCGCCTACTTGCTCGGCGTGGACAAAGCGCGCGCCGACATAGCTGCGAAGATGCAGCGCTTGCTGGCCGCTGGCATCGAACTGCACGCGCAGGTTGTGCTATGTCCTGAGATCAACGACGGCGACATTTTACGGCGCACGATTTATGATCTGGCCGCACATTATCCACGTGTCAAAAGCGTCGCCATCGTGCCGTTAGGTTTGACGCGCTACAACACGGACGCGCGCCTCACGCCCGTCACGCCTGAGTTCTGTCAACGCACGATCCGCGAAGTGAAATTGGTTCAGCGTGACTTGCGTGCGCGCCTCGGCACGGCCTTCGCTTTTCTCGGCGACGAGATTTATCTGCGCGCCGGTCGCGCTGTGCCGTCGCGCAGACACTACGGCGACTATCCGCAGATCGAGGACGGCGTCGGCATGGTGCGTTCGTTCTATGAAGACTTCAATCGGCTGTGGCGCAAACTTGAGCGTCGTCCGCCCGCGCAGGCAGCAAAGTTGCACGGCACGATCTTGACCGGCACGCTCTTCGCACCCGTTCTGCGCCAGTTGCTCGCGCGACTGAACGAACGGTTCGGCCCGCGCCTACATGTCGCGGCCGTCGAGAACGATTATTTCGGTGCGGAGATCGTCGTCGCGGGCTTGATGACTGGCACGTGCATCCTCAAGGCGCGCGATCAGATCAAGGGCGAGTTTGTCGTCGTGCCAAGTGCAGCCTTCAAGAGCGGCGAGGCGGTGATGCTCGACGGCACGACGCAGGATGAACTGCAACAGCGACTCGGGCTGCCCCTCTCCGCGCTCGATTTCGCCGGCTTCGCGCGCCTGCTATCTGCTACGCACCCGCGCCCATTTCCAGAAATTTAAACGAAAATCCAGAAAAATGGAAAATGCCCCGCGCCCGACCCGGCTCACTTCGGCTAATGCCTAGTTAAGTTAAGGATTTAGGCGACGGCGGCGGCGGTAGTCAAGTTGGCATAATGCTTGCCTAAACAAGTCTGCACGCATCGCCCTTTTGACAGGCTTTGCACTCTTGCATGAAGAGCTGTCACAGGTTCTTCCATCTTTTCGCGTTAAAACAAACATCCGGGCCGCGAAGAATCAAACAACAGCGCTGCCGGATATTCGCTACAGACAAGTTAGTTGGGAAACTAACTATCCCACTCTCTTTGGAGGAGCTCCACCATGAAACAGGCTTTGTTTAGATCAATGGTCGCCTTGGTCTTGCTGGTCGCAGGCAGCCTTTGCGCGCTGGCGCAGGTTACCACTACTGGTCAGATCGCCGGCGCGACCACCGATCAAGCCGGCGCGATCGTCGCGGGCGCGACCATTGTGGTCAAGAATAATGCGACGAATCAAGAGACCACGGTGACGGCGAGCGATGACGGCACCTATACGGTGCCGGCGCTCAGTGCCGGTACTTATACCGTGATCATTACTGCCCAAGGTTTCAAGCAGTCCCTAGTTAAGGACGTAACTGTGCAAGCGGGTAAACCGTCCACGGTGAACATAGCGCTGGAAGTCGGTGCCGTCAACGAGACGGTAACGATAACAGGCGCGAGTGCCGAACTGCTTAACTCGACTAACGCCAACGTGTCCAGCACGATTACGGGCAAACAGGTTCATGAACTTCCTTACGCCTCGCGCGATGCGCTGGATGTGGTGCTTTTCTTGCCGGGCACGCAGACAGTCGGGCGGCCACGCAGTTCGACGATCAACGGATTGCCCAAGGGCGAGATCAACATCACCCTTGATGGCATCAACGTGCAGGACAACGTCTTGAAATCGAGCGATGGCTTCTTCACCTATGTCCGCCCGAGAGCCGACGCGATCGAGGAAGTAACACTGTCCTCAGCCACGCCCGGCTCCGATAGCGGCGGCGAAGGCGCAGTGCAGATCAAGTTCACGACGCAGGCCGGCAGCAACGAGTATCACGGCAGCGTCTATGAGACCTACCGCAACCATCACCTGAACGGTAACTTCTACTTCAATAACCGCGATCTGGCAGAGGATCCTGTAGATAAGAAGGCACCGCGCACGTTCCAAATCTTCAACCAGCCGGGCGCGAAGTTCGGCGGGCCGATCTCAATTCCTGGTGTATTCAACGGCAAGGACAAGGCGTTCTTCTTCGTCAACTTCGAGGAGTTCCGCCTTTCGGAGAAAAGCCCGGTGCGCACGCGCACGGTCTTCAATCCGGCAGTTCTGACCGGCAACTTCTCCTACGTTGTGGGCACTACGACAAGAACAGTCAACCTTTTGAGCTTGGCCACCAGTCAGGGACTCACGTCCACGCTTGACCCGACGATCGGCACCCTGCTCAACCAGATTCAGGCTACGACCAACGGCGGCTTGATTGTCCCGACCTCCGACCCGAATCTCAACCAGTTCAGCTTCTTCAATGCTGGCAAGCAGGATCGTTACTTCCCGACCGTGCGTTTCGACTTCAACCTGTCGAAGAACCATCACTTGGAGAACATCTATAACTACCAGGACTTCGGCGCTACAACTGACTTCTTGAACGGTACCGACCCGCAGTTCCCCGGCTTCCCGAACACGGGCTCGCAGACCTCAAATCGCTTCTCCGACTCGCTCGGCTTGCGCTCGACGTTGAGTTCGAGCCTAGTCAACGAGGCGCGCTTCGGCCTGACCGGCGGCACGTCGTTGTTCCTGCCTCAAGTCACGCCCGCGCAGTTCGCCAACCAGGGCGGCTTCGACCTAAACATTGATAACGCCGGCATTACCCCGGCGACGACCAACTTCGGCAACGGGCCAAGTCGCCGAAACTCGCCGGTCAAGCAGTTCAGCGACACGCTGACCTATTCGCGCGGTAATCACAACATGAACTTTGGCGGGAGCTTCAGCCAGATCGACGCTTGGCTATTTGGCATCGGCCAACTCGTCCCGACCATCGACTTCAGTAATACCCCTGACGAGTTGGAGCAGAATGGCGCGCTCTTCGGGACAGTGAGCAATACGTTCCTGCCCGGCGCTTCGACCGCCCAGATCGCTCAGGCCGAGCAGATCTACCGCGTCCTCGTCGGCCGGCTCACGCAGGTTTCGAGCCAAGCCGTGATCAACGAGGCGGGCACTAGCTATACGCCGCAGGGCGGCTCGACCGAGCGTTACAGGCAGCGTGAGTACGGCTTCTACGGACAGGACTCGTGGCGCATCCGCCCAAACCTGACGCTCAACTTCGGCCTGCGCTATGAGTTGCAGCAGGCGCCGTTTTCGCGCAATAAGGCGCTGGCGCAGATTCCGTTCGATACGCTCTCGGGCCGGTGCGGTACGGGCATCAGTAGCCTCTTCCGCCCGGGTGGCTGCACGGGGCAGCCAACGAAGTCAATCGCCCTGCCGCCGGGCCAGAAGCTCTACAACACGGACAAAAACAACTTCGCGCCGAGCGTCGGCTTCGCTTGGCAGCCAAACTTCAAGAGCGGCCTCTTGGGGCGGCTTGTCGGCAACACGGGCCAGACCGTCGTTCGCGGCGGTTACGCTATCGCCTATGGGCGCGAAGGGCTGAACATCACGTCCTCCATCGTGGGTGCCAACCCGGGGCTGACGATTGATACGAGTCGGTTCGCCGGCGATGCTTTCAACAACGGCACGCTGTTCCGCAACTTCAACACGCAGGTGCCGGCACCGCGGTTGCCGTCCGGCTCGCTGCTGCCGAAGACACTTGGCTTCGATCCGTTGACGGGCACTTTCGATTACGGCGAGTCGGCCAACGCCTTCTCTCCGAACTTGAAGACGCCCTATGCCATCTCATTCTCCTTCGGCGTCCAGCGCGAACTTTTCAGGGACACCGTCCTTGAGGTGCGCTACGTTGGTACGCGCGGCAAGCAGCAGTTGCGGCAGATCGATCTCAATCGCGAATTGGCCACGATCGAGAGCGGTCTAGCTGGCGATTTCCGTGCGGCGCAACAGAACCTGCTCTTCAACATCGCCAACAACCGCTGCCAGCCTGGGGTCACAAGCGCAAACTGCCAGTTCAACTTCGCCTTCACCGGCCCGGGCACCACTCCGCTGCCGCTTCTCTTGCAGTTCTTCTCGGGGCAGAGCCCGACGGCGCTCAACTCGAGCGCCACGGCGAGCTACACTTCATCAACGTTCCGCAGTGGAACATTCACAGGGCCGCTCAACCCAGTTAACACAAACGTGTTAACTTTCGCGCGGAACCTCTCCGACCCGCTCTTCCAACCGTTCTACGGGCGGGGGACTCAGGCCGGACTGCCGGCGAACATACTGGAGGCGAACCCACAGGTTCACTTCTTCTTTAACGCGGGTAACGTGGGCGGCGACTTCATCGTCAACAACGACGGCAAGAGCTGGTACGATGGCGGCGTAATTGAACTGCGGCGCCGGCTCGCAAACGGGTTGCTGGTTCAGGGCAGCTACACCTTCTCGAAATCGCTGACCAACGTGTACGCGAACAGCTCAGTGGTCTTCAGCCAGCCGACAACGCTACGCAACACCTGGCTCGACAAGTCGAACTCGCCGTTCGACATCACGCACTCCTTCAAGCTCACCTACATTGCCGAGGTGCCCATTGGGCGCGGCAAGCAATTTCTGGGTGAGTCACATGGCTTGGCAGGAATGTTGCTCGGCGGCTGGGCCGTGCACGGCACGGTCCGCGCGCAGTCCGGCTCGCCGGTCCGTTTCGGCAACGTGCAACTCGTCGGCATGACGCCGAAGGACTTGCAGCGGTTGATCGAGATCCGCAAGACGGCGGACAGGAAGGTCTTCTGGCTGCCGGACGACGTGCTCACAAACACGATCCGCGCGTTCAA
>JBBRYU010000219.1:0-7111 GCA_038237345.1 Pyrinomonadales bacterium
TCGCGCTTGACGCTTTCAGTTCCGACGCGATCCCCGTCCACCTGATGACCGAGCAGGCGCTCGATCTTTATCTATCGAAGCTCGCGCCCAACGGACTGCTCGTCTTCCACATCTCGAACCGCAGCCTCGACCTGCATCCGGTCGTCGCCGATCTCGCGCGCAACCGCAACCTCGTCTGCTTCGCCCGCGACGACACACAGCCCACGCCGGAGGTAGCAGGCAAAGAAGCCTCGCAATGGGTCGTCATGGCGCGCAGCCCCGCCGACCTGAACCAACTACTGAGCGACGCGCGCTGGCATATGCTCCCCGGCGACGCGCACCGCCCCGTCTGGACGGACGACTTCTCCAACATCATCAGCGTCTTCAAGTGGCGCTGACCTGTCGCGGTGCAGTACTTTACGCCTATTGCGGAGTTTGCCGCACTTGCGCGGTATAATGTTAGTTGGCTAAATTTAAATATAAATCTAGCGAAGGAAGGATCACAGTATGAGGCGAATGAATAAGTTATCTCTGCTGTCTTTCACCAAGAGCATGGTTTCACCAATCACACACCGAACAAATCATTCCACCTGCGCGCCTGATAGCGCCTCTTTCATCCCTGTCTTCTCCGATTAGCTTGACTGCTTCATGCGGGCGGTAGGTGAATTCGGACGTTTGACTTATACAAGCTAAGCCTGCCTTATTGATGGAGAACCGACAATGCAGCATGACAAGAAACGGCTGAAGCAAGAGTATCAGCAGAGCCATCGGCAGGCGGGCGTTTTTCAAATTCGTAATATGGGCAAGGGTAAAGTGTTTGTCGGCAGCGGGCTAGACCTCCCCGGCATCATGAACCGGCACAGGTTCCAATTAACGATGGGCGGTCATCAGAACAAAGACCTGCAGGCTGACTGGCACGAGTTTGGCAGCGCGAGCTTCGTCTTTGAAGTCTTGGATCAACTCGCGCCACGTGAAGCAGCTGAGGCTGATCTGCGCGCGGACTTGATTAGTTTGGAAGATTTGTGGCTCGAAAAGCTGCAACCATTCGCGGCGCGTGGCTACAACGAACCGAAGCTAAGCAGAGAAGCGAAGTTGCGCCGCATGGCCGCCAACCGGAGACAGGCAGACTGATGAAAATAGTTATCCCCGGCGGCACAGGACAGGTCGGCACGATGCTGGCGCGTGCGTTCTACGCGGACGGGCACGAGGTCGTGGTGCTGAGTCGCAGGCCCGGCGACGCGCCGTGGCGCGAGGTGGCTTGGGATGCGACGACGTTGGGCGCGTGGGTGGCGGAACTCGAAGGCGCGGAGGCCGTGATCAATCTGGCCGGGCGCAGCGTGAACTGTCGTTACACGCCGGAGAACCGGCGGCTCATCAAGGAGTCGCGCGTGGATTCGACGCGCGTCGTGGGCGCGGCCATCGCGCAGGCGCAAAGCCCTCCGCGCATCTGGTTGCAAGCCAGCACCGCCACCATCTACGCGCATCGTTACGACGCGCCGAACGACGAAGCCACCGGCATCATCGGCGGCGCAGAGCCGCATGTGCCCGACACTTGGCGTTTCAGCATCGACGTGGCCACCTCCTGGGAACGCGCGCTCGACGAAGCCGCGACGCCGGCCACGCGCAAGGTGAAACTGCGCACCGCCATCGTCATGAGTCCCGACCGTGCCGGCCCGTTCGACATACTGCTCCGCTTGGTGCGCCTCCGTCTTGGCGGGCGTAACGGTGATGGCCGGCAATACATCTCTTGGATACACGACGAGGATTTCGTGCGCGCCATCGGCTGGTTGATCGAGCATGAAGAGTTGGCCGGCCCCGTCAATCTCGCCGCGCCGACGCCCTTGCCTAACGTCGAATTCATGCGCGACCTGCGCGCGGCTTGGGGCGCACGCTTCGGTCTGCCCGCGACCGAGTGGATGCTGGAGCTAGGTGCGCGCGTTCTCCGTTCCGAGACGGAGTTGATTCTGAAAAGTCGGCGCGTAGTGCCGGGGCTGCTGCTACAGAATGGATTCACTTTTCAGTTCCCCACTTGGCCCGAAGCGGCGCGCGACTTGTGTCGCCGTTGGGCAACAACCTCAGGTTGAAGACTAAGCGTAGAAGCGCGGATGACTGCAAAAGTTTTACCTGCCGATGGGCGGCATAGATGGCTGTGGCCGGGCATGGGTGCGACGCTGCTGGTCACGATGGGCTTGCTGCGCGGCGAAGGGCGGCTGTGGCTTTGTGCCTGCGGTCGGTTATCGTTGTGGGCGGGCAATATTTGTAGCGCAGATAACTCGCAGCAGTTATTCGATCCATACAGCTTCACGCATGTGCTGCATGGCTTCATGTATTGCTGGCTGCTGGCGTGGCTCGTGCCGCGCCTGACCCCACTCTGGCGGCTCTGGCTCGCGGTCGCAATTGAGGCACTGTGGGAAGTCGTCGAGAATTCCAGTTTCGTGATCCAGCGCTACCGCGAGGCGACGGCCGCGCTCGGCTATCAGGGCGACACGATTGTTAATTCAGCCGGCGATATATTGAGTTGCGCGCTTGGCTTCATGCTGGCCCGCCGATTGGGCTTCCGTCGCTCGCTCATGTTGTTCGTGGCGACGGAGGTCGTGTTACTTTGCTGGATCAGGGACAGCCTCATGTTAGAGATTTTGATGTTGCTCCACCCCGTCAATGCGATCAGAGCGTGGCAGCTATGCCCTTAGCTGTAGGGCTGGCCCGCGCGGCCCAAGCTAGCGCGCCCGTATGCTAGAGCACAACCCGGCAGCCTTCAGCCTCTGCAAGTGGCACGGCTGCGGCCGGCGTAAGTGGCACTTGTTCGCCGCCCGGCGAGTTCTATAATTGGTCTGTGTTTCACTTCAAGCGTTAAGCAAATAAAGGAGAGAAGATGTCTGACCCGCGTTACCCTATCGGCCCCTTTCAAATGGAGACGGAGAGCCTGACCGACGTTGCGCGTGCGGGGCTTATCGCGCAACTCGCGGACGCGCCCGCGCAGTTGCGCACCGCCGTCGCTGATCTGAATGACGAGCAACTCGACACGCCGTATCGTGACGGCGGCTGGACGGTGCGCCAACTCGTGCATCACGTGGCCGACAGCCACATGAACGGCTACATCCGCGTCAAGTTCGCGCTGACCGAAGACGCGCCGGCGATCAAGACTTATGAAGAAAACGATTGGGCCAGGCTCGGCGACACGCAGACGACGCCTGTCGAAGTCTCGTTGACGTTGCTCGCTGCCTTGCACGAGCGTTGGGCGAATCTGTTCCGCTCGCTCACGCCCGCCGAGTACGCACGCACGTTTCGGCATCCCGACGGGGGCATGGTCTCGCTCGACAAACAACTCGCGCTCTACGCATGGCACGGTCGCCACCACACGGCGCACGCCACATCTTTGCGCGAACGCATGGGCTGGTGAGGAATCGCAGCCGGTCGATCTCAACACAGAGGGCACAGAGAAGTTCAACTCTCTGTGCCCTCTGTGTTAAAGATTCAATTAGTCTGACAGGCAACTTCAAATAACCTAGTCCGCGAACGCGACGCTCAACTCGCGCAACTGCGCTGAATCGCTCGCGTCACCGCGCACCGACTCATCGCGGTGAACGTGCCGGTAGAGGATGTCGCGTTGCTGCGGCGTGAAGCCGGCTTCGCGGATCAGATAGCGCAGCATCCGCTCGTCCGCTTCGTTGTGCGCGCCTGCGGCCGAGACGACGTTCTCTTCGATCATGATCGACCCCATGTCGTTCGCGCCGAAGCGGAGCGCGACTTGGCCCAGCCGCAACCCTTGCGTCAGCCAAGACGATTGGAGGTTCGCGATGTTATCGAGAAACAGACGCGAGACCGCGAGCATCTGCAAGTAATCAACGCCGGTCGGTTCGTCCTTGATGCGCCGGCCCAAGGCCGTGTGCTCGCGTTGGAACGTCCAAGGGATGAAGGCCGTGAAGCCGCCGGTCTCGTCTTGCAGGTCGCGTACCCGTTGCAGATGGCGGACGCGATGCTCAACCGCGTCGCCGATGCCGAACATCATCGTCGCGGTCGAGCGCAAGCCCACTTGATGCACGGCGCGCATGACGGCGAGCCATTCGTCGGTCGTGCATTTGGTCGAGACGCGCTTACGCACTTCGTCGTCCAGAATCTCCCCGCCGCCGCCGGGTAAGCTATACAGCCCCGCCGCTTTCAGCCGCGTCATAATCTCTTCGTAAGAGAGTTTGGAGATGAGATGGATGTTGTGTATCTCCGGCGGCGAGAAGCAGTGCAGTTGGAAGTTAGGATACTTCGCGTGCAGCGTGCTAAGTAGGTCTTCGTACCACTCGATGCCGAAGTCGGGATGCAGGCCGCCCTGCATCAAGACGCCCGTGCCGCCGAGCGCGATGGTCTCGTCGATCTTCTGGCAAATCTCCGCGACCGTGCGGACGTACGTGTCGGGCTTGCCCGGCCGGCGATAGAAAGCGCAGAAGGTGCAGACGACGTTGCAGACGTTCGTGTAGTTGATGTTGCGATCAATGATGTAGGTGACGACGTTGTCCGCGTGCCGACGCTGGCGCACCTCGTCGGCGGCAACGCCGATGCGCGCGATGTCGTGCGACTGTAAGAGCGCCGTGCAGTCGGCGGCCGTCAGCCGCTCACCCGCCAGCGCGCGGTCGAGTATGGGTTGGATATTTGCCATAGCAATCAACTTAAATTCGTATTCTGCCAACACGCCCGCCAGTAATGCTTAACTACAGGGCACGCGGCTGGCGATCTGCGTGTGTTGCAAATTATACGCCGAAGCAGCCGACAATTCACACGAGGAGCAAACTCACGCAAAAACGCAAAGGCGCAAAACAAGCCGCCAAGCGCAATAAGTAAACCGCTCTGCGCTTTCTTTGCGGCTTTATGCCTTTGCGTGAGGCATTGCCTACATCACGAGGTGAGCCAGCGCAGTGGGCGCGCGGCGGGCGCGAGGTCGTGCTTGTGCGCGAGGTGGAAGTAAAGCTCAAGCCCGGCGCGCATCTCCGCGTTCAACTCGAAGCATAGGTTCTCGTGCAGGTACGTGTGCAGTTCCGCGCGCGGCAAGTTTAACTCCGGTGCGTACTGCGCGATGATCTCATCCGTGTGCGCGAGTCCTTCATCGCGTGCAGCAGCGAAATCAATCGCGCACACCGCCACTGTCGCTCGCTCGTGCGCCATCCATAAGGCGAAGACGAAGCCGAGACCCGTATGCTCGCGCCACAGCCGCGCGAGGTCGTGGACGTGCAAGCCCTCACGCGCAAACGTCATGGCCGGATCGCCGATGACGAGCGCGGCATCGTGTGCGGCGAGCATCGCCTGCACGTCGGGCCGCGCCGGGCTGGTCTGCGGGGCATGACCCAGAAACTCGCGAAAGATAACCTGCACGAGCGCGGCAGACGTGCGCGACGACTCGTCGAGCGCGATTGTGCGCACGTCTCTGAGATCAGCACAGCGCGTGGCCAAGACGACGCTGCGCACTGCGCGCCGCGCGCCGACGCAGGCGTCCGAGACAATCAAGGCCTCCGGCAAACGCTGATATTCGATGACCGGCACGAGCGCCGCCTCGACCGCGCCACGCGCCAGCAGATCGGCGCAGCGGGCCGGCGCGGCGTCCGTCAGCAACTCCACCTCGCCGACGCGCGACCCGTGCATAAAACTCCAGATGAGCGGCGCGGTGTTCAAATAGCTCGACGCCCCGACGCGCGGCACGCCCCTCTCTCCGCCGATGTTGCCGATTGTCTTCGCTCCCTTCACTCTTGCGCCGCCGTGCCTGTCCGCAAGCACGCCGAACAATGCCCGATGCTAGCGCACCGCCCACGCGCCCGCAAGCCACACCTCCGTGCATAGGCGAGCGCGTTGCCGGCTTGGCCGGAACTAAGCTTAGAGCAATGACAAGTGACGAGTGGCGAGTGACGAGTTACAATGCTCCTGCACGTCACTTGTCACTGATCACTTGTCACTCGTCACTGTTCTTATGCCCTTCTACGACATCAGCGTCGGCATCGCGTCAGAGGAGACGCCGGTCTATCCGGGCGATCCCGGCATCGAGATCATCGCGCATGCTGCGCTCGCGCGCGGCGACGCGGCCAACGTCTCGCTGCTGCACTTCGGCGCGCACACCGCGACGCACGTCGATGCGCCCGCACACTTCATCGCCGGCGCGCCGGTCGTCTCTACCCTGTCGCTCGACGTGCTGATCGGGCCGGCGCACGTGGTTGAACTTGACGACGATGTGCGCGCGATTGCGGCCGAGCATGTGACGGCGCACGTGCCGACAGGGACAGCGCGCGTACTCTTCAAGACGCGCAACTCCGCGTTTTGGGCCGCCGCGCCGCCGCCCGAGTTTCGACAGGATTTCACTTACATCGCACCCGACGGCGCGCGTGCGCTCGTCGCGCAGGGCGTGCAACTCGTCGGCATTGATTATCTGTCGGTCGAGCAGTTCAAGTCCGAGCAGTTCGAGACGCATCTGGCGTTGCTTACGCGCGGCGTCGTCATCGTCGAAGGCTTAGACCTACGCGCCGTGCCCGCCGGCCGTTACGAGCTTATCTGCCTGCCGCTCAAACTCACCGGCGGTAGCGGCGACGGCGCGCCCGCGCGGGCCGTCTTGCGCACAATCGCATGACGAAGCCAAGACAATCCGGCCGTTTGGACTGGCTAACTGATGCGGCACAGAAGCGGCGCGCATTTGCGGCGGCGCGGCAGCGCATGAGCGAGCATTCGATCCCGGAGTTGATCGATTTACTTGCCAGCGCAGAGTTGCGCACGCGCTTTCTCGCTGAGATGTGCCTGCGCGCCGCGACGAACACGTGACTCAGCTTTCAGCCTGCCGGGACGCAGGCCGAACGCGCGCGGGCTATCGAGGAATGGCGCGCGTGGTGGCAACAGCAACAGACGATGGCGAGGAAACGATGGCGCGAACAGACAAACCAACCGGCGACGGCCGAGGCGGCGAACGAAGCGGAGAGGGTGTGCGCGCAAACGAACGCGAGTTGATCGCGCAGGCGGGCTACAACGAGCGCGTCTACGAGCTTGTGCGCCGCATCCCCGCGGGGCGCGTGATGACCTACGGCCAGATCGCTGACATGCTCGGCGAGGGCTACACGCCGCGCACCGTCGGCTTCGTCATGCACGCCGCGCCCGAAGGTGTGCCGTGGCA
>JBBRYU010000220.1:0-7053 GCA_038237345.1 Pyrinomonadales bacterium
CCAGACAAGCGCGCACAATCAAACGTGTTAGCAAACGTAGACAGCATTGACACGCTCCCTTGAATAACGTAGTAACAATTTACTACGTTAAAACATTTGCGCTGGGGGCATGAGCATGAAAGCACCGATACCAGAGAACGAGGCCGCGTTCGGATTTACTAGTCCTCAATGGTGAAGGGCTTGACAGGACTCTATTCGAGCAGGAGTGGCTAGGTTCCGAGCGGTCGAAGAGCGTTAAACATTATGAAGGGGGCGGAAACCCTACCGTTAATAAGTTGGTCGGCCGACATTGCAAACAGCCCCGGTATAGCGTCAATAAATAACGCCTTAGTTCCACCAGTTACAATCTCAAGAAAATCCCCACGGTGGCCGTGAAAGGTCACTGTGGGGACTTTTGCTGGTACCCTTTACCTCTGGCGGCATGAACCGCCCCGAGGGGACACCTTCGCTTGACCGGCCTCGATTGCGCGCGAGAGAGAGCGCGGTTCAGCGGCGCGCGATCCACCACATTAAATGTGTGTTGAGATCGAGCTCCGTGCTCAAAGTCTTCGCCCAAGACTCGGCTTAGACCGCTCGGGTAAACTACTTCGGTACGTACAGGGCGGGAAATTGCTTGCGCAGGTTCTCTACCTTGGGCAGGTCGTTGATCGCGATGTAGGGCTCATCCGGATGGCGTGTGGCATAGTCCTGATGATGTGCCTCGGCTCTATAAAAAGCTTTGAGTGCGGCGACCTGAGTTACGATGGGCCGGCCGAAGGCTTTAGCTTGATTGAGCTGAGCGATGTAGGCTTGCGCGATGCGCTTCTGGTCTTCGCTGGCGTAAAAGATAGCCGAGCGATACTGCGTGCCAGTGTCGGGCCCTTGCCGATTGAGTTCAGTCGGGTCATGTGCCACGGAAAAGAACATCTTGAGCAACTGACCGTAGGTAATCTGGGATGGATCATAAGTGATCTGTACTGATTCGGCGTGCCCGGTCTCCCCCGTGCTGACCACCTCGTAGTGAGCCGTCGCGGCTGATCCACCGGAGTACCCGGCCGTCACGCCGGTGACTCCTTTGACGTGTTCAAAGACGGCTTGCACCCCCCAGAAGCAACCTCCCGCAAGGACGGCGATTTGCTCGCCTTTAGCGGTCGCGAGCGGTGCGTCAAGAGCCGGGTCAGGGATTGCGGGAGTAGAAGCAATGACCGCACTGCAAGCCAGCGTAGTGATAATGAGAAAAACGGCTGTAGAGCTTAGAAGAAAACGTCTATGCATATTTGTGTTCACCATAACTTAATATACGCCCTCATTCGCTAAAAAGATTGGCTAACGCCTTCATGCTTGAATCTTTCAGGTTCTCACTGTGCGATGAGCTTGCCGTGCATCATGTTCATGCCGCAGGTGAACTCGTACTCGCCCGCTTTGTCTGGCACGATCTCGACCGGCACGGTCTTATCCTGGGGTAAGTACGCACGCTTGCCAAACGCGGGGATGACGACCTCTTCGCCGCACGTGGATGCCTCGCGGCGGGTAAAGTTCAACCGCACCGGCTGCCCTACCTTGACGATGATCGCAGCGGGCTGATACCCGCCCTTCACTGTCACATCTACCTCCTGCATACCTGTCTCCTTCGTTTGGGCGGTGACCGCTTCACCCTGCCAGAGCCAGAAGTACCAGACGATCCATGCGATGACCGCCAACCCTGTGCCGGTAACTATGATCTGGGTCGTGCTCATGCTTTTACCTCTGCTGCGGGCTGCGGCTCGTAGAAGCGCAGCCTGTTAGCGTTTGTGACGACGGTGACGCTCGAAGCCGCCATGGCTGCTCCGGCGATGATGGGGGAAAGGAGCAGGCCCAAGACCGGATAGAGCACGCCGGCAGCGATGGGAATCCCGAGCATGTTGTAGATGAATGCTCCGAACAGATTCTGCTTGATATTTCTGAGCGTCGCCCGCGAGACTTCAATGGCAGTAACGACGCCGCGCAAAGAGCCGCCGACGAGCGTGATGTCCGCCGCCTCGATGGCCACGTCCGTGCCTGTGCCAATGGCGAACCCGACATCGGCCTGCGCGAGTGCCGGCGCGTCGTTGATGCCGTCACCGACCATCCCGACGAGTCGCGCCCCGCGCCCGCCTCTCTTTTTCTGTGAACTGTCTTCGGCCTGGAGTTGCTCGACCTGCCGGGCCTTCTCTTCCGGCAGCACGTCGGCCAACACGCGGCTGATGCCGGCCTGCTGGGCGATAGCCTTGGCCGTACGCTCGTTGTCGCCGGTCATCATCACCACCTCGATGCCCATCTTCTGTAGAGCGCGGATGGCCGCGACCGAATCTTCTTTGATCGTGTCGGCGACGGCTATTGTCCCGGCGGCACGACCGTCCACCGCGACGAACATCGGCGTCTTCCCTTCGTCGGCGAGGCGAACGGCCCCCTGCTCGTACTCGGCCATCGCCACGTTCTCTCGTTCCATCAACTTCCTGTTCCCGACCAGCACGCGTTTACCACTCACGGTCGCTGCCACGCCGTGTCCTGGTATGGCATTGAACTCCTCCGGCTCGGCGACTTCAACGCCGCGCGCACGGGCACCCTTCACAATCGCTTCTGCCAGCGGGTGCTCGCTACGCCGGTCGGCGACCGCTGCCAGTTGCAGCAGCTCGCTTTCGGTGAAATTTGCGAGGGGCAGTACGTCCGTCAACTCCGGCTTGCCCTTGGTGATCGTGCCCGTCTTGTCGAGCACGATTGTCGTCAGCCGGGACGCCGTTTCCAGCGCCTCCCCGTTGCGGATGAGCACGCCGTGCTCCGCCGCTTTACCCACGCCGACCATCAGACTGATGGGCGTTGCCAGGCCCAGGGCACACGGGCAAGCGATCACGAGTACCGCTACCATCGTGACGATTGCGTAATTGAGCACGGGCTGCGGGCCGAAGTTAAACCACGCCAGGAAAGTCAGGATGGCGATGATCATCACCGTCGGTACGAAGTAGGATGAAATCTTATCGACGAGTCGCCCGATGGGCGGGCGTGAATTCTGCGCCTGCTCGACCAGCCGGACGATCTGCGCGAGCGCCGTCTCCTTCCCCACCCTCGTCGCGCGGAAGGTGAACGCGCCCGTCTTGTTGACGCTCGATCCGATCACCTGATCTCCGACGCTTTTATCAACTGGCACCGATTCGCCAGTGACTACAGACTCGTCAATCGCCGACTCGCCTTCAAGGATCATCCCGTCCACAGGCACCTTCTCGCCCGGCCTGACCAGCACGGTGTCGCCAACGATAACCTCTGCGATGGGGAGATCAACCTCTTGACCACTGCGGATGACGCGTGCGGTCTTAGCTTGCAGTTCAAGCAGTTTCCTGATCGCGGCAGACGACCGGCTCTTGGCACGCATCTCTAGCGCCTGGCCGAGTAAGATCAGGGCGATGACGATCACTGCGACCTCGAAGTACATCCCGGCGGTGCCCGCCGGAAAGAACTGCGGTGCGATGGCGACGACCGTCGAGTACGTCCAAGCCGCGCCCGTCCCCAACGCGACCAGCGTGTCCATGTTTGTGTTGTGGTTGCGCAGCCCGTTCCACGCGCTCTCGAAGAACTGGCGACCCGACCAAGCGAGTACGGGCAGTGTTACCAACGCGGCGACGATGCCGCCGGCTCTGTGCCAGTGCATCAACACCTCGCGCCACGCCGGTACGAACTCCGCGAACATCAGGAGCAGGAGCGGGAATCCGACGGCGGTCGCGAACCAGAACTTACTCATCATCGTGCGATACTCTCGCGCCTGCTCACCCTCCAAGTTTTGCCCCGACGCCTCCGAGTGTGTGCGCTGAGCTTGCGCCGCGCCACCGTTACCGGAGTGAGCGCGCGCCGTCTCGTGGGTCATGGCGCCCTCGTGCGTGTGCGGCTTGGGGGCGACTTTCGACCTTGTCAACGGCACCGTCGCGCTCGAAGCGGCTCCGCCGCAGCAACTCGGTTGCGCCGCCGTCTTGTCCTCGTCAACGGCGCAACAGCTCGATTGTGTGGCCGCGCCCGCCTCGCCCTTCCCAGCATCTAATCTCTCTTTGCACATCAGCGAGCAGAAGTAATAAGTCTGGCCGTCGCGCTCCGTCCGGCCCGCCGCCGTCTGCGGATCGATCTTCATTCCGCAGACGGGATCTGTCACCAGCGTCTTTGTTGTTGTCGTCATTTACTTGCCCGCCTTCCTCTTACCCGCCAGCTTGCCCCGTCCGATGCCGTGACCGAGATTAGTCCCTTCGATCAGACCGCAGACGTGCCCCTTGACATCACCCGACGCGTCCCACTCGGCCAGCGCCGCCGCGAGTTCCTTGCGGTAACGCTTCATCTCGACCATGCGCTCGTCGAGTTCCCGCAGCCGCCGGCGCACGATCTCCCGCACTTCCGCGCACGGACTCTGTCCCGCCCGCTTCTCGTTGATGACCTGCTTGATCTCGTCGAGCGAAAAGCCAAGCACCTGCGCCCGCTTGATGAAGTCGAGCCGCTCCAGCACCTCCGCGTCGTACATGCGGTAGCCGCTTGTGGTGCGCCCCGGACGCCCCAGCAGTCCGCCCCGCTCGTAGAACCTCAGCGCCTCGACGCCGACGCCGGAGAGGCGCGACACCTCGCCGATCTTCAGCATCTTTTCCGCCCCCATGCCCGCTCGCCCCGCGCGTGTAACCATCATTTTCATTCGCACGTCGAGCCCTCACTTTCGTCTTGCGCCTAATTCCACTACGACAGTATAAACTCTGTAGTCGAGTGCAGAGTCAAGTGTTCGCCGCGAACGTCGCCGACGCCCGCGGTCAACACGAGCGCGATAAGCGCCGCCCCGACACGAGACCGGCATGCATCGACGTCAGCCCCGCCCCGTCGTCCTCAGTCGAGGCCGCGTCCGTTCTTTGAGATCAGCTTTTCTTCGCCGGCGGCTGTGCGGTCGGGGCGCGGCGCGGCGCGCTCGAATGCCAGTGGACGATCTGCCACTGCCCGTTGCGGCTCTCCAAAATGGCGGTGCCCAGCCCGCCGCCGTCCACATGACGCCCGTCAACGTCCGCCGAGATCGCGTATTTGAAAGTGGCCCACGCGGTCATGCCCGCGACTTTCACACGGATGTCGGAGAGCGTGTACTTCATGTTCTTCATCTCTTTCATCTCCGGCATCAGGTGGTTGTCGCGGTAGTCCGCCCAGCCGTAGTTGGCGTGCCCCTGCTCGAAGACCGTCAGCGACTCGTCGTTGGCCCAGACCTTGTTGAGCGTCGCCATATCGCCCCGCTCGAATGCGGTAGTTGACTGCACGAGCACTTCGCGCACGTGCTCTGCCGGGTCGTGCGCGGCTTGAGTCGTCCGATAGAAAATGCCGGCCCCGATGGCGAGTATGACCGCTGCTGCGAAGGCAGCAACCTTGCGTGAGTTAAACCACCTGACTGAGTTTCGCATTCCCTCTCTCCTCATCTCTTTGGAATCGTCCTACACATGCTTTCACTGCTTTGAATACTTCGCGATGATGCGCTCGCGGATCTCGGGCGCGGACTTTCACCTCTGTTCTTGAATAACACTAGCTGCCGCGCCCGTCTTGTCCATCGCCGGGTGGTTGCGCGCCGGCATCATGAAGACCAAGACGGCGGTGACCAGTAGCACGAGCAGGCCGAGTCCTGCCTCCAGCGCGACCGAGCGTGAGAACCCTCGCGCCAGCTTCACGCTGTCGTGCGCCTGCGGGTCGTCCGCTTCAGCCGTCTCTAAAGCAGCGGCCCTTTTGCCGTAGTAAAAATTATGGAGACCACCCAGAATCAACATCAGCCCGACGAGCAGGAGTTTGAGGGCGAGCACCTGACCATAGGGTGTCAGCCAGAAAGCTTGCAGGTGGGGGACGTGCGCCCACGTGTTGTAGAGACCCGCGAGGACGAGCAGCGCCACGCTCGGCATGGCGACGCGCGTGAACAGACGGATGACGTGGTGCAGCGAACGGGTGCGTTGTTTTGTGGTAAGCAGCGGCAACGCCGGCGGCCACGTCAGCGCGAGGTGGAAGAGTCCGCCCACCCAGAAGCCCCCGGCGAGCAGGTGCAGCCAGTCGGAGAAGACGGCGAGGCGGAAGTGTTTGCTCGCTGCCGTGGCGTGCCCAGTCCAGCTCGGGGCGATGAGTAGGGTGGCGGCGGCGGCGAGTCCGGCCCACCACAGCGCGGCGTGCTCACCGGAGGGCGAGCGCCTGATGCGCCCGCCGAGCAGGAAAAGAATGACGATGAGGGCGACGACGGACAGCGCCTGTAAGACCCAGGAGCCGCCGTAGCCCGTCTCCGTGACTACCCGGCCGAGCAGCGCGGGCGACAGCGCTTCGGCAAACGTTTTATCGAACATGGCGGAGGCTTGCAGCACCAGCGCCAGAAGCGTCGTCAGCGCGAGCAGGATGACGCTCGCCCAGGACAGCGAGAGCGCGCGGCGCTCGCTCGCGGCCACCGCCACGACACCCTCGGAGCTTCCCGCCGTCGCGCGCCGAAGCGCAGGCGCAAGCACGAGGAGGCGGAAGGCGAAGCCGCCGAAGAGCATCATCATCGCCAGGTAGCTCAGCCAGCGGACGACGGTCTGAGTCCAGTAGACCTCGTCAACTCCGCCGCCGGCCTGCGGCGCAGACGCCGGCGTCGCTTCCGGCTGCGGGGGCGTCGCAGCGCCCTGCATGCCCGCCGCTGGTGCTGGCGTCGGGGTAGTCGCAGCCGCAGCCCCGCCCTCGGACGCCTCGACGGTGAAGTTGAACTTGCCGCGAACCGCGTGCTCATCCGTAGAGACGGCCTTCCAGTCGACCGTGTAAGTCCCGGCGGACAGCTCGCCTAGCTCGACCTGCGCCTTCTTGTCCCCCTCCGAGAGCGTGACCGCACCTTTGTCGACGCGCTGCCCATGACTGTCTTTCACCTCGATAGTGTTGAGGTTGGGCTCCAGCTCCTCGTTGAACCAGAGTTCGACGAGCTTCGGTGCCTGCTGCGACTTGGAGTTCGCCTTGGGCGCGGAGCGGGTCAGCGCGGCGTGCGCGTAGACCGCGGTGTGCGCCAGCGCGAGCGTTAGTAACAGCATCAAAGCACGTGCCGCAAACATGGCCCGTCGG
>JBBRYU010000221.1:0-7042 GCA_038237345.1 Pyrinomonadales bacterium
GTTCACATCCATCTCGTGGCGAAACGTGGGCACGCCGGACTCGAAGACGGCGGCGATGTAAGCGGGCTGCTCGTCGGCGAGCAGTTTGCGCAACATGCTGGTGAAGATGAAGACGGCCTGCGTCACTTGGCCGCTACTGCTGCGCAGCGGCTCAACCCGCCCGCCCATCGGCGCGAAGAAGGCGCGAAAGATGTGCGACATCGAGTCGATCAGGTAGACCCGCTCGGTCGGCGGCGGCGACGAACCCTGTGTGCTAGGCATTGTGCGGCTGATGATAGAGAAAGCGTTGACGGGTGACAAGTAAAAGCCGCAGCTAGTAAACCGTGAAGCGTAAATCGTGAATAGCAAGAACAGGGTTTCTCTATTTACGATTTACGCTTCACGGTTTACGAACTTATATTCCTTGCCGCAGGGCAACTCGTCGAAGCGCAAGCGCAAGCGTTCGTAAAGTGGATCGCATTGGTCGGGCAGGAGCGGCCCGAGCCATGTGGGGACGAGTGAGTTGTCGGCGTAATACGGCGGCAGGTGTTGCAGTAGCACGTTCGCCCCGCCTTCAGGATCGCTTGCGCCGAAGACGACCCGCCCGACGCCGTGCAGGAGGAGCGTGCCGCAGCACATGACGCACGGCTCAAGCGTCGTGTAGCAAGTCAACTCGCGTGCGTGCGGCCAGAGTGGCGCGGGCACGCGGCTGAGGGCTTCGATCTCGGCGTGGCGGCCGGGATGGTAAAAGGGCACGAGCAAAGCGTTGCCGGCCTCAGCGACGACCTCAGCACCTAACGTAATGACGGCTCCGATGGGCAGATTGCCCGCACGTTCGGCCGCGAGCGCGAGTTGAACGGCGCGGTGCAGGTGGCGTAGGTCTACAGTGTCGGCGTTGCCTGTGGGTGTCATGCCTGTTTGCGCGCCGCGAAAATGATCGAGCGCGGGATGCGGTAGCTATCTGCGGGCCAGCCCTTGCGCCGCTTGCTCAAGACCGGCTCGACGAAGTTTTGCAGCGTGAAGCCGTTGGCCAGCAATGCGGCGAAGTAGTCGGGCAGCGGATGGTAGTAGTTCCAGACCGTCACGTCGCAGCCTTGTAGGTGCAGCCAAACTCTTTGTCTGCGCGAGAAATCGAAGTCGGGCACTTTCTGAAAGAAGCGGACGGGATGATAGATGGAGAAGATCAGCCGCCCGCCCGGCCGCAGCCACGCGCGAAAGTTCTGAAAGACGGGATCGAGCGCGGGCGAGTACATCAAGCACAGGCTCGCGGTGATGAGGTCGAATGAAGCGCGCGGGAATTTCACGCGCTCGAAATCTGCGCGGAAGAAATGGCCGCGCCCGCCGCAACGCGCACGCGCCGCCTGCAACATCTCTTCGCTAATGTCGATGCCGGTCACAATCGCGCCACCGTCAAGCAGCGCGCAGGCGTGCCGGCCCGGCCCACAGCCTACGTCGAGAATACGTTTACGCTTGACGTTGCCTGCGAGCGCGATGATCGCTGGGAACTCGGTGTAGTCGCTGATGGCCAGCGATTTGTTCGCGCTGTACTTGCGGCCGATCTCGTCGTAGAGTTGTGCAACTGATTTCGGTTTCATCACCCCGATACTCTGCGGGAAAGCTGTCCTGCCTTGCGGTCGCTAGAGGCTGTTTGCAAACTCTTAGCTCCGGAGGAGCGGGATGTTTGTAGCCTACCGACACGCGATAACTACCAAGCTCCGGAGGAGCGGAATGTGGACATTCCGCTCCTCCGGAGCTTGGAGATAAGCAAGAAAAGCTACAAACATGCCGTCCCGTTAGGGACGGGGCCAACAGCTTCTTAGAATACGAACTTGACGGCCAGTTGCAACTGCCGCGGATCGCCGACGCCCTGCCGCAGGAAGCCGTCGAAGTTGAACAGGCCCGGCGTCGAGAGCGGATTGATGTTGTTCGCGTTGTTGAAGGTATTAAACATCTCGACGATGGGGATGAGCGCAGTGCGTTCGCTGAAGTGGAACGGGCGCTGCAAACGCCAATCAAAGGTGAAGAACTTGTTGTCCTTGCGCGCGGTGTTGCGGTTCGTGGCCGTGCGCACACCCGGCGTGATCGGCTGCGCGCTACGCGCCTGCACGCGCGCGTTGCCCTCCAAGCCCCACGGCAGTTCCGCGTTCGTGTAGAAGTTGAACTTGTGGCGGATGTCGCGGTCGGAGAGCGCGTAGTCGAGTTGCAGGTTGTTGAGGTCGAACGAGCGGTCGGTGAACGGGTCGCGCTCGTTTGAATCATCATCTCGATCTTTCGACAGGACGTAGTTGGCCTCGAACTGATAGCCGTGACTCAGACGCTTGCGCACGCCGGCCGTGAAGCCGCGATAGAGCGACTTGCCGACCGCGCTCGTCACGGCCACCTCGCCGAGAAACGGCGCGAAGAAGCCGTTGCGGTTCACGTTCAGGAAGCGCGTCAGGTGGACGCCCTTCGCGTGCGTGAAGTCGAAATACAGCGACAGGTTGTGCGCGACCTCTTGCTCGAAAGCGACGTTCGTCGTGTAGATGCGCGGGTTGGCGTAGTCGCGGCTGAAGACGCGCACGCCCGTGAAGCACGGGAACGGGTTAGTCACACTGCCCGCTGTGCAAGGCGACACGGTCGCGGGCGGCGTGACCAAGCCGGGCCAAGTGGGGCCGGGCACGCCCGACGAGATGATCGGCGTGTTCAGGAAAATAGTCTGCTGCTGCACGCCATTGGTCGTGATCGAGCCGACCTGCGAGAGCATGTTTTGCCGCGCGTTGTAAATGCCGTAAGAGGCGCGCAGCACGGATTTCTGATTGCTCGCAATGTCCCACGCGAGGCCTACGCGCGGTTGGAACTCACGCTTCGGACTGGGCAGCGTGCCGTCGGACGGGAAGCGCGGATCGTTGAGGAATCTGCCGTAGGCCGTCTGGCTGGGCGGCACGACCGGCGCGGGGAAGATTTGCGCTTCCCAGCGCAGTCCGTAGTTCAAGGTCAGATTGGGCCGCGCCTTCCAACTGTCTTGCGCAAACAGCGCGAGGTCTTCGTTCTTGATGTCGGAGAAACCGGCCGCGTCGGTCGCGGGGCCGGTCAAGCCCGCGCCTTGTAGATAGAGCAGGAGCGGGCCGCCCGTGGCGGTCGTCCCGGCCGGGCAAGTCGCCGGCGCGGTCACGTATGTGCCGTTGGAGCAGCCGACCGTGCTAGGGCCGAAGCCACCGGCGGCCGGCGGTGAAGCGTAACGCAAGAAGCCCGCGACCGAGTCGAAGATGTAGCGCCCGCTGAAGAAGCCGCGAAAGACTTGCGAGTTGCGGCTGTGTACCCACTCGCCGCCGAGTTTGACGGTATGCGCGCCTGCGATGATCGAGAAGTTGTCGCGGAACTGCGTGCGCCAGAACGTCTCGTCAATGCCCGGCTGGATGAAGAACGGATTGCCGAAGCGGAACGTCGTCGCAAAGCCGATGGCTGTGTCGGCCGGCACGTTCGACGGCGTGGCCGCGCGCGGCCGCACTTCGCGCCCGTAGGTGAAATGGAACTCGTTCACCTTCGTCGGCGCGACGGTGGTGAACAGGTTCACGTTGAAGTTGTTGATCTTTGAAGGCCCTTCGATACCGTTGGCCGAGTTGCCGTAGGTGCTCACGTCGAACGTCTGATTCTCGTTGCGCGAGTAGTCGAAGTTGTGCGAGATGGTGAGCTTGTTGTTGTTGCTCACGTTCCAATCAAGCTTGCCGAGGATGGCCGAGTTGCGTATGGGCCGTTTGACGGGCAGGCCCTCTTCCTGCTGGCGCGTCGCGCGGATGAAGTTTAAAAGGGAGAGCCGCTGGCAATCCGTGTTGCTGTTGATGAGCGCCTCGTTGCCGAGAATCGTCGGGCTTTGCACCGGGCAAGGTGTCGGCCCGGTCTGTACGCTCAGGTTCGCGCGCGTCAGGTTCTCGAATATCTGCTCGAAGGCGACGAAATAGAACACCTTGTCGCGCTTGATCGGGCCGCCAATGTTGCCGCCGAATTGCTCGCGGCGAAAATCCTTGAGCGACTGGCCGTCGGACGTGTGCGCGGTCAACTTTTCAAGCCGTTGGAAGTGAAACAGCCCGCCATGCACTTCGTTCGTGCCAGACTTGGTGACGACATTGACCACGCCGCCCGCCGTGCGCCCGAACTCGGCGGTCGCGCCGGTGGCGACGACCTGAAATTCCTGCACGGCGTCGAGCGGGATGTCGATGGCGGCGCGCTGCCCGCCCGACTGCTCGCCGAAGAAACCGTTGTTGTAGTCGCCGCCATCGAGGCTCACGTTATTGAAGACGCCGCGCTGGCCGGCGAAGGTGATCTCGTCGCCGTCCGGCCCTTGCACGACGGAGACACCCGGCGTCAGCGTCAACAAATCTTCAAACTTGCGGCCCAGCACAGGCAGGTTGCTGACCGAACGCTCGTTGATGGTCGTGCTGACTTCGGTCTTGCTGGTATCAATCGTCGGCACGGCCGTGATCGTCACGCGCTCCTCAATGCTCGATACCTTCATGCTCAGGTTGAGCGTGACGGCTTGGCCGACCGTGAGCGAGAAGGCCTCCTGCGCGAGCGTAGCGAAGCCCGACTTGGCGACGGTCAGCGTGTACCGCGCGGGCGGCAATTGCAGGAAGGCGAAACGGCCGTCGTCATTGGTGACGAACGTCTGCGCCGCGTTGGTGTCAACGTTTTTCACCTCGACGCTCGCGCCGGGGAGGATGGCGCCCTGCTCATCCGTGATGAGACCTTGAATGACGCCGGTCGTGATCTGCGTCTGCGCCTGAACAGTTAGCGCAGCGAAGTAGCAGAGACAGAAAACAGAGCTGATGGCCCACAGCGCGGCGGGCCGTAAGAAGTGCTGACGCATATTTTTCTCCTGCTGCCGGAAGCTGGGACAGCGTGCTGCTGAACGACTCCTATGAAATCTTGCTGGCGAATAATGCTCTGCACGAACGTGCGCGGTTGCGCTGACGAGGTCGCCGCGTAGTTATACGCGACCGGACGTACTGCTTGGGCGAAGCTTATGCCATGCGACAGATGACGTTTGTCAAAACTTGGCGGCTCATCCTAATGAAATGCTGTTCATACTGTCAACATAGTCAGGCACAGCCCCTGCTCAGCCCGCCCGCGTAGTGTTGCGCGCGTGCCGCAGACAGCGCCGCCGGCGTGGCCGCGCCGCAACATCAGCCGGTGTCAGCACACGCCGCAAGCCGGCGAAGTGCAGATTGATCCGCAGTTTCTGCAACGGCGCACCGCGCGGCACAGTCATTGCCATCTTCTTTTGCGCTCCAACAAGCGACACGCTGCGCAGGCGTGCCGGCTGCTAAAAGGATCAAGCCGCGTTTTGATCAAACAGACCACGTTAGCCAGCGCCGCCGCGACGAGCGGCTTGGGTTTGCACACGGGTGTGCCCGTCCACGTGCGCCTGCGCCCCGCGCCGCCCGACACCGGCTACATCTTCGTCCGCACAGACCTCGACAACTTCGAGTTGCCCGCCACGGTCGAATGCGTCGCGCATTCGAGTTATGCGACGACGCTGATGCACACGGGCGTCTCGCTCGCTACTGTGGAGCACCTGTTGGCGGCCCTGCGCGGCGGCGGCGTGGATAACGTCTATATCGAAGTTGATAACCTCGAAGTGCCGATCATGGACGGCTCGGCCGAGCCGTTCACCGAGTTGCTCGAGCGTGCAGGTGTGGTCGAACAACCGGTGACGCGGCGCGCGTTGCGCGTGCGCAAAAAGATCGCGGTCGCCGAAGGCGCACGCCGCATGAGCGTCGAACCGCACGAGGGTTACGAGATTGACTGCCGGATCGATTTCGCGCATCCGCTCATCGGCACACAGCGCCTGCGCTTCGACGCGCTCGACCCCGCCGGCTTCAACCGCGAGATCGCCGCCGCGCGCACCTTCGGCTTCACCGACGAGATCGAAGCCCTGCGCCGCGCGAACCTCATCCGCGGCGGCTCGATTGACAACGCCATCGTGCTCACGCCCGACGGCATGTTGAACGAGCAACCTTTGCGCACACGCGACGAATTTGTGCGACACAAAATTCTCGACATCATCGGCGACCTCGCGCTGCTCGGCATGCCGCTCCTCGGTCTCGTCCGCGCCGAACGCAGCGGGCACATCTTCCACGCGATGTTGATGACGAAACTGCTGCGCGATGAATCGGCGTGGGAGGTCGTGGATATGCCGCTGGCGGCGCATCTGGTGTCGGCATAGCCAATCAATCGGCCCAGCATGCAAAGGGAAAACAAAACAAACTCGCGGGGTCGCAGACGAACGCATAACTGTGCGCCCACGCTGAACGGAGTTTTCAATGAGTGATGCCAGTGCAAAGGTCGTCCCTGCTAAGCTCGAAATTTGGCCGAGCCTGCCGCTTGCCGCATGGCAGGATACGTATGCGACGCTGCATATGTGGACGCAAATCGTCGGCAAAATCCGGCTCGCGCAAACGCCCTTAACCAATCATTGGTGGAACGTGCCACTGTACGTGACCGCGCGCGGTCTTACCACCACGGCCATGCCGTATGCGCATCGCACTTTCGAGATCGAGTTCGACTTCATCGCGCATCAACTGCTTATTGAGTGCAGCGATGGCGCGAAACGCACGCTCGCCCTCGCGCCCCGCACCGTGGCAGACTTCTACCACGAGTTGATGGCCACGTTGCGCGAGCTAAACATTGAGGTGCGGATATGGACGACGCCGGTGGAAGTACCCGCACCCATCCCGTTCGAGCAGGATCGGCAACATGCGGCTTACGACGCGGAGTATGCTCATCGCTTCTGGCGTATTCTGGTGCAAGCGGCGCGTGTCTTCGAGGAATTCCGGGCGCGCTTCATCGGGAAAGTCAGCCCCGTACATTTCTTCTGGGGCAGCTTCGATCTGGCCGTGACGCGCTTCTCCGGCCGGCGTGCGCCGGAGCGCGCAGAGGCCGACGCCATTACCCGCGAGGCATACTCGCACGAAGCTATCAGCCACGGCTTCTGGCCCGGCGGCGGCTCGCCGTTGCAAGCCCCCGCCTTCGACTCTTACACTGCCCCCGCGCCGCCGGGCTTGAGCGCGGCCAAAGTTCGCCCGCA
>JBBRYU010000222.1:0-6969 GCA_038237345.1 Pyrinomonadales bacterium
CGAACTCAGCACGATTGCAGCGCGGTTGGGCCAAGCCGCGCACCCGGACTCGGACAACAATCCAAACTTTCAAGTCGTGCCGTTGCAGGAGACGCTGGTCGGGCACGCGCGGTCGGCGTTGCTCGTGTTGTTGAGCGCGGTCGGCTTCGTGTTGCTGATCGCCTGCGCCAACGTGGCCAATCTGTTGCTCGCGCGGGCGGCGGCGCGGCAGAAAGAGATCGCGCTCCGCACGGCGCTTGGCGCAACGCGCTGGCGGGTGGTGCGGCAGTTGTTGACCGAGAGCGTGCTGCTCGCGCTGGCCGGCGGCGTGCTGGGCTTGTTGTTAGCGCTGTGGGGCGTTGACCTGCTCGTCGCCGCCAGCCCGGCCGATCTGCCGCGCATACAGGAGATTAATCTGGACGGGCGCGTGCTCGGCTTCACGCTGCTGGTGTCGCTTTTGACAGGCCTCTTGTTCGGCCTCGTGCCCGCGCTGCAAGCCTCACGCCCGGACTTGAACGAGTCGTTGAAGGAAAGCGCACGCGGATCGAGCGCGGGCCTGCATCGCAACCGCGTACGCAGTCTGCTGGTGATCAGCGAGATAGCTTTGTCGTTGATGTTGCTCGTCGGCGCGGGGCTATTGCTAAAGAGCTTCGAGCGTTTGCGCCACGTCAGTCCGGGGTTCGAGCCGGCGCGTGCTTTGACGTTGGATGTGTCGCCGCCGCGCGTGAAGTACGGCGATGCGGACAAGCAGCGTGCGTTCTACCGGAGTGTCTTCGAGCAGGTGCATGCGTTGCCTGGCGTCGAAGTGGTGGGCGCAACCAGCATGCTGCCGTTTAGCGGCAACAACAGCCATGCGTCTTTCACGATTGACGGCCGGCCCGAGCCACAGCCCGGTCATTACCCGTCCGGCGGGGCGCGCGTCGTCACGTCCGACTACTTCCGCGCGCTTGGCATCCCGTTGCGGCGGGGGCGCGGCCTCACCGAACAGGACGGGCCCGACGCGCCGCCGGTCGTCGTTATCAACCAAGCCCTCGCGGGCCGCTACTTCGCCGGTGAGGACGCCGTCGGCAAACGGATCAAACTGGGCGACGACGAAGTGGCGCACGAGATCGTCGGCATCGTCGGCGACATTCGCCACACGAGCCTCGACGCGCACGCCGCGCCTGAATACTACACATGCTTCTGGCAAGAGCCGCAGCGCAGCATGACACTCGTCGCGCGCACGACGGGCGCGGGCACAAGCAGCGCCGTCGCCGCCGCCCTGCGCAACGCGCTACGCACAGTTGAGCGCGATGTGTACCTGCCGGAGGTTATACCGATGGAGCGACTAATCTCCGCCTCGGTCGCGCAACGCCGGTTCAGCCTGCTGCTGCTCGGCGTCTTTGCTAGCGTCGCGCTTGCGCTTGCGGCGCTCGGCCTCTACGGCGTGATGGCCTACTCGGTCACGCAGCGCACGCACGAGATCGGCATACGCCTCGCGCTCGGCGCAACCGCGCGCGACGTGCTGCGGCTCGTCGTCGGGCAGGGCATGACGCTCGCGCTCGTCGGCATCGGCGTCGGCCTCTTAGGCGCTTTCGCCATCACGCGCGTCATGACGAGCCTGCTCTACGAAGTGAGCGCGAGCGACCCGTTGACCTACGCCGGTATCGCGTTGCTGTTGCTGCTCGTGGCACTCATCGCCTGCTACGTCCCGGCGCGGCGCGCAACCAAAGTCGATCCAATGGTGGCGCTCAGATACGAATGATTGTGGAATGCGGATTAAAGACACTCTTGCTTAATCCGCAAGCGAGAGGAATGACAACGATGAACACACTGTGGCAGGACGCGCGTTATGGCTTGCGCTTGCTGTGGAAGCAGCCAAGCTTCACGTTGGTGGCGGTGCTGTCGCTCGCCATCGGCATCGGCGCGAATACCACCATCTTCAGCGTGGTGAACGCCGTTCTGTTGCGCCCGCTGCCCGGCATCGCACAGCCCGCGCGCCTCGTGGACGTACACGCCACCGAAGCGAACGGTAGCAGCTATCACACCTTCTCTTATCCCGACTACGCCTACTACCGCGAGCAGAACAAGACCTTCGCCGGCCTGATGGCCTATAGCGGCATTCCGCTTAGCCTGAACGCCGGCGCGCAGCCCGAACGCCTCTTCGGCATGATCGTCTCCGGTAACTATTTCGACGTGCTCGGCACAAAGCCCTTACAAGGTCGTTTCTTCCTGCCGGAAGAAGATCAGACGCCCGGCACACATCCGGTCGCGGTCGTCAGCGCGAGCTTGTGGCGGCAGCGTTTCAGCGCAGACCCAAGCTTAGTCGGCAAGACGATCACACTCGATGGGCATGCCTTCACCGTCGTCGGTGTCGCGCCCGAAGGTTTCCGGGGCACGTGGGTTGGCTTAACGCCGGACGTGTGGGTGCCGTTGATGATGCAGGCTGAGACGCGGCCGGGCGGGCAGTTGTTGAGCCGCCAATCGCGCTGGCTGCAAGTCACCGGCCGACTCAAAGACGGCGCGACGACGAAACAGGCGCAAGCGGAACTCGGCGCGCAGGCGGCGCAACTCGCGCAAGCTTTTCCAGAGACGAATCGCGGCCTCGGCGTT
The DNA here is from genome assembly GCA_038237345.1 of Pyrinomonadales bacterium. Lineage (GTDB taxonomy): Bacteria > Acidobacteriota > Blastocatellia > Pyrinomonadales > Pyrinomonadaceae > QHXQ01. The sequence goes on from JBBRYU010000222.1 coordinate 2,572, forward strand.
GACGTGCGCGCGGCCAGCACGATCCCCGGTGAAGTGCGCGGCGCGGTGCTTGGCTTCATGGCGATCCTCATGGTCGTTGTCGGCCTCGTGCTGCTAATCGCGTCCGCCAACGTCGGAGCGATGACCCTCGCCCGCGCCAGCGCACGGCGCAAAGAGATGGCCATCCGTCGCGCGTTGGGCGCGAGTCGGCGGCAGATGATCAGTCAGTTATTGATCGAGAGCATGTTGCTCTTTCTGCTCGGCGGCACGGCCGGCGTACTCATCGCCGTCTGGGCGACCGATCTGTTGCTGGCGTTCAAGCCGCCCGCCGACGTGCCCATCTCATTCGATCTCGGCGTGGACGTGCGCGTGCTGCTCTTCACGCTCGTAGTCTCGCTCGTGACGGGCTTGCTCTTCGGCTTAGCTCCCGCGCTGCAAGCGTCCAAGCCCGACGTGCTGTCCGCGCTCAAGAGCGACACGCCCGGCGGCGGCTTGCAGCGCTCGCGCACGCGCAACGTGTTCGTCGTCGCGCAGATCGCGATCTCGCTCGTGCTGCTCGTCACCGCCGGTCTCTTCCTGCGTAGCTTGCGCAACGCGAGTTCGATAGAGGTGGGTTTCATGCCCGACAACGTGCAGACCGTCACCCTCGACCTGCGCACGCAAGGCTACGACGAGCCGAAGGGGCGCGAGTTCTATCGCCAACTCACGGAGCGCGTCGCGGCTCTGCCCGGCGTGCAGGCCGCCAGCCTCGCGCGCATGATTCCGCTCAACGGCAACAACATGATGACCGGCGTCAACATCAACGGCCACGAGCCGCCGCCCGGCCAACGTGCGCTGATGGTGGGCTTGAACATCGTTGACGGCCACTACTTCGAGACCGTCAACATGCCGCTTGTGCGCGGGCGCACATTCAACGAGACGGACAGACAGGGTGCGCCGCAGGCGGCGATCATCAACGAGACGATGGCGCGTCGTTTCTATCCCGGCGCGGACGTATCGGCGGCACTCGGGCAAACTTTCACCTTTGGCGGCGACGATGATGGGCAGGCGGAGCGCGTTGTGATCGTCGGCATCGTCAAAGACGCAAAATACGAGACGCTCGGCGAAGCCGCGCGCCCCTATCTCTACCGGCCCTTGCAGCAATCATATGCGGGCGAGATGACACTGCACGTCCGCACCGCGCCGGGCAACGCCGCGCACGCGCTTGCCGCCGTGCGCCAAGAGGTCAGCGCGCTCGACAAAGATTTACCGCTGCTGAACGTGATGCCGATGACCGAGCAGATCGGTTTCTCGATCATGCCGCTCAGGTTGGCAGCGACGGTCGTCGGTACGCTCGGTCTGTTGGGTCTGTTGCTCGCGGCGGTGGGCGTCTTCGGTGTGGTCAGTTATGCGGTCGCGCAACGCACGCGCGAGATCGGCATCCGCATGGCGCTCGGCGCGCAAAGGGTGGACGTGCTGCGCTTGATCATGCAACAGGGATTGCGTCTCGCGCTCGTCGGCGTCGGGCTAGGTTTGGCGATCTCGTTCGCCTTAACCCGCGCGCTCGCCAGTTTGCTTTATGGCATCAGCGCGACCGATCCGCTCGTCTTCAGCGGCATGGCGCTCCTGCTCGTCGGCGTGGCTTTCGTGGCCAGCTATTTGCCCGCGCGCCGCGCGACGAAAGTCGATCCGATGGTGGCGCTCAGATATGAATAGAACGATTGCGGGTTTCTGATTGCGGATCGACAAGGCACTCCGACTCCTTAAATCCGCAACCGAAATTCGCCTTCCGCATTCGTAAGAGGGTCTGTGATGAACAGTCTATGGCAAGACTTGCGGTATAGCCTGCGAACGCTGTGGAAGAGGCCGGGCTTCGCGTTGATCGCAGTAGCGGTGTTGGCATTAGGCATTGGGGCGAACACGGCGATCTTCAGCGTCGTCAATGCAGTGCTGCTGCGCCCGCTGCCTTACACAGACCCCGCCCGGCTGGTGATGCTGTGGGAGAACGATACGCAGGAGGGCAACGACCGCAATCCGGTCGCGCCCGCCAACTTCGCCGACTGGCAGAAGCAGAACGGTGTGTGCGCCGAGTTAGCCTATTACGCCCAGCCTGCGGGCGTGAACGTGACGAGCGGCGGCGAGCCGGAACGGCTCATCGGTGCGGGGGTCGCGCCGAACATCTTTACGCTACTCGGCGCGCAGCCGTTGCGCGGGCGCACGTTCAGCGCCTCCGAGGCGGCCGGCACAGAGGTGGTGATCAGCTACGGGTTGTGGCAGCGCCGCTTCGGGGGCGCTCCCAATGTCATCGGCCAGCACCTCACGCTCGACGGCGATAGCTTCGATGTGGTTGGTGTCATGCCGCCGCAGTTTCAACTGCCGGAGGAGTCGGAGTTATGGTGGGCGAACCTCAACGGATCACTTACGACGATGCGTGCGCGCCATTTCCTGCGCGTGCTCGGCCGCCTCAAGTCGGGCGTGACGCTCGCGCAAGCGCGGGCCGATTTCGCCACCATCGCGCGCCAACTGGAACAACAATATCCCGACACCAATGCCGGCTACGGCGTCAACGTCATCACGCTGCAAGATCAGTTCGTGGGCAGCGTCCGGCCCGCATTGCTCGTGTTGCTCGGCGCGGTGGCCTTCGTGTTGTTGATCGCGTGCGCGAACGTGGCCAATCTCCTGCTTGTGCGCGCCGCCGCGCGGCAGAGAGAGATGGCGATCCGCGCGGCGCTCGGTGCTGGACGGCTGCGACTCGTGCGGCAGTTGCTGACGGAGAGCATGTTGCTCGCCCTGACGGGTGGCGCGGCCGGATTGCTGCTTGCGCTCTGGGGCGTCGATCTGCTCGCCGGACTTGGCGCGGCCAGCATCCCGCGCGCGGAACACATCGGCGTTGACGGCCGCGTGCTCGGCTTCACGTTCCTGATGACGTTGTTGACCGGCCTCATCTTCGGTCTCGTGCCCGCGTGGGCGGCCTCGAAGACGGATGTACAAGAGGCGCTCAAAGAAGGTGGGCGGGGAGCGACGGGGCGACGCGGATTGCGGGGCTTGCTCGTGGTATCGGAACTTGCTTGCGCGCTCGTGCTCCTGACCGGCGCGGGTCTGATGATCAAAAGTTTCCTGCGCTTGCAGGCGGTCGCGCCGGGCTTTGATCCGGGCCATGTGCTGACGATGCAGTTGTCTTTGCCGGAAAGTAAATACGCCGCAGCGCCGCAGGTCGCTGCCTTCTATGGACAACTGGTGGAGCGCGTCGCCGCGCTGCCGGGCGTGCGTGCGGCGGGTGCGATCTCGCGTCTGCCGTTGGCCGGTGATCGCTCGACGAGCGGGCTGCTCGTCGAGGGCCGGCCCAGCGCTGCCGGGCAACAGGAAGAGGTGCATTTCCGCGTTGTCACGTCCGACTACTTTCGCGCGTTGAATATCCCTCTGCGCGCGGGGCGCGAGTTGGGCGAGCGCGACAAGCCGGACGCACCGCAGGTGGTGCTGATCAACGAGACCATGGCCCATAAATACTGGCCCGGCGCAGACCCTATCGGCAAGCGCGTCAAACTCGGCCCGAATGCGCAGGGCGATTGGATCGCCATTGCCGGTGTGGTGGGCGACGTGCGCAACTTCGGACTGGACATCGACGCTAAACCGGAGGTCTATGCGCCATATCAACAAAGTCCGCAGGGGCGCATGCGCTTGGTGCTGCGGGTGAATGGCGATCCATTGAGCCTCGTGCCGGCCGTGCGCGCGGCGGTGCGTTCGTTAGACCCGGAACTGCCGTTCTCGCAGGTAGCGACGATGGAGCAATTGCTGGCCCGCTCGGTCGCGCAACGGCGGCTGAGCGTGGTGCTGCTCGGCGTCTTCGCGGGCACGGCGTTGTTACTAGCCGCGCTCGGTCTTTACGGCGTAATGGCCTACACGGTGACACAACGCACGCACGAGATCGGCCTCCGCATGGCCTTGGGCGCGCAAGCGGCGGACGTGTTGCGCCTGATACTCAAGCAGGGCTTGGCGCTGGCCGTGATCGGCGTCGGCGTCGGCCTCGTCGCCGCACTCGCTCTGACCCGCGTGCTGGCCAGCCTGCTCTACGGCGTGAGCACGACCGACCCGCTCACGTTCGTCGGCGTGCCCTTGTTGCTGATTATGGTGGCGCTTATCGCCTGCTACATCCCGGCGCGGCGCGCGACGAAAGTCGATCCGATGGTGGCCTTGAGATACGAATGAAGTGACGAGTGACGAGTGACAAGCTAAGACAACAACTTGTCACTTGTCACTCGTCAATTGTCACTGCTTTTGGAGGTTGGCTGCATGGGCACAATCTGGCAGGACTTGCGCTATGGCGTCCGCCTGCTGTGGAAGAGTCCGGGCTTCGCGCTCGTCGCGGTGCTGACGCTGGCGCTCGGCATCGGCGCGAACACGGCCATCTTCTCGGTCGTGCGCGGGGTGCTGCTCAGACCA
>JBBRYU010000223.1:0-6968 GCA_038237345.1 Pyrinomonadales bacterium
AGATCATCGGCGGCGGTCTGCCCGTCGGCGCATACGGCGCGAGCCGCGACCTCATGCGTCACATCGCGCCCGCCGGCCCCGTCTATCAAGCGGGCACGCTCTCCGGCAACCCGCTCGCCATGACCGCCGGGCTGTCCACGCTCAAACGTCTGCGCGACAAAGCGGTCTACGCACAACTCGAACGCGCGGGCGCACACCTCTGCGCCGCGCTCACCGAAGCGGCGCAAGCGGCCGGCATACAGACCGTCACCAACCGCGTCGGCTCGATGTTCACAACCTTCTTTACCAACGACCCCGTCACCGACTGGGCTTCCGCCGACCGCAGCAACCGCGCCATCTACGGCCGCTTCTTCCACGCCATGCTCAACGAAGGCGTCTACCTCGCGCCCTCGCAATTCGAGGCCGCCTTCATCGGCCTCGCGCACACCGATGAACTGCTCGACCGCACCGTCGCCGCCGCCCGCACCGCACTAGCAAGTATCAAGGAATAAAGTTTACTGATTCTGCTTGAGCGGTAGCTCGACGTGAAAACTTGTGCCTTGACCGGGCGCGCTCTCGACGGAGACGCGCCCGTTGTGTTGTTCGATGATCTTTTTGACGATGGCGAGACCGAGGCCCGTGCCGAGTTTCTTGGTGGTGAAGAACGGCTCGAAGATGCGTGCGCGCGTGTGTTCGTCCATGCCGTGCCCGTGATCCGCGATGGTGACGCGGGCGGCGGGCACTGTGCCGGAGATAGGCGCGTGGTCGCCGTTTGCGCCGCCATCAGTCGGCTGCATCGTGATGTACTGGGTGGTGATATGGACGGGTGCGCGTGCGTCGCTTGCGTCCACGGCGTTGGCGAGCAGGTTAACGAAGATTTGGCGGAGTTGATCCGCGTCGAGCGCGCCGACGAGGGGTTTGTCCGTGTAGTGGCGTTCGACCCGCGACTCTTTCGCCTGGATTTTTTCGGCGACGAGCTCGAGGCTGGCGTCGAGTAGTTCGTGGATGTCCGTCTCGGCCAGCGCAAGCTCGCGGTCGCGCGAGAACTCGGTCACGTCCACGGTCAGTTTGTTTAAGTGTGCGATGCCGCGCTCGACCAGATCGATGGTGTTGTGCGCCTCCGCATCGCCCGTCATGTCGCGCAGCATGGCGACGCCGAGCCGTATGCTGCCCAGCGGATTTCTGATCTCGTGCGCGACCTGCGCCGCCGCTTGCCCCACAGCCGCGAGCGATGTCTTGCGCCGCAATTCAGCTTCGGTCGCGGCCGCTTGCGTCACGTCCACGAGCGTCAGCACTTGGCCCTGTTGGCCGTCGAGGTCGAGCGGCGACGAGTAAACGTCGAAACTGCGCGGCGCGGGTGGCGCGTCGCCGTCGCCGTCGCCGTTCGTGTTGCTCTTCGCATTGAGCAGCCAGCGGCCGTGATAGGTCGCACTCGTGACACGTGCGACGGTCGCGGCGGCGAGTAGCTTCATGCCTTCGGCGTCGGCGATCTCGTCGTGGACGGCCGCGCCCACGGCCGCGCGCGGGAAGAGTTGGAAGAAGGCGCGGTTGGCGCTACGTATGCGCGCCTGTGCGTCGAGCGCGGCGACGGCGCTGACCATGCCTTCAAGCATCTGCGCACTGAACGCGCGCTCGCGGCGCGACTCCGTGAGGCTCGCGCGCAACTCGCGGAAACGCCGCTGCAACTCCCAGACGGCGAACGCGGCGATGAACACGGCGAGCGCGGCGGCAGCGAACGCCAACCAGCGGATGCGCTCGGCGGCCTGCTCCTCCAAGAGCAGACGCTGGCGCACGAGGTCTTCCCCCTCGCGCGCGGTCTGCTCAAGAAACTGATCCAACTGCGCGCTGAGATCGCGGAAGCGCGGGAAGCCTTCAAACGAATAGGTGCGCGCATCCTCGGTGACGTGTAGATACTCTTCGAGCGTCCGGCGGAAGGCGCGGCCCGGTTCGGTCTGCGCCAGCGGCAGACGGTCGAAGCCCGGCAGTTGCGCTCTGAGATTGTCGCGCGCGCGCCCCAGTTTCAATTCAAACGGGATGATGAAGTCGCCCTGCTGTTCGCGGCGCGTCAACTGCTCCTGGCGCGTGTGCGCTTCGCTATCAAGCGTGACCAGCGCATCGCGCAGTTGCAGCAGCGCCTTGATCTTGACCCCTTGGCCGCGCTCGGAAAGTTGCACGTTAGAGCTGACCGAACGCACCTCGCTCTCGCTCATCCAGCCGAGCGCGACGACTACGCCGACGAGCAACAAGAAACTGCCGAGCAACAACGGCAGCAACGGCTCGACCTCGCCCCCACCCGGTAGGTGCAAGCCGCCGCCCGGCGACGCAGGCGTGCGCGCTTCAGCCCCGCCCTCACCCTCGGCATGGAGGCGACTGTACACCACACGTCCGTGCGGCGGCTCTTTTTCCGGCGTTGGCTTTTCTTTGACCATGTGGCAGCGGCTTTATAGTCGCATACCGTCCGATAGTCGGCAATATAGGCAGATGGGCACAGAACAAAAGGCGGGGCGACGCGCGCCGTAGGCCCGCTTGCCCGCGTGACGCACTGCGCTATCTGCATGCTCAGGCAACGGGCGCAGCTAGACCGCACGGGGAAAGGGAGCGGCGATAATCGGTTCGGACGTAATCGAGGAAAGAGAGGCCTATAGCGGTGCGGTAGGCGTTGCACGCGCATTGCGTGCGCCTTGAAGATAGCTGCGACAGAGCGTGACGACGGCTATGCCCCGCGCTTCGGCGGAGGTGAGGTCGTTTAGTCGGCCCAGCACATCTTCAAACTGTTCCGGCTGAAACGAGCCGACGGCTGACGCTAGCCCAAACCCCGTAGTGCCATAATTGAAGTCTTGCAGCGTCAGCCCCGAGAAGCGCTTAACCAGCGGCGCACGCTCGTCTGTACTGTGCGCAGTTGGCGTCTGATTCATCAACTTGATCGCAGCGGACAACGCTTGCAGCGCCAATAGACTGTCAAACCGCCCGTAGGTGGAGACCACGCCGAACGCGATGCGCGTCCAGTCTTCATCTGCCCCGGCAGCTTTAATGAGCGATTGCGCCTCTTGCAGCCACTGCGCCGCGCGTATCCGGTCTTTGGTTATAACCAGTTGCTGCGCGCCGACCACCAGACTCGCGGCCCGCTGCGCCGGTTCGCTATTTTTCTTATTCAACTCATAGGCTGTGTCCAGGTCGCCCGCTTTCACGGCGGCCAACGTAGCCCGGTAAGTAAGCCAGTTTGCGACCGCATCTCGAAATGAGCGCTCGCTGATTTTTTGCGCCAGCCGCCAACCTCGTTCATATCGCTCTACGGTCGTCGCCAGCGCGGCCTGCGCATAGGCTATGTCACGACTCAGTGGATCAGACTCCTTGCCGGCGCGCTCCTCTAAGCTGTCCACCCTGCGTTCAGCATATTCCTTTTGGCTCTCGCCTGCTTGGACGGTGGGCATGTCATGCACCGGGGCGATAGGCGCAGACGAGAATTTCGCGTCAGCTTCGATCTGCTGCACGCGCCTTTGCAGCGCCAACGATTGTTCGGGCGGTTGCGCTGTCATCCTGATGAGCAAGAAGCCGATGACGCTGATCTGCGTGCGCGCCGTTACTTGCGGATTAAGGGTTGTCGAAGGCAGGGGCGCATTGACGAGCAAATCCGCAGCTAGTTGCAAAAACTCCAGCGCCAGCGCGGGATTCAACTCTGCGGCGGCAGTGATCCGTGGTTGATCTCTACCCACAGCTATCTGTGTGCTGCCACGATTCTCTGTGGTATTAGCCCCGAACACTCTGCCCGGTGTGTAAAGGTAAGCGTAGAGAATCATCAGTTCGTCAGGCGCGAGCATACCCGCTGTCTTGAGCCTGTTAAGGGCGGCGCGAAAGACGGTCTGGGCCAACTCAACATTCTTCTCTTGTAAGGCGATGAGCACGTGCTGGAAGCCGAAAGAGATGCCGTCCCGCAGGCTTTCAGTTAGCAACTCTGCTGCCGCTTGCGGACTATCAGCTACGCTGGTCAGCGCCAGTTGCAACAATACGGCGCTGCGCGGCGTCCGGTCGTCAAACACCCCACGGGTCTGTCCGTTCTGCTCAGCCTCGGCCTCTTGCGCCATTTGCTCAAGCCATTTTTTCGCGACTTCGGGGGCGCGCCGACGCGCGACCAGCAGCACCTCGCGCCTTGCATCTGTGCGCAACGAAGAGTTTCTGAAGCGCGACTTGTCGGGCTGCGCCTCTTTTACCCGACCGGCTGTTGCCCACGCTTGCGTGAGGTATTGCTGCGCTGTCACCGCATCAACTTCCCAAGTGAGGTCAGCAACTTGAGCTTGCATGCGGGCGGCGGCGGACGTATCGGCCCACGCTTTCGCGTTATCGGCGACGGCCCGCAATAGGTCTACAATTCTCGCAGGCGATGGTTGCCCGGTCTGCTCCGGCGAAGTAGCAGAGGCTATTGCTGTAGCCGCTTTGGTTTGACCGTGTGATTTGGCCGGCCCGCCTTGCCCTTGCGAAGCGGCCTGCGCGCGTGTCACCTGAGTCGCACCCGATAGCGCAAGCCAGATACCGAGCGAAAGTGCTGCTAGTTTCCGCATACTCTTTTTCCAGCGCACCAGCAACGCTCAAGACAGCCTGTGCCTCCGAGCCTTATTGAAGATTTTCCAGCCACTGCGTAAAAGCGAGTTTTGCCGGCGCGTCGGTTGTCGCTCCGCCCCACGCCTTTCTGATTAAGCCATCTTCCAGAAAGATTTTGATTGGCACTCGATGGATGCCAAGCTTGCCAGCCAAGTGAAACCCTTCGTCGTAGAAGACCTTGAATGGAAATTTCCTATTGGCAGCTTCCAGCGCCTCTTTTTTCTCTCCGTATGAAACGACGCCATAGAAGCTGACATCCTTGCGTTGATTGACCACGGTTTGGAGGAACTGTCCCTCTTTTTCGCAGGCACTGCATTGCGGCGTGACAAAGACTAGAATCACTTTCCCCCTGCGGAGCATTTGCTCATCAAGCTGCGCGTCAGCCAAGTCAATTAGATGTGCTTCCGGCAATGGCTTGCCTGCTGCGGCCGTAGCAATAGGCGTTGGTAGTTGTTTCTGTGCTCGATGATAAAAGAAAACAAAACTGGCGCAGAATAGGCTGGTGAAGACAAGGGCCAGCGCAACAATCCACTTCAACTGCGTTTTCACGATTGCACATACCTCTAGGGCCAGTCTGTATTGTTATTGTCTCGCGGCCACTGCGATTCAAAAAGTTCCCCTTGTGGCGCGACGAAGAAGTTCGTATAGAGCACCTGCCGGGGAATCGCCGGTTCAGGTTGCACGGGATCATCATCGAACGGTCTGGTGGTCCACATACTTGAACGATATAGGGTCTGTTTGAGCCGCGCATCATAGATTTTGACCGCATAGCTCGTAATCAAGGCGGCAAACTTAGTCCGCGCGTGATCAGGTATTTTCGCCTTGAAGGTTATGCCGGCTCGAAAATATGTTCGGTCTTTAAGCGTTGCTAACTGCTTGCCCTTAAAGTTACCGTCGGCCAGCGGGATTTTTTCAGGAAACTGGCTCGGGTCCAAGCCGGCTTGTCCACTGCGCCCTGCTTCTTTGATAACGTTCCAATACTCAGCCTCTGTAATGAAGTATAGACGGTATGATACTTCCCAGTAACTGCCGGCCTGTTTAGCGCCGGGTAAATCAACCAGCGTGAACTTCATGCTCAGGCTATCCGCATAGAGTTGCGGGGCATACACATTAGGCTCATAGCGCCGGATGCGGGTAGCTTTAGGTTTCTGCGTCTGTCCGTGCGCTAACACACCTGATAGACGACTAGGCAGATAGACGCACGATAGCAGTAATGAATTAATAAGGAGTGCGCGAATTAAAACTAAAGCGGTGGCCCTCAACATAATGCGTCTAGTACCCAGCCTTTGAACTGTAAAAATCAGGGCTTAAGTTAACAAATGTCAGGTCAGAACGAACTGTCAGTTGTGGATCCAAGCGCACTGTGCGCCGTCGCAATGAGGCTGCTGCCAGACGCCGCGCATCTTGCATGAGAACTGCCCATGCATTGCCCCTCGTCAGACAAGGATTGAACTTGGCCGCATAATCCCATCACAGGGCGGCCAAGTCCCGGCGTCTAAGCTAGCCGTACTCACTTCGCCTACGCTGAGCAGCAGGCTCAGCATTGGTTTCCTCTTTTGCAGGCTGGCCTAATACGCTTCCAACCCGAACTGGTCATATAAATCATCGCAGTTCCCGTGGCACGTGCAGTCGTAATAACACCAGTGCGCATCTGAGCCGGTCAGCGAGCAATAAAAGCCGCCGCGATCATCATTAGCCTGAATGTCGCTTAGACATGCTTTCGCGACTCCACTTCCCAAGACGATGGTGAAAGCTACGACAGCACAGAGAGAGACAAGAAATGTCACAAAGCGTTTCATGTTAGCTCCTCCATTCTCAATAAGCCTCGAAACCCAAGTCGGAGTAGATGTCTTCACAGTCGCCCGGCCCGGAGCATGTGCAGTCGTAATAGCACCAGTTGGCATCCGAGCCCGTCAGCGAACAATGAACGTACTCATTACCTGAACCACCTGCAAATACCTCGCGTGCGCAGGCTTTCGCAACTCCACTTGCCAGCACAACGCTGAGGCTCACAGCAGCGCAAGAACACATAGCATAGACGGCTAAGCGTTTCATAGAAGTTCCTCCATCAAGGATTCGCGTGTCTGATTAAAAGAAGTTGGAGCGACAATATAGCTACTCCGCCTTCGGCTGATTGTCACGACAAGGTCAACGAGATAAGGCTCGTCAACGAGGATGCGAAACACACGCACAGTACATTTTGTCTCGTAGATAAACAAGACCAATCTATTAGCCGATGCTGTCGTTTATTGGCGGATTCTGTTTTCTCGTCTGCTCTGAGTTCTCTTCGTTGTGCTTGGCGGAAAGGTAGTGCGCTCTGTAGCGCGCCGGTGTTAGCCCGCAAGCCATTTCAAAGTCGCGCACGAAGTGGCTGTCATCTTTTACGCCAACCA
>JBBRYU010000224.1:0-6916 GCA_038237345.1 Pyrinomonadales bacterium
CGTCAACGCGGCCGGCGCGAAGCCCGAAACGTCGCTCTTGATCGACATCAACGAGACGCACGTCATCTCGCTCGCGGTGGACGCGAAAGGGAACTTGATCGCGGGCACTGATCCGAGCGGTCTCGTCTTGCGCATCTCGCCCGACGGCAAAGCGTTCGCGCTCTTCGACGCGCCTTTGCGCGAGATTCACGCGCTCGCGCCCGCCGCCGACGGCTCGATCTACGCGCTCGCGTTGGGCGACGCCGCGACGACTGCGCGACCGTCCACGCCCGTCGCCAATCCAGGCACGCCGGCCGCGAGTGGCGGGAACGCGCAAGGCACTGTCGTCGTCACGTCGAACGTGGTGGTTGATGACACTGGTGCGCAAGCGCAACCGTTCGGCGGCGCGCAGCCCGTGCAGACGCGTAGTCGCAACGAGCTGCAGAACGCGCGCAGTGCAGTCTTTCGCATCCAGCCCGACGGCGGCACGGACGTGTTGTGGAGTTCGACCACGATCAATGCTTTCTCGGTCGCGCCCGCACCGCAGGGCCGCTCAGTCCTGATCGGCACGAGCGACAAGGGGCGCATCTATTCCGTCACCGACGACGGGCGCGACACGCTCTTGATTCAATCAACCGAAGATCAAATCTCTGCGCTCGTCGTGCGCGGGCGCGAGGTGTTCGCGGCATCGAGCAATCAAGGCAAGCTGTTTCGCTTCGGCGCGGAGGCGATGAGCGAGGGCACGTATGAGTCGCCGGTGCGCGATGCACGGGTCGTCGCCGCGTGGGGGCGCATCTGGTGGCAGGGACGCGGCGCGGTCGAGTTGCAGACGCGCAGTGGCAACACGGAGCGGCCCGATATGACGTGGAGCGATTGGAGCGCGCCGTATCGCGAGCCGGCGGGCGCAGCTGTGGCGAGTCCGCGTGCGCGCTTCATACAGTGGCGCGCGATCCTGCGTGCAATGGCCGCGAACAGCGACGCGCGTGTCGAGAACGTGAGCCTTGCCTATCAACCGCGCAACGTCGCGCCCGAAGTGCTGGCGATCACGACGCTGCCGGCCGGCATCGGCTTGCAGCCCGCAATTCAGGTGCAGCCCGATCCGAACCTCGAAGCGGCGGGTTTCGATCCGGCGCTCATCGCGCCCGTGCCGCAAGTGCCGCCGCGCCGTCTGTTCCAACGCGGCGCGCTCTCTTTGCAATGGCAGGCCGAGGATCGCAACAACGACACGCTCGAATACGCGGTCTACTATCGCGCGCTCAGCGAGGGCGCGTTCCACCTGTTGAAAGATAAGCTGCGCGACAATTTCTACACGATGGACGGCGCAGCGTTGGGCGACGGCCGTTATGTCTTCAAAGTCGTCGCCATGGATGCGCTGGACAACGCGCTGGACGCGGCGCTTACGGGCGAGCGACTGAGTGAGCCGGTGGCGGTGGACAACACCCCGCCGACGGTGCGCATCGCGGGCGAGGCGGCGGTGAGCGGCGAGCGCGTGCGCGTGCGTTTCCAGGCGGAGGACGCCGGCGCAGGCATGATCCGGCGCGCTGATGTGAGCATGGACGGCGGCGCGTGGCGCACGGTCTTCCCCGAAGACGGCATCGCCGACAGCCCGCGCGAAGCCTACACCGTTGACCTTACACTCGCGGGCGCGGGCGAGCACACGATCTCGCTCCGCGCCTTCGACGCAAGCGGCAATGTCGGCAGCGCACGAGTAGTCGTCAGAAAGTAGGCAGCAGGCAGTCCGGCGAGACGAGCGGCGCAGATGCGCGCGAGCCTCAAAGGGCTGCCTCTCATTTTCAACTGGGTGCTTACTCCAGCGCCTTGCACGATACCGTATGAAACGTGCCGGATACCGTGCGCTAATTGAGTTGTTGTCGTAAACTGCGGGCGGTAAAAGCCAGACGTGGCTGTTATGCGCGTGTGGCATCCATCTTGCTCAAAAGCTGAGGTGAGACGAATGTGCGTCTCTCCTACTCTCCCTCCGATGTACGTCTCAACAAAACGCACATGAGGAGCCTAAAGAGCAGACTGTGATGAAAGACCTGAAAAACATTTTCGTATCGGCCCTGATGCTTCTGGTGATATCCGTCGGCGCATCTGCGGCAGCTGACCAAAAGGATCAGAAGCGTGACCCGCCGCCGAAGCCACCGGTGGTCATCGTCAAACAGCCGAAGGAGAATCCTCCGCGCGAGCAGCCGAAGGAGAAGCCGAAGGAGGATAAGAAGCCGCCGGTTTTTTAGCGGCGCGCCCCTCGTTCCGTTTCGGCCGGAGCGAGCGTCGCGTGGCCGCAGGGGCCGGCGTCCGGCGGACGTTAAAGTCGTTCACCCGCGGCGGCGTGCACTACAACCTGATGCCCCCTCAACAGCGTAGCCTGCCGGGCGCGCTCTTGGGCGGGCATCAAACTTTTGAGCAGAGAGATGCCAACTATGCAGACGGACAAGCGGTCGATTATTTCGCGCGTGAGCGCGCTCGTCGCGTGCGTCGCGCTCTTCGGTGGCGCGCTCGGCCCGCGCGCGGCGGCGCAAGGCGGCGTTAACCGGCGCGTCATCGCGCAGGCTGAACATTACACGGGCGACAACTTTCGCTTCTCCGTCGAGACGCCGCGCGGCGCGCACGTCGTCGCCGTCACAAGTCCGCGCGCCGCAGCTCTGCGCGCCGTTGACGACGGCTTGAGCGATCTCTTCGCTGTCGCGCGCAAGCACGGCTATCGCTCGCATTTGAGCTACAGCGACTACACGATCTTCATCGCCCGCGCCGACCGCACGCGTGACAGCATGGGCGCGTACTCGCCCGACGTGGCCTACGTCGCGCCCTCTTACGTCGGTAGCATCTACGACAAAGGCGGCTATATCTACGCCGCCGGCATGTCCTTCTCGTTCGACCCGTGCGCGCTCGTCGTCGCCGAGCATGACCGCGATTTTCAACACATGGCCGATGTCGTCCGCTACGAAGGCGAGCATCTCATCCTGTATCACAATGACCGCAGACTGTTTAGCGAGACCGCCGATCACTCGCGCGGCGGCGGTCATCCGATCTTGCAGTAGCCAGACCACGCGACAGTGATTTAACCGCAAAGGGCGCGCAGAAGGGCCGCAGAGAGCGCAAAGTTTTTACTCTGCGTTCCTCTGCGGCCCTCTCTGCGTAATCGGTGGTTAAAGCCTCTGGCGCGTGGTTACTATTTGAGCAGCTTCGCCGTCAATACGAGGATGAGCGCTTTGTCTCTCAGCCCGGCGGTGCCGACCACAACCTTCTCGCCTTCGCGCACGCCCACGTCGCTGTGGATCGTGGCCTTGCCACTCAGATCGCCGCCGTCGAGATAGAACGTTAGCCCGCCCAACTGCATGGTCGTCGCCCCCGACGGGTTTGCGCCGAGCGTTAACGAGCTTGCGCCATAGCCGTAGCGAAAATCGCGCGGCCCCGTCGCGCCGGGCAAGTTGATGGTCGCACTGCCCTCGCCCTGGATGAAGTTCGGGTTGTAGCCGGCGCGCTCCTTGGCGCGCTGGATGATCGTGGTTAGCGGGTAGTAATTCTTGAAACTGAGCGTGGATTGTAACTGCCCGATCACGTCCTTTAACTCGGCGGGCACGGGCGCGCCACTGCCCTCGTTGGTTGCGATCAGCACGTGTATGTGCAACTCGATTTCAGGCATAGGTGCTTCGGGCGTGTCGAGCCGTTTGAGTGCATCCTCGATGGCGGCGATGTTCTCCGGGAAGTCGCGCACGGTGATCGTCTTGAAGTTGCGATCCGCCGACGCCTGCGCGCCTTTGAATCCGCTCGTCAATAGTTTGATGACTGACACCAGACTGTCGGGGTCGCGATGCTTGACCTCGAAGATGCGATTCTTGAAGCCCGTGTTCTCCACGTATTGCGGCGCGGGTTGCGTCGTCTGCTGCGCCGTTGCGAACGACGCGCAGCACAGCGCGAGTATGACGGCGATGATAAATTTTAGTTTTGACGAAAACATAAATGCCTCCTGTTAGCTTAGCGGTCTTTCGTGAATGTAACGTCGGCCGGCTGTTGTGCCAGCCAGATGATGCGTATGTTCGGGTCGGCGGTCTGCAATTCGATGCGTGCTATCTCCGTGTTTGGCGCTGCCGTGTTGGGTGTTATGGCAGTCGGCGGTGCGAGGGCTGGCAGCGAAGCGACAGCCAGCACGGGCATGAGTTCAGCAGGCTGCGCGCTGCGCGGCACGCGTGTGCGCCCGGATGATGTGGGGCGCAAGCGCGGTCGTTGATTATGCTCAGCGATTTGATCATGCGCAGTTTGCTGATTGTCGCGCACGAGGAGATGCGGCGTTACGGTTGGCGCGGGCCTAGTCCTTTGTTCTGTGTGCGTGCCTGTCGCCATCGCCTGCTGCCGCTGGCGCTTGTCATAAACCCGCCACGCGAGCGC
The DNA here is from genome assembly GCA_038237345.1 of Pyrinomonadales bacterium. Lineage (GTDB taxonomy): Bacteria > Acidobacteriota > Blastocatellia > Pyrinomonadales > Pyrinomonadaceae > QHXQ01. Next base: position 4,369 of record JBBRYU010000224.1, read on the forward strand.
GCCGGTCAGACACAACAGCGCGATTGAAGCGGCGATGTATAACAGTCGCCGATTGAAGAGCGCGTCAAAGAACGGCGCGGCGGGCGTCCGCTCCTGTTTGATCTGGCGCAGCACGGCCGCTCTGATGTCGGCATAAAACTCATCTGCGAATACGGGCTGTGCGCCCATCTGCAACCACGCGCGACTCGCCGCGCACTCATCCGCCTGAGCGCGACAAGCGGCGCACAGTTGTAGATGTTGCGCGAGAGCTTGAGCGCGTCCGGCTGTCAGATCACCGCCGATGTGCAACGGGAGCAGTTCACTTGCGCGGGCGCAGTTCATCCGAGCAGAGGCGTGCAATAAACGTTTAAGCATGTCTCCCTCCCTGGCGCAGCAGGCGTTCGCAGTAGAGTTTGAGCTTCGTGCGCGCGGAACTGATCTGCGAGCGCACGGTGACGGGCCGCGTCTGCAAAATGCGCGCGACCTCTGCCGTCGAAAGCCCTTCGAGATCGCGCAGCACGACCGCGGCCCGTTCTTTCACCGGTAAGGTCAACAGCGCACGCGCGACGAGCGCACGTTGTTGCCCGAGCAGCGTCTGCGCCTCGACATCGCTCTGCACGGTAGCACTGATCAATGATTCAGTCGCGCGGTCATGCTCAGGCGCGTCGAACCATTCGCTGCCCGCATCCGTCGTGCGCCGACGCCGGGCTGTGTCGCGGCAAACATTGATGGTGATGCGATAGAGCCAGCCGTGAAAATCCTGCGCCGGATCGTAGCGGTCGAGATATTTGAAGACGCGCAGATAAACTTCCTGCGCCGCGTCGCGCGCATCTTCGCGCTCGCCGAGCATGCGCCAGGCCGTCGCCACCACTTTATGCTGCGTGCAGATCATCAAGTCCTCAAATGCGCCCGCGTCGCCCGCGCGGGCCTGCGCGATTAACCGGGCCAAGCCCGTTCGCTCGTCGTCTCGTTCAAACAGGGGCGCATGCGCGTCGGTCATCAAAACGCTCTGCGCAATGTCACACGGCATCTGTTCGCTCCTCCGGCGGCGCTCCTCACACATAACTACTCCGCGCGCCGCGCAAGCGTTGAAAATTATTTCCGCGCTCTACACACGCCGCAGCGCACGCATCGGTTCCGGCAAAGCAGCCGCCGCCGAAAAACGGTTGACTTGGGCGGGAGCTACGCACTACAAGATATGTGCGCCGGTCGAAGTAAAGATTCTCACCGCCAGCAAGGCCCACGGGCACGAACCCCAACAGCGGCTGCCCCGAAAGTTGATAGATGCGACGGATTGATCTGAAAAAAGCGCAGGCGGCCCGCTCCAGTACGATCCGCGACATCAATCGCCAGATCGTGCTCAACTACGTGCGTGACCGCGAGCCGATTTCGCGCGCGGAGATCGCGCGCGAGACCGCCTTGCAACGCTCGACCATCTCCACCATCGTCGAAGATTTAAAGACCGAAGGACTGATCGAAGAGATCGGCGAGGGCGAGTCAACCGGCGGTCGCCGCCCGACGTTGTTGCGGCTGCGCGCGTCGGGCGGCATGGCCATCGGCGTGGACGTGACGCCCACTTGCACGACCATCGCCGCCTGCGATCTGGCCGGCCGCTTACTTGAGCGCGCAGAGTTTTCGCGCTGCGATTCGCCGGAGCAGTTGACCGAGTTGATCGTCGAGAGCGTGCGCCGGTTCGCGCTAGGGGGCGACGCGCAGTCTATCGAAGGCATAGGCGTCTGTCTGCCCGGGCTGATCGATCCGGACAACGGGCGCGCGATCTACATTCCTTATTTCAAGTGGCGCGACTGGGCGGTGGTCGAGCGCATCTCGCGCGCCACCGGCTTCGACGTGATCGTGGACAACGACGCGAACGCGGCCGCGCTGGCCGAGTTGTGGTTCGGGCGACCCGAAGTGAGCGAAGCGCGCGATTTCATCCTCGTGCTCGTCGCCGAAGGGATCGGCACGGGCATCGTCTTCGACGGCCAGATTTATCGCGGCGAGCGCGGGGCGGCGGGCGAGTTCGGCCATATGATCATCGGCGCGGATGCGCCCGTCGCTTGCTCGTGCGGTAATCACGATTGCTGGGAAGCCTTCGCTTCAGGTCGTGCGGCGGTCGTGCGCTATGCCCAACAGTCGGGGCAGCGTGCGCACGCGGACACACTCAGACTCGGTCAGATCGTTGACCGCGCCCTCGCGGGCGAGCGCGCCGCCATTGATGCGCTGACCGAAACGGCACACTATCTCGGTATCGGCATCTCGAATTTGATCGTCGGTCTCAGCCCGGAAGCGGTCGTCGTCGGCGGCGCAATCGCCCGCGCGTGGCCGCTCGTCGCCGACGCGCTCACAGAGACTATTCACCGCAGCATCCGGCGCGGTCTCCCGTCCGCGCGCATCGTCGCTTCCACCTTGGGCGATCAACCCACGCTTATGGGTGCGCTCAGCCTCGTCCTCGCGCGTAAGTTCGCATCAGTCTCAGCAGCATAAAATTGTTTGGCCGGCACACTAAGCGCCGCCGCATGCTTTATAATGAATTGTTGATGAGGGAGGACAGTGTGAACAATATCTTGAC
>JBBRYU010000225.1:0-6871 GCA_038237345.1 Pyrinomonadales bacterium
GGCCGAGTTCGGCATCTCGCCGGAGTTGTTCAAACACTACGGCGTACACCTGCACGTGCCTGCGGGCGCGATCCCGAAGGACGGTCCCTCGGCCGGCGTGGCGATGACAACCGCGCTCGCGTCGCTCTTGACAGGTCGCCGCGTCAGCCCCAACACCTCGATGACCGGCGAGATCACTTTGTCCGGTCTCGTCTTCCCCGTCGGCGGCATCAAGGAGAAGGTCTTGGCCGCACACCGCGCCGGCATCCGCCGCATCATCCTGCCCGCGCGTAACGAAGCCGACCTCGAAGACATCCCCGCCGACGTGCGCAAGGAACTCGACATCGTCTTCGCCACCCGCATCAACGAAGCCCTCGACGCTGCGCTCGACAAACTCGTCGCCGACCCCCCGCCGCCCCTGCTCGCGCCCGACGCCGCCGCCCGCGAACCAGCCGCGCATCAATCGGAGACCGAACCCATCCATGTGCGCGAGGCGTAACCATTTGCCGCAGATTTGCCGCAGAGCGGCAGATGACTTTAGCCCGGCGTTTCAACGCCGGGGCATGGCAGCGGTTTGAACGGGCGTCGCGTCAGCGACGCCTGACTCAGCCCCACAAGTATCGTTCATCATAGGCGACCTCATGCCGGTGTAATAACTCAAGGTATTCAGCCTCGAAGGTCTGCCCGTGATGATGTGCGCGCTGCGTTTGAATGTAGTTGATAACGGCCGGCACGTTCGACTTGCTCACGGTGAATGCGCCATATCCATCCTGCCATGCGAAACCGCGCAAGGCTGGAAATGTTGCGTGCAGCCATTTTGAAGAGTCGCCTTTCAGATACTTGGCGATCTCGCTCGGCGCAGATGTTGGCGCGGTCATAATCAGGGTGTGAATGTGATCCTCGACGCCGCCGACCTGCAACGCGGTCAATCCGTGTTTGCGCGCCACGCCGCCGATGTAGGCCCAGACACGACCTTCTATCTCCGGCGTAATATACGCGCTGCGATTCTTCGTGCTGAAGACGAGGTGATAGAACAAGGCCGTGTAAGTGTTCGCCATCTCTCATCCCGGCATGTTCAGCCGTCGCTGACGCGACGGGGCGGCGTGGCATCGCCATACCCGGCGTTGAAACGCCGGGCTAAAGTCAGCTTGCCGCTCCGCGGCAGTTTGCTGCACCGGCTTCATGCACCGTCTGCCTCCACTCGCGCCAAACTCCGCTGCGCCTTCTCCGCATTCGGTGACTTCAGCCGCTCGTAGATATTCAGCGCCTTCCGCAGCAACCACGCTGCCTCTATTCTGTTCCCTTCCTCCTCTGCGAGCAGCCCAAGCTGGTGCAGCGAGTTAGCAATGCCGCGCTGATCACCGAGTTTCTTGTTGATCTCCAAGCTCTCGTCGTAGAGTCGCCGCGCTTCGCCAAGCTCGCCTTGCTCTTCTGCAAGCCAACCTAATTGGTACAGGGTGCTGGCAATGCCGCGCTGATCACCGAGTTTCTTGTTGATCTCCAAGCTCTCGTCGTAGAGTCGCCGCGCTTCGCCAAGCTCGCCTTGCTCTTCTGCAAGCCAACCCAACTGGTGCAGGCTGTTGGCGATGCCAAGATGGTTGCTCATCTGTCGCATGAGTTTCAAACTCTTGCTGTAGATGCGCCACGCTTCATTGAAGTCTCCCTGAGCTTGGGCGATCATGCCGAGATGTTGCAAGGTAACGGCTATGTTCCAATCATGTCCATGTCGCCTAAACACTTCCAGTACCTGATTGAATTTCTGGCGCGCCGCTTCATACTCACCGCGCGACATGCACATCATGGCAGCATCTCTGACGAATGCCGCAGCCGCGCTCTCATCTCCTACTGCTTCGGCCGCTCTTGCAGCCTGCTCACTGCGCCGGATAGCCTCGCCATAACAATCACGGTCTATCGACTCGTCTCTATATCCGCGCACGCTCAGCACCCCGCTGACAGGATCAGCCAACACACTAGCGAGCCACATCACACTTTCCCAGTCGCGCCGCTCGTCCGCCACGTCTAGCGCCGCTAGCAGATTGTCCTTCTCTGCTTCTAGTGCGTCGTAATCTTCCGCCGTTGGTTGTTTGTGAGCCTCGACGTAGATCAAGAAGTGTGCGACATAGCGCCGTTGGTATTCGTCAGCCTGTATGTCTTTCTGTAAGCGTGCTAGGGCTAATTGTCGGGTCAGACCTTCAAGCGCAAGCCGTTTGCCTGCGTCCGTCGTCTTGATGAACCATAGCGATGCCAGCCGCTTCACCGCTTCGTTCAGGCGGGGCGTGTCTGTGCCGAAGCCAGCGACTTCCGCGAGGGCTGTGCGCGAGGCGTCCGGCGTGAATAGCGAGAGCGCGAGCAGGGCGGCGCGGCCGTCGTCGGTGAGTTGGGGCAGATTGAAGGAGCGGGCGAAGACGCGCTCGGCGGCATCGCCTGCGCCGTGGGTGAGGTCGGCGAGGACGGTGGCGGGGTCTTGTGCCGAGTCGATCTGGGCGACGACCCATTGCAGCAGGAGCGGGTTGCGGGCGGCGGTCTCAATGATGCGGTCGTGGTCGAGTGCGGCGAAGGCGGCGCGGTCGCTCGTCTGCGCGATCAGGAGTTGCAGGTAGGGCCGCGCCTCTGCGAGCGACATAGCGGCGACGGGGACGTTGCGTGCATCGGCAACCTTCTGGCGCGTGGTGATGAGCGCGGCGCAGTGCGCGTCGCGTAGGAAGTCGGTACACGCACGCCGCTCGGCTTCGGCGAGCGTGGGCTGCTGCTCCGCTTCGGCGACGGTCTCGAAGTTGTCGAGCACGACGAGCGTGGGCGCTTCGGTGAGCAGCGCGCGGACGGCTGCCGCTTTCGGCTCAGGCGCGAGTGGGCGCAGGTCTGCGCGGTCGAGTTGCGTGGCGATCTCGTCGAGCAGCGTGGCGCGGGTGAAGTCCGCCCGCCCGAGCGCGGAAGTCCAGACAACGCGCCCGGCGAAATCATCGAGCAGCGAGCGCGTCGCTTCGGCCGCGAGCGTCGTCTTGCCAACGCCGCCCGCGCCCCACAAGACGACGAGGCGACGCTGCTGCGGCGCGAATTCTTGCCGCAACCGCGCGATGATGTCATTGCCATCTTCATCTCTACGCACGACGAAATCCACGACGAGGAAGTTAGGGATGCGTGCGGCGACGGCGTAGAGTGTGGCGCTAGGTGCGGGCAGGCGGATGGCAGGCGTGGGCATGCCCGCGTCCGGTGATGCGGGCGCAGTTTTCGGACGCGGATTCGTCATGTCCTCAATGGCGGTACGGATGCCTTGCACCACGTTTAGGAATGCTTCGTTGCGATTCGTCCACTTGCTGACGGGCTTCGCATTCTTTGGTAGAGCTTGCAGTTTGCCGAAGGGCGCGCCCATCCAATCGCACGGGTGCAGGATGATGGGGATGACGCGCGCCGTGCCGGCCTCGTGCCGCGCCATTGCATGGGCCACTTCGATGTCGGTGCAGTAGGTGGAAGCAAGAAAGTCCACGCTGATGAGCAGCAGGATGAGATTGGCCGCCTTCAAATGCTCGTCGATCTGTCTGTCCCATTCAGTGCCGGCGGGGATGCTGCGGTCGTGCCAGCCGGCGATGAGGCCCGAGTTCTTCAGCGTGACCAGATGCTGCGCTAGACGGTCGCGCAAACTCTCGTCGTTGTGAGAGTAAGAGTAGAAGATTTCGATGGGCAAGCGGCGTCGCTCCTTTGACCGATGAGGTACGGTCATCTTATATCAGATGGCAAAACAATTTGCGCTAGAGAAGAAATACTGATCACGAGGTCGCACGCAGCGACGCGCACCACAATGCGTTATGATGCGGTCAGCCCGCGCACAAACATAATGGTCTGAACGCGGCGCCGGATTCGTAGCGTGATGCAACGACAACATTGGCTCATTGGCGGCGGCGTATGCGCGGCGACGCTTTGGCTCACAACGGGCGCACAGGCCGCAGGCGACGCGGCAACGGCGGCGGCGCACGGGCTTGCGCCGCTCGCGCTCGTGGGCGTGGCCGTGCTGCTGGTCGTGGCGAAGTTGGGCGGCGAGGTGTGCGAGCGGTTCGGGCAACCGGCCGTGTTGGGCGAACTTGCGGCCGGCATCGTGCTAGGCAATCTGACGCTCGTGGGCTTTGGCGCGGCCGCGCCGTTTAAGACGGACGCGACCATCGGCGCGCTCGCGGAGTTGGGCGTCATCGTGTTGCTGTTCGAGGTGGGACTGGAATCGAAGTTGGGCGAATTGCTGGCTGTCGGTTGGTCTGCGCTGCTGGTGGCGTTGGCGGGCACGCTCTGTTCGCTCGCGCTCGGCTGGGGCGTCGCCGCTTATTTTCTACCCGATGCGCCGCGCCTCGCGCACGTCTTCATCGGCGCGACGTTGTGCGCCACGAGCGTCGGCATCACGGCGCGCGTGCTGCGCGACTTGAACAAGCTACAGACGCGCGAGGCGCGTATCATTCTCGGCGCGGCTATCGTGGACGACGTGCTCGGTCTCGTCATGCTCGCGGTCGTCGCGGGCAGCATCGCGGCGGCGTCCGCGGGCGCAACGCTCTCAACATTTGCCGTGCCGCTTATCGCGCTCAAGGCGCTCGCGTTTCTCGTCGGCGCAATCCTTGTCGGGCGCTACGTCGTGCCGCGCTTGCTCGGCGGCGTCGGGCGTTTCGAGGGACGCGGCGTGCTGCTCGCGTTCGCGTGCGCGTTCTGCCTGTTGCTCGCGTGGGCGGCGCACAAGTTGGGTCTCGCACCGATCATCGGCGCGTTCGCCGCTGGGCTGGTCTTGGATGAAGTACACTTCGAGTTGCTGCCGCGCCACGAGAAGCGCGACCTCGAACAACTGCTCGCGCCCGTGAGCAGTCTGCTCGTGCCGCTCTTCTTCGTGCTGACGGGCATGCGCGTTGACCTGCGCACGGTCGCGGACTTCCATTTGCTCGGCTTTGCGTTGGCGCTCGTCGCGGCGGCCGTCTTAGGCAAACAAATCTGCGGGCTGGTGGTGACGGAGCGCAAAGTCAACCGGCTCGCGGTCGGCGTCGGCATGTTGCCGCGCGGCGAGGTCGAACTGATCTTCGCGGGCGTCGGCGCGACGCTCTTGCTGCCCGACGCGAGCGGCACGGCGCAGCCGGTCGTCAACGCGGCGACCTACGGCGCAATCGTCATCGTCGTGCTGGTCACGACGATGATGACACCGCCGCTCCTCAAGTTTACGTTGACGCGCACGCGCCGGACGCAAACGGCGGCTTAGCATTTATGGTCGAACCGAGCTAGCGCGATAAGCACCCGCTAGAAAACTATCTCAGACGAACAAGGAGCAAACAGATGGCGACGAAGAAGGAACAGAGCAAGGCGGGCATTTCCGCCAATCGGCGCGGGCAACAGATGGGCGACGAGCGCGGCACAGGCCCGAACAAAACGACCGCGGCCAAACAGGCCACACCAGCCCTGAGCGGCCGGCGCAAGACGGCGAACAAATACTTTGCCGACGACTCGCAACAAGCCGGCGGCAGCAACGCCGCACGCCCGCGCTCCAACTCGCCCTCCACACCGGCGGCCGTGCCCACTAACACCAAGCAGGGCGAGTCGGGCGGCGCGCGCGCGGCCAAACAGTTGACGACGCGCAAACGCAAAACATGAACGACGGCCGCCAAATCTGTAGCGGCAGAGACAAGCACTGCCGCTACAGATATGCCAGCGCCGGTCGGTAGTTAACGACCCGGCCATTTTTCTTCCGCCCGCGCGGTGGCGATGCTATAAGTACGTCTGCCTCACGGCATATTCAGACAGCCAACGGAGCTTATAGCCGTCGTGCAAACATCTCCACCCAGAGTCTTCGTCAGTTCTACGTGGCTCGACTTGCAGCCGGAGCGCGAAGCCGTGGAGCAGGCCATTCACCGGATGCGCGAACCCGGCTTCAACGGCATGGAGTACTTCGGCAGCCGCGACGATACGCCGCGCGCGGTCTCGCTCGCCGAAGTTGATCGCAGCCACGTCTACGTCGGCATCTTCGCCGCGCGCTACGGCTCCGGCATCACCGAGGACGAATACCGCCGCGCCCGCGAACGCAAACTGACCTGCCACATTTACTTCAAGGCCGAAGCGAGCATCACGCTCGATAAGTTTGAAAAGGACCCAGCGCAGCAGGCGCGGCTGGCGAAGTTGAAGGCAGAGCTAGAGCACGCGCACATTGTTACTGCGTTCACCACTCCCGCAGACCTCGCGGCCAAAGTGATCGCCGATCTGCATCGCTGGCTGACAGAGGAATATCAATCACGCCACACAGCCGATGCTACTGCTGCGCTTGCCATCTCTGCGCTACACCAACTCCCGCCACCGCCGGGCGACTTCACCGGGCGCGCGGCCGAGTTGGCCGAACTCACGGCCAACATCGAGCGGGGCGTCAACATCTCCGGGCTGCAAGGTCAAGGCGGCATCGGCAAGACGACGCTCGCGCTCAAGCTCGCCGAACAACTCGCGCCGCGCTACCCGGACGCGCAGTTCTATCTTGATTTGAAGGGTGCGAGCAAGCAACCGCTCGCCGTCGTCGCTGCGCTGGCGCACGTCATACGCGCTTATCACCCGGACGCGAAGTTGCCCGACGACGTAGCGGGGTTGGGCGGACTCTATCAGAGCGTGCTGCACGGCCAGCGTGCGCTCCTGTTGATGGACAACGCGGCCGACGCCGCACAGGTCGCGCCGCTCATCCCGCCTGCCGGTTGTGTGCTGCTCGTCACCTCGCGCCAGCACTTCACGCTGCCCGGTCTCTACGCCAAAGACCTCGACACGCTGCCGGATGAAGATGCGCGCAAGCTGCTGCACGCCATTGCGCCGCGCATCGACGCGCAGGCGGACGAGCTAGCGAAACTCTGCGGCTATCTCCCGCTCGCGCTGCGCCTCGCCGCCAGCGTCATCGCCGAAC
>JBBRYU010000226.1:0-6823 GCA_038237345.1 Pyrinomonadales bacterium
AGCGCGTCTCGCCCGACGATTTTCTCGTCAAGTCCGGCGAACCGGACGGCGAGTTGAACAAGTCGCTGAAGAACATTCAACTCGCTGATTTTCACGGGCATGGCTGGCTCTTCCGCGCCGTCTTCAAACGCGACCGGCAAGGCAACTTCCTGGATTCGTATGGTCGCCCCGTCAAGAACGTTACGGCCGCCAAACTCGGTCGCGCCGTCGCCTACGACGACACCGACCCGATGTCCAGTAAGATCACCGGCAAGCCCGGTCAGCCCGTCCACCTCAAGGACATACATCTTGAGAAGGGCATGCACTGCGCTGATTGCCACTTCCGGCAAGACAGCCACGGCACAGGCATTCTCTACAACGAGCCGCGCGCCGCCATCGAGATCAATTGCACCGACTGTCACGGCACGATTCAAGAGCGCGCCAAGCTCTTGACCACCGGCCCCGCCGCCGGTCAAGGCGTCAAGAATGATCAATTGGTGGATGAGGACAAGGGGCGCAATCTGCGCGCCCCGCGCAGCGGACAGAAGGACATCTCGCGCAACCTTTATGCGCGCGACACAAGCGGTGCCAAGATTCCGCTCTTCGAGCTTGCGCCGGACGTAACGAAGACCGCGAGCGCGAAGCCGATGGTCAAGACCTACAAGGACGACAAGGGCGTCGAGCAGAAGAGCGAGTTCAGTCACGGCGAGGTCATACAGAACTCGCTCGTCGAGCCGGGCCGCTGGTGGCGCGTCAAGCAGACGCGCGACACCATCGATCCCAAGTCGCCCGACTACAACGAACTGTCGCGCTACGCCAAGACCATCCAGAAAGATAATAAGACGTGGGGCGACGTGCCCAACGACGAAGCGCAACTCGCGCACTCCGATAATCAAATGACCTGCTTCGCCTGCCACTCGTCGTGGATGACAAGCTGTTTCGGCTGTCACCTCTCGATGAAGGCGAACAAGAAGATGCGCAACCGGCACAACGAAGCGACCGAGTCGCGCAACTTCACGACTTACAACTTCCAGGTGATCCGCGACGACGTGTACATGCTTGGCAAGGACGGCACGACGACGGGCCATCGCGTCGCGCCCGTCGCGTCTCGCTCGGCCGTGATCGTCAGTTCGCAGAACCAGAGTCGCGAGTGGATCTATTCGCAGCAGCAGACCATCTCGGCCGAAGGCTACGCGGGCCAAGCGTTCTCGACGCACGTGCCGCACACCGTTCGCGCTGTCGAGACCAAGGGCTGCACCGACTGCCACGTCTCCGAGCAGAACGATAACAACGCCGTCATGGCGCAACTCATGTTGCAGGGCACGAACTTCGTCAACTTCATGGGTCGCTATGTTTATATCGCGGCCGAAGAGGCGCTCGAAGCTGTGCCTGTCACCGAACGTGAGGAACCGCAAGCTGTGATAGGCAGCACGCTCCATAAACTCGCCTATCCGGACAACTATGAAAAGTTCGTAAAGGGTGGGCGTAAATTATCAGAATTCTACGAGCACGTCGGCAATCCGAAGGTGCTGGGCGTGCAGTTGCGCGGCGAGTACGCCTATGTCGCGGCAGGCGAGGGCGGGTTGCGCGTCTACGACGTAGCGCAGATCGATAACAAGGGCTTCAGCGAGCGCATCTCGACCGCGCCCGTCTCGCGCTACGGGCAGAAGTTTTACGTCAAGACGAAGTATGCGACGGCCGTCGCCGCGCCTACCACGCTCGGCGTTGACCCGGCGCGCTCGCACAACCCGGACAATCAAGAACAGCCGATTCACCTGCTCTATGCGTTCCTCTATGTCGTGGATAAGTACGAAGGACTCATCCTCGTCAACGCCGCGACGCTCCTTGACGGCGATCCGCTCAACAACTATCTGAAACGCGCGCTTACCTGGAATCCCAATGGTGTCTTGAACGAAGCGAACAACATCACCATCGTGGGCACGCACGCCTACATCACGACCAACAAAGCGCTCGTCATTGTGGACATAGACAAACCGATGGAGCCGAAGGTCGTCAAGACAATTCCGTTGCGCGAGCCGAAGGCCGTACAGGTGCAGTTCCGTTATGCCTTCGTCGCCGATGAGGACGGCTTACAGGTCGTGGACATCACGCGCCCCGAAGACGCGCACTTGGTCGAAGGCGCAGAGGTAAAACTCAACCACGCGCACGATGTTTATGTGGCCCGCACCTACGCCTACGTTGCCGACGGCAAAGACGGCATCGCGATCATCAACGTCGCACAGCCGGAAAAGCCCGTCCTCGATCAGATGTTCAACGCTGAAGGCGAGCTTGACGACGCGCATCAGGTTAAGGTCGCGATGACGAACGCGAGCCTCTACGCCTACGTCGCCGACGGCGAGAACGGCATGCGTATTTTGCAACTAACCGATCCGGAAACGATGCCGACCTTCGCCGGCTTTAGCCCGCGCCCGGAGCCTAAGCTGATCTCGACCTACAAGACGCTGGGGCCGGCTATCGCCATCTCCAAGGGTCTCGACCGCGACCGCGCCGTAGACGAGAGCGGCAACCAACTCGCCGTCTTTGGCCGGCGCGGCGCGCGACCGTTCAACCTCGCCGAGATGCAGCAGATGTACATGCGCGACGGCAAGCTCTTCACCGTCTCCGACACGCCCAGCACGCCTGCGCAACCATTCAAGAGCGCAGCGAACACAGCAAACGCGGCTGACGATGCGGAGCAAGCGGGCGCAACGCTAAATGGGCTGCTGCCGCTTCCGCGCACGGCCCGGTCGCAAGCGCTCATTGGCGGTGGCTGCGGGCTACTGTTTATTGTGCTTGGCTGGCGCAGACGGCGGCGCGTCATGAAGAGTTAATCGCAGGGAACGCAATGCAAAGCCACGAAGGGCGCAGAGGTCAATCAACCTCTGCGCCCTTCGTGGCTTGCACAGTTGCGCAAGATTGTGGGCAAGGACAAGCCCTGCCCCGCCAAACATCTCTCTTTCACTTCGTCTTCATCCATTCAACACAATCACGCAGATGTGTATGCATCACAGCGACGGGCGCGTGGTGTATGCGCCCGTGGCCGGGCAGCACCCACTCGAACGGATAATCGAGTAAGCGTGCCATCGAGCGCGTCTGTTCGGGCCACGAGTACCAGCAGACACTGCGGAAGGCGGTCAGCGCGGCGCGCTCGGGCGACCACGCGAGATGATCGCCGGTGAAGAGGAACTTATCGCGGTAGTGCAAGACCATGTGCCCGCGCGTGTGGCCGGGTGTGGGGATGACGGTCAACTCGTCGTCAAGTTTGAGCGCGTCCGTGCCTGTGATGACGCGCTCGATGCCGTGCCGCGCCGCGTTGTCGTCCGCGTGCATGACGCGCGTGCAGCCGAACCGCTCGGCGTAACGCGCGTGGTCGGCGATGTCGTCGCGATGCGAGAGGAACATCAAATTCACACCGCCCAACGCCGCGATGCGCTTGACGAGTTGCGAGGCATAGCGCGGCGAGTCCACTAGCACATTGCCGCCTGCTGCGGCGGGGCGCACGATCAAATAACTCCACGCGCCGAAGCTATGCGCGGACGTGTAGCCGCAGAAGTAGACATTCGCTGCGATGGGCAGCGGGAAGGCGTCAAGGCCGCTGCGTTTGTCGTGCTGCGCTGTCGTCCCGATGGATGCGGTCGGGCACGCGACCAGCGCCATCAATGCGCGCCGCGTCGCCTCATTTGTCGCCGGCTGACGATAGACGCTCGTCTGCTCGCCGTGATCGCGGAACACTGTGGGCGCGAGTTGGCGACACGCATCGCAGTCAATGCAGGTCGAGTCAACGTAGAAATCGCCCGGCACGTTCTCCGGCAATCGCAGCGCAAGCCTAGCCATAGCAGTTCAAAGTTTAATGTCCAAAGTTCAAAGTTCAAAATCAAGTCTTAAACCGGCTTTTGATTTTGGACTTTAAACTTTAACCTAATTCATTTCCCTAACCCATCAATCAAAATCAGCGACAGGCGCGAGAGCATGAGGAAGCCGGGGTTGTCGTCCGTCCAGTTGACTTCGGGCATGTCGTCGCAGGTGATGGCCATGGCGATGGGGCCGCGCTTGGTGTAGAGGATGCCGACATCGCTGCGCAGTTGGTCGAGCGCGCCGTGCTTGCTGGCAATGGGCGCGCTGCCGTTCAATGTGCGCCCAATGCCGCCGTGATATTGCTGCCGCTTCATGATCGCCAGCATCTCTTTGGACGCCGCCGGGCTGACGATCTCGCCACGTTGAAGCTTTTCCAGCAGCGTGACCATCTCGTGCGGCGTCGTCACGCCCAACCCGTAAGGTTTCAGCGTCGGATCATTCCCCGCCTTGCTCTCGCCGCCACCGAACACTTTGCGCAGCACGCGCGTCTGTTTGAAGCCGAGCGCATCCATGCGCGCGTTGACTGCGTCGGTGGTCAATTCGTCGAGCACGAGATTGGTCGCCGTGTTGTCGCTGACGACGATCATCAAGTGCAGCGCGTCGCGCAACGTCAAACGCAGCCCGTCGTGAAACTCGAACAGGATGCCTGAGCCGCCGGCCTTTTTCTTCTCGGTCAGCACCAACTCATCGTCCCACTGCGCGCGTCCCTCTGCGACGCGCGCAAATGCTTCACACATGATCGCCAGCTTGATCGTGCTGGCCGTGCGCACGCGCTCGTCGCCATTGAGCGTGTAGGTCGCCCCCGTATCGAGATTCTTGGCGTAGATGAAGACTTTGCCCTTGAAGGCGTTCACGTCAGCGCGCACACGCTCGTCGAGCGCCGGCGCATGTGTTGGCGGGAGCGTTGTTTGTGCGCGCACACTAAGCGAACAGAGCAACAGGACGAGACAAAGCGTTAACGTTTTCATTACGAGTCTCAGTAGAGATTCCGGCGGTATACGACCAACGCGCAGACGTAGAGCGGCGCGCGGCCAGTGCGCCGCTCCCCTTGCTGTCTTTCAGCCCACCTTTTCCGACTTAAATGTAGTGGAGCAGATACAGGATGAGCACGATCAGGAGGATCAGGCCGATGCCGCCGGTTGGGCGATAACCCCAATTGCGACTGTGCGGCCATGCAGGCACCGCGCCCACCAGCAACAAAATCAGGATGATGAGTAGAATCAAACCCATGACTGTTCTCCTCTCAAGCAACTTTGCGCCCGGCGGACGGACGCGTGTGCGTTGTCGTCAGTTTATGATCTGTACGGGTGAGGTTATGCCTCGCAGCGTGCGGAGTCAATAAGATTATTCGGCCCAGTGAAAACCGCGCGTTAACGACCACAGGGAGTTTCGGGCACGTCCGCGCTGCGTATGTCTTGCGGCGCGACGAGCGCGGTGTGGATGAAATTCGCAACCATATCGAAGTAGCGGTCGCCACAGATGCTCGCGACGCTGTGATCCGCGCCGGGGAAAACGTGCAGGCGCTTCGGGTCGTGCGCGGCGGCGTAGAGTGCGCGCCCCTGTGCGACAGGAATTACTTGATCCGGGTCGCCGTGCGTGATGAGCACAGGGCAACGCACGCGCGCTAGTTTCGCGGCCGAGTCAAAGCGATTGCGCCCGATACCGTACAGCCAATGCGGCAGCCACGGCAGCATGTCCGCCGCCATCGCGCCGGCCGATGACAGGCCGGATTCGATGACGAGCGCGGCACACTGTCGGCGCGCTGCGACATCAATAACGGCCGTTGTGCCAAGCGACTGCCCGTACAGGATGAGGTGTGCGGGCGTGACCTGCCGCTCACGTAGCAGATAGTCGTAGGCCGCGTCAGCGTCAGCATAGAGCGTGTGTTCGTCCGTCACCTCGCCTTCGCTGCGCCCATAGCCGCGATAATCGAAGAGCAGCACGTCGAAGCCGCGCGTCGCCAGACGCTCAGCCAGCCAGCCGACGTTGCTCAGATTGCCGCCGTTCCCGTGCGCATAGAGGATCGTGCCTACGACCGGCCCTTGCGTCCGCGCATGCACGAACCAACCATGCAGCCGCGCGCCGCCTGGCACGTTGAACCGCACGTCCTCTGCCCCGGCCGGCATGCGCCATTCTGTCCCGCCTGTGTAACGCACCGGATGCCAAGTGGCCGCAAACTCGAACCGGCGGAGACCGAAGCAGAACGCCAACGCGAGGATGACGGGCCAAACCAACAACCGCAACCAGATCGCACGCCGGAGTCTGCGCCGCTGCTCTACGCCTATGCGCATGAATGAGTCGAGCACTGCCATGAATAGCTAGACGCTCAAGCTGGTGATTTGTTCCGGCCAGATGCGCTTGCAGAGATCAGCAATATAACCGCGCCAGTTCGCGTTTGAGCACTTTGCCGGTCGGCCCTTTCGGCAGTTCGGCGATGAAGTGGATGCGCTTCGGGCATTTGAAATCGGCCAGATGCGCGCGGCAGTGTGCGAGCAACTCGTCAGCGCTGGTTTGCGCGCCACCTCTTAGCACGACGAACGCGGCGACTTCTTCGCCGTACAACTCATCGGGCACGCCGACGGTCGCGGCGGCCTCAACGGCCGGGTGTTGATATAGCACTTCGTCAATCTCGCGCGGGTAGATGTTCTCGCCGCCGCGGATGATCATGTCGGACTTGCGATCCACGATGTAGCAGAAGCCGGCGACGTCGCGGTAGCCGATGTCGCCGGTATGAAACCAACCGCCGCGAAAAGCTTGCGCAGTGGCCGCAGCGTTTTTGCAATAGCCTTTGAAGATGTTCTCGCCGCGCAGCACGATTTCGCCGGTCTCGCCTGTCGGCACATCGCGATCATCTTCATCCACGACGCGCAGTTCGTTACCGATGGGCAGCCCGCACGAGCCGGGCCGCCGCCGCGTATCCGGCGGGTTGAAGGTCGCGCGCACGGTTGACTCGGACAGACCGTAGCCTTCGACGATGAGCGCGCCGAAC
>JBBRYU010000227.1:0-6797 GCA_038237345.1 Pyrinomonadales bacterium
CCGCACGCCATCTTGTAGATGCGCCAGCAGGCCCACGCATGCACGGGCGGGTTGGCATCCGAGAAGGCGAACTCGTAAGCCGGTATCTGCCCGTTCGGGTGCATGTACCACTCGCGCAGCAGCAGCACGAGTTGATCCTTCGCGAAGTCCGGATCGACCATCGCGAAAACAATCGCGTGGAAGGCCAAATCCCACGAGGCATACCAGGGGTACTCCCACGTGTCGGGCATCGAGATGATGTCGCGGTTGTGCAGCGTCAGCCATTCGTTGTTGCGCCCCTTGCGGCGTTCGGTGGGCGGCGGCGGGCACGCCTGATCACCTTCAAACCAATCGCGCACGATGTAGTGATAGAACTGCTTCGACCACAACAGGCTGGCGAACGACTGCCGCATCGTGCGCGCACCGGCGGGCGATAATTTCGGCGAGATGAGCGGCGCGTAGAAATCGTCCGCTTCACTGATGCGCGCCGCGAACGTCGCGGCAAAATTCGGCCCGAACAAGTCCGCCGGCGCTTCCGTCTCGGCGAACAGACGCAAGTTCACTTGCACCTCGCCGTGCGCGGGCACTTCGAGCTTGTAGTAAGCCGCAGTCTTCGTGCCTGTCTGCGCGGGATTGACGGCCTCGCGCCGCCCGCCCACGACGTACTCGTGGAAGGCATCCTTCACGTAGGGCTGCGCGTTCGGCGTGCCGAACACGCGCGCCCCGTTCGTCTCGTTCTCGGTGAACAAGAATTCAGGCGTGCGGCCGTCGCTGCTCACTTCGGCCGCAAAGAAGAACTTGCCGAGCGCAGGGTGGTCGGTCACGAGCAGCCCGGTCGTCGGGTCGAGCCGGATGTCCGTGCGCGGCCAGTAGCCTTCGCCCGTGCGCCCCCACGCCCACGTGTTGCGATACCAGAGCGACGGCAACAGGTGGAGCGTCGCCGCTTCGGGGCCGCGATTAGCGACCGTGAGGCGGATCAACAGATCGTTCGCCGTCCGCTTCGCATACTCGGCGAACACGTCGAAGTAGCGATCCTCGTCGAACACGCCCGTGTCCTGTAGCTCGTACTCCGGCACGTCCTTCCCGCGCCGCCGGTTCTCCTCGATCAGTTGTCCGTACGGGTATGCGGCTTGCGGATATTTGTAGAGCGCCTTCATGTACGAGTGCGTCGGCGTCGAGTCGAGATAGAAGTAGCACTCCTTACAGTCCTCGCCGTGATTGCCCTCGCTGTTGGTCAACCCGAACAGCCGCTCCTTCAAGATCGGATCGCGTCCGTTCCACAACGCGAGCGCGAAACACAGCCGCCCTTCGCGGTCGCTGATGCCGAGCAAGCCATCCTCGCCCCAACGATAGGCGCGACTGCGCGCATGATCGTGCGGAAAATAATCCCAGCACGAGCCATAAGGGCTGTAGTCCTCGCGCACCGTGCCCCACTGTCGCTCCGACAGATACGGCCCCCAACGCTTCCAGTTCGCCCCCCGCACCACGGCCTCCGTCAGCCGCCGTTGCTCCGCGCCTGTATCAGCTGTTTGTGTCATAGTTTTTCGCCGTGCAACAAAGTGGAATAGACAGGAAGGGAGTAGTCAATCGCTACACTTACTCCCCTTGTTAGTCGGCCGTTGACCGCAAGACTTTACGCTGCTGATAAATCTTCGCGTTGGCAGCGGCAACTATACAGCCTAATGAAGTGCAAGCTTCATGTTTATGTTTGATTCTCAGGCTTTCCTTGAATAAACCAGCGCGTCAGGATAGACACAACCTGCTCGCGGAGCTTGTCTGCGCCTGCATATTGTTTTGCGACTGCTTCGATCTTGTCGTTCCCTTCGGTGATTCGCCCTGCAAGTGATTGCGCCAAGCTGCCGCATTTATTCTCAGTCGTGGGAATTGAGACGGGGCCGCGCAAACCGGCATGGGCGATTGCAACCAGCAGTTCAGCTTCGGCGCGGCTGTCGCAGACGTGAACGACCGGATGCTGCTTGCCGAAATAGATAGTCGCCGCGTCAAGAAAGTTGTGCGCTTCGGGCAAGCGCACTTCGCCGTCGGGGATGCTCACGACCTTGGCCCCGTCCGTCTGTTCTGCGAGCCATTGGGCGAGCGGTTTCTGCCAATCAGGTTCAAGCTCATCCCATGCACTGAGCGCCAGTTGCAATGACGAAACTTTGCTGCCGCCGCCACCGCGCCGCTGCTCCATCTTCTGCACTTCGATAATGCGGATGTCGCGGTAGTGCTGCGCGACTTCGCGGTAGAGTTGATCAATAAGTTCCTGCCGGCGTTTGGCGCTGGTAACTCCGAGCAGTTCAAAGACGGCATCGTCGAGGTCGCGGCGATCCGCTTGTTGCAGTTCGACCGGCAAGCCAAGCGGCAGTTTGGCCGCTGCGCGCACTTCTGCGGCGGTGTGGCAATTAAGGAATGCCTCTTCGACGAGATGTGTCACCTTGCGCCCCTGCATAGACGTGAAGGCGGATCCGAGACGGTTTAAGAGTGATTCGGTGACGTTACGTGGATCAGGGATTTCGATAAGCAGCGTATCAACGACTTCCGTCTTGAGATTGCCTTCCGTGCCAGCGTAGCGCCCATAGAACGGCTTAACGAAAGCAACGACCGTCGAATTAAGGATAGGCATTAAAGCATGTTTTGCTTTTGGATCGAGACTTAACGGGTGCAGGTCGAATAGATTGTGGTTGCAAATAAGTCCATTAGGATTCGCCGGTATGATGTGCCGGTATTGCTGCGCCATTGGCCAAAACCCGATTCCCGGATGCGTGCCCGTCAGGTCGTACCATGTTTCGCGAGCGGCGCAGGTCTCACGTTCAGGCACAGGCACAGTCTTGGATTTATTTGAAGCGAACGTCTGCTTGCTGCCCCAGACGATGAAGTCGTGCGCGTAAGTCTTTTTAAGCTCATTGAGCGGTTGCTCGACCAACAACACGACGCGATCAAGCTGCTCTGTCGTAACGACCGGCCGATCCACCTGCATCAAGCTATGCACTTCAGGCTGCACGTATTCTGACTCAATCGGGTGCAAAGTCTTATCGCCGCATTGCACAATCACCACTGCGCCGCTCTCCACTTCGGCCCGCTTACACCGGCGCATGAGCGGCAAATTACGCCACTCTGCGTCGCTCGGATTTTCCGCCAACAAGTCCGCCGATACATTGCGCGGCATGAAGAAAGCATCGCACCCGCTCTTAACGCCAAACTTGATTGTGGCTACGTCGCCTATGCGCGTGAAGCGGTGGCCGAACTCGCGCATGATCTCGAAGTAGAAATCCGGCGCGCGTAAGTACCGGCCCCATTTGCCGCCGCCGTAATCAAGCGCCTCCACACCAGCGCCCTGCATGCTCGCTTGCACAGCATGTTTGCCGTTCGGTTTGGCTGCGGCTTCTTCCCCTTCTTCACTTGCAATCTCGCCCCCGGCGAGCGCCTTCTGCCGGGCGAACATCTGCGCCACTGACAGCCCATCGCTCCACAGGTCATCCTGCTTTTTGAGCATGATACGCAGCCGGTCATCTGAATAGTCGGTCTTACGTCTGAGGATGAGGTCGCGTAGTTCTTCGGCCGCTTCCTGCTTCTGGCGCTCGTCTTTGCGCACGCCCAAAATCTCTTCCAGCGGCCGTCTCAGGCGCACGAAGCGCACAAGATTCGCACCACGTTTGCGCTCATCAGTACAACGCTGAAGGATAGTCGCCGCCGTCTTAACGCGCGCATCCTTGAACCACGGCTCGTGTACGCTTTCTATCACCGCCACCAAGCGAAAATGCGAGAGTATCCAGCGTTGCAGCGCGAACCCGTAGCGCGCATCAAGCCAGCTTGAAGAAACGAGAAAGCCGAACCACCCGTCGTCGGTCAGGAGTTGCGCCGCGACAGGCCAGAAATAGATGTGCATGTCGCTCTGCCTTGAGAGACCGATGCCGGGCCATGCACGTTCGGCGGACTCATACAGATGCTCTTTAGATTGATCGCGCAGCGCCTTTTAAGCTCGGCGGCCTTCGGAATACTCTCTTGCCGCACATAAGGCGGATTGCCGATCACTGCATCAAGCGTCGGCAAGGCAATCGGCTGGCGCTTACGTCGCCCTTCATACGGAGTGTCAGCCGTGGGTAGTTCGCAGAAAGCCTTGCCGGGTGCAACCGTGAAAAAATTGCGATGAGCAATGCGCGGGTAGTTCTCTTCGTTGGCGATGTTGCGCGCCGCCAAGTTTAAGGTGGCGAGGTGGGCCGGAAAAGGATTGATGTCGCAGCCGTAGATGCCTGCCAGCAGTTCTTGATTGGCGAGGCGTTTATCGAGTTGAGCCTTGCGGTAATAAGCGCGGACAAGAAAGCTGCCACTGCCGCAAGCCGGGTCGAGGATATTTGCTTCACCCTTACGAATACAGAAGGCGTTGATGACATCAACAATTGATTCTTCAGTGTAATACTGCCCGAACTTCTGCCGCTCTTCCGGGCTGATGAGTTTTTGGAAGACGTGACCGAGAATGTCGGTCGGAATTTCTTTGAAGTTGAACCGCTCGACCGCATGGATCGTCTTGTCCCAAGCTTCGAGTGAGTTAGCGCCGGATAGAGCTATCAGCGCCGCCCAATCATTATCGTCGTCGGGGAAAAAGACAGGCTCGTAATCGCCGGTCTTCTCCACCGCCTCTTGAAACCGGTCGCGCAGATAGTTGAGCGCCTTTTGTGGGTCTTTCTTGGCGCGTTCGGGCAGCGTTAGCTCCGGCAGATAGTTGCGCAGCCGCACCGCTTGATAAAACAGGATGCGGTTGCTCAGCACGTAAACCATGCTGCGCGCCGCCCGGTCAATCACTTCGCGCCACGAAACGGGATCAGTACGATTAAAGTTCCACTGCTGCTCGGAGATCATCCACTCGCGCAATTGCGCATCGAAGGCGGGACTCTCGTTGGCTTGCAGCGCAAGGTAATCGCGCAGTTCACGCACAGGCCCGCGCGGGCCGGCAAGGTGTGTTTCAAGTACCGCGATGTAGAAATCCTGCGGCGGCGGGGCGACATCCTTCTTGCGGCCAAGCCAAACGTCGCCGAAATCGGTGTAAAACTTTAGCAGAAATTCATCGCGAATCTTGGCGATGACTTCAGCGTGCGCGACCTCACCTGGTTGGTTCAGTTCAAGCCCAAGCTTCCATTGTCCGACGCACCTTTCATGCATCGTGTCGGCATCCCACAGCGACCGATCAAACAGGGCTAAGTGCTCTACGTTCCAAGTGAAAAAGTAACGGCAGTTCTCAGCCGTCGCTTTCGCAAAAGCATCCGTCATCAGCGCGGGATCAAAGGGCGAGCGGCCCTGCGCCGTCCCCGGCAATTTAACTTCACCACAGAGCGCAATCCTGCCCCCGCGCTCCTTCCGTTCATAAACCCGGAAATCCTGTCGCTTCTGGCTGCCGCGCCCGAAGCTTTCGATGTCTGATGAGCCGAACGGGAGCGACTGATCGCGTTCAAACAGCCTATCCGACCATTTGGAAACGTCGGCACAGAAAGCAACTTCGTGTTTACGATTGTCTCTTGCGCCCATTTCTATAAAGTATCTCTCAGCTATGGCGTGTCACCGCCGAGCTTGATCGTTTTGCTCCAAAGTTCCACGCATTATGTGCGTGCAAAGCGCACCCTTGTTTCCGTCACCACTACAAACCGGTCTGCTAATTTGTCAGCGTAGCTTGCAAGCAAACGCCGGAGGATTTCGATTTTATTAGCGGAGCGCTCGTCTTCAAGGCGCATAAAAATGACGCCCCGGTGCGGGCGTCGCGCGATATACCTGCTCGCCAAAGTCTTTGTCATTCGTAATCAGAATCCAATCTTCGGCGAAAGCCTGTTGGATAATATCGTCATCAGCCATGCCCCGCGCCTGCTCATACACTGAGAAAACTTCATGCGCTTGCCCGCGTAGCCAAAGTGCCACTGCGGGGCCCGTACACCCGTCTACAAGAAAACGCACCTACACCGTCTCCACCGTCAACGGCATGAAATCTGTACTCCCCAAGGATTTTGTGGCGAACAGAATACACGCCTGAATATCTTCGGACGACAGCCCTGCATATTCTGCCAAAATTTCCGCGGGCGTAGCGCCGTGCGCGAGCAGGTTGAGAACGTACTCCACGGTCAAGCGCGTGCCTCTGATGACGGGCTTGCCGAGCATGACTTGGGGGTCAAGCGCGATTCTTTCAAGTAGCTGTTGATCTGTCATTGCTTAAACCTCTTGCGTGCATTTCAGCACGCGGGTTGACGATTAAGCAACCTCTTTGGCGTAGCGCAGCACCGGCACGGAGAGTGTTTTAGCCTTGCGCGCCTGCTTGGGATTTGCAGTCAGCGCGGCAAGTTGCCGGCCGACCTCGGCTCGGATGATTTTCTCTCCACATTGCGGGCAGACGCCGGCCGGTACGCCCTCGATCACGATGAGCGACCCCTTGAGCCAGAAGTCCTGTTTGATCCTCCGCTCTTCCATCCGCGCGCCGCAGACGTGGCACTTGCCGTAGTCGTACTTTGTCTTGTCGCTGTTCATGCTTTAGGCGACGAGTGATAGGCGACAAGAAAGAGCGAGCAGGTTTTCCGTCGCCTATCACTCAGCGCAGCCTTTCAAGCTTTAGTGTAAATCTCCGCGCCGGTGGCGACGAACTCCGCGGCCTTCTCTTTTAGGCCGGCGTCGAGCGCGAGTTGCTCGTCCACCTGTTTTTGCGCGGCGTAGTCGCGCACCTCTTGCGTGATCTTCATCGAGCAGAAGTGCGGGCCGCACATGGAGCAGAAGTGGGCGAGCTTTGCGCCCTCCTGCGGCAGTGTCTCGTCGTGGTACTCGCGCGCGACTTCGGGGTCGAGCGC
>JBBRYU010000228.1:0-6764 GCA_038237345.1 Pyrinomonadales bacterium
GCATCGTGCAACGCCTCGATGAGAAGGGCAACCCCATTGACATCCTCGGCATGCGCACCGGCGAGCCGACGATCAACCGCCTTACCTTCAACATCGAATCGCAGCGCGTCTTGAACCAACGCGCCCGTACCATTCTCTTCGTCCGCTACAACTACGAGGACGTGCGCCTGTTCAAGATCGGCAGTCTCTTGGTCGAGCCGATCCTGCGCCCCGACAAGGGCGTGCGGCTGTCGCGCTTCGGCGCAACCATCACGCGCGACACGCGCGACCGGCAGTTCGATCCGACGCGCGGCGAATTTTTAACGACCGACTACGCGCTCGCGCTCCGCCAACTCGGCGGCAATCTCTCGTTCGGCAAACTGCTTTTGAACTATCGCCGCTACTATCGCCTCGGTGGCAGCAATGATAAAACGCGTGCGCAGACGCCCGTACTCTTCGAGCGCAAGAACGAACCGGCAGGCATCAAGGGCACGGTCTTCGCCGCCAGCGTCACGCTCGGCGCGGCTAATCTCTTCAACCCGCGCGACCGCGACGGCGTGGCGGGCATCAGCGAGATAGATCGCACGCTGCCGATCAGCGAGCGTTTCTTCTCCGGCGGTTCGACTACGTTACGCGGCTTCAACTTTGAAGAAGCGGGGCCGCGCCGCGTCATCTGTCCCGGCACGCGCGTCGGCGACAACTGTAGGCCAGATGTCTTCCGCGACTTGAAGGGCAAGCCCGTGCGGCTGAATCCGTTCACCGTGCCCGTCGGCGGCAATGCCATGGCCGTCGTCAATCTCGAAGCGCGCGTGCCCTTGACGCGCCTCTTCCAGGTCGTGCCGTTTTACGACGGCGGCAACGTCTTCCGCCGCATCGGCGACATCTTCGGGTCCGGCAAACCGAAACCGACGGACACGCTCGACGAGCGCAACCTGCGCGCACAGTGGACGCACACGGTCGGCTTAGGCTTGCGCGTGCGCACGCCCTTCGGGCCGCTCGCGGTCGATTACGGTTTCATGCTCAATCCGCCGACTTTCGAGATACCGCAGTTCGCGGGCCCGCCCGCCACGCTGCAACTCCGGCGTATGCAAATACACTTCCGCTTCGGGCAAGCGTTCTAAGCTGAGGGCGCAAGGCGATAGATGAAAGTGAAAGACAGAAACGGGAAAGCAGCGTTGAAGATGCACAGGCGACAAGCGCAAGCGAGAAACGTTGTCGCGCGGGTTCTATGTCTGCTTACCGCCTGCTGCCTGCTGCCTGCTGCTTACTGTCCGCCCGCACACGCGCAGGAGGTGGTGGACAAGATGGTGGCGAGCATCAACGGGCGCGAGTTGATCACGTACACCGATCTGTTGTGGCAGTTGGCACTCGAACCGGACACGCCGCTCGATAATCCGCGCAGCGAAGATTTGCAGCGCGTGTTGAACCTGCTGATCGATCAGCGTCTGATCGCCGAAGAGGCCGGCAAACTGCCGGCCATCACGGCGAAGGACGCGGATGTGGAGCGCGCGAAGAACGAACTGGCCAAACGTTTTCCCTCGCAAGCAGGCTTTCGCGAACGTTTACAACGTGTGGGGCTGACGCCCGAACAGTTGACTGAGATCGTGCGCCAGCGCGTCGAGATCGAGAACTATCTCAACTTCCGTTTCCGCTCCTTCGTCGTCATCGCGCCCAAAGAGATCGCCGACTACTACCGCGACGTGTACGTCCCCCGCTGGCGCAAAGCTTCGCCCGGCCGCATCGTGCCCACCCTCACCGAAGCGACCACGCAGATCGAACAAACGCTGACCGAGAACAAGATCGCATCCGACACCGACGCCTTCCTCGAAGACGCCCGCGCCCGCGCCGAGATCGCCCTGCTCAATCCGGTCTAGGCTGGCACATCTTTCATATCAGCGGCCTCTTGCCTTAAACTTGCAGGCGTAAGCCCGCGCGCACGTAGCTGCCGGTTTGCACATGACACAAGTATGCTACGCGGAGAGATGAAGATATGGCAACGGCCGCGGGTCGCGCTGGCTCTGTCGGGCGGCGCGGCGCGGGGCGCGGCGCACGTAGGCGTGTTGCAAGTGTTCGCCCAGCATGATGTGCCGATTGATTATGTGGCGGGCACGTCGGCCGGTGCGCTCGTCGGCGGCGCGTTCGCGGCCGGTGTGCCGCTCGCGCGACTCGCGGAGATCGGGCGCGCGATGCGCTGGCGCGACTTCGGCAAGTTGACCTTCTCGCGGCTCGGCGTGCAATCGAACGCGCGCATGGCAGATTACGTGCGCGCACATTTTCCCGTCACGCGCTTCGAGCAGATGCCGACCCCGTTCGCGGCCGTCGCCACCGATCTACGCACGGGCACGCCCGTCGTGCTGCGCGACACAGGCGATGTGGCCTTTGCCATCCGCGCGAGTTGCGCCATCCCCGGCTGGTACGTGCCCGTGACGGACGCGCAGGGACGGCAACTCGTGGACGGCGGACTGGTTGCCAACGTGCCGACGGAAGCGGCGCGTGCGCTCGGCGCTGACATCGTCGTCGCGGTTGATGTGAACGACGAAGGCGCGAAATTCTTGGGGCCGCCGCACTCGGCCATCGGCGTGCTCATGCAGTCGTTTCTCTTTGTCCAGCGCACCGCGACGGCGCAGCAGTTGCGCGCGGCCGATGTCGTCATTCAGCCGCGGGTCGGGCACATACGCTGGGACGAGATGACGCGCGCCGATGAGTTGATAGCCGCGGGCGCACAGGCCGCGCTCGCCGCCGTCGCGCAGATTAAAACCTTACTCGCCCCGCCACCACCGCACGCAGTCGAGCAGACGTGGCTGCAACGTCTCTTGCGCCGGCCCGCACAGCCGCGCCGCTCAATGCAAAGCTGAGCGCGCATGCACGCGCTGCACCCTTTCGCTGCCACAAACTGATCCCACTGTACCGAAATTAAACGTACCGCGCCCCTTACTTTCGCGCTCGCGCAGTATGCGCGCGTGCGCATTAGCGCCCTGTAACTCTTCGGCAATGCAAAGCATAGCCGACCCTGCACGCTTCATACCGACACCCTCGTTGCGGCTGGCACGGTCGTTGCCAATGTGCGGGCAGTGCAGTACTTGAACCGGGGGGATTTACAGGTGATGAAAGAAATAACTGCCAGCCTCGCGCAATTAGTCGCCATCATCGTGATCACGATCACGCTGGCCGTCTGGACGGCGGCCCTCTCCATGTGGGCGAACGCGAGCACGCCGGCACAGGGCGAACAGCCCGCGCCGACCGTGACCACACAGACGCTCGACGTGGCGCCCGCCGCCCGCTGAGCCGGACAGCGAAACGAGAATTCGCGGCCGATTAATCGTTTACTAAACGCACGAACAATTTGCGCGGCACGAATCGACGAGGCACGACCTCGTGGGCGGCGGCGTGTGCCCGCCAGTGGTAATTAAGTGAGTTTACCGTTGAGCGCACAGGTGAAGGTTTATGGCGATTGAGATCACAGCGGCCCGCGCGCCGCGCCGTCTGCCGCGTTTGCCGCGCAGCCGCGCAGTCCGCGCGCAAGTCGAGCGCGCTCATCGCCGCACGTTGATCAGGCACGCCCTCTTCGTCGTTCTCACGCTCGCTTGCGTCGGTGTCGCCGCCATCATCATCTACGCTTACCAATCCGCCGCCCAACTCGTTGACGCGCGCCTCGCCAACGGTTATCTGACCAGCCGCGCCGGCATCTACGCCGCGCCGCGCATGCTCCGCGCCGGGCAAAACATTCCGCGCGCGCGACTGTTTGAGACTCTGCGCCAGGCGGGTTACGTCGAGAATGCGGCGAGCAACGTGTGGAACGGCACGTTCACAAGTAAGGCCGACGGCATCGAGATAATGCCGCAACGCGAAGGTGTGCATACGGGTGCGCCCGTCGTCGTCAATGTCTCGTTCGACCGGCGCGGGCGGATCAGTGAGATCACAGGCGACGGCGCAACGCTCGAGGCATTCGCGCTTGAGCCGGAGACATTGACGAATGATGGCGCGATGAAGACGGGGCAGCGCACCGCGCTCACATATGACGAACTGCCGCCCGTGCTAGTCAGTGCGATCACCGCTATCGAGGATCGCCGTTTCTTCACGCACGGCGGTTTGGACGTGTCGGGTCTCGGCCGCGCGTTGCTCAGTTGGACGGGTTTGCGTTCCGCCGACGAGTTGCAACGACAGGGTGGCTCGACGATCACGCAGCAGCTTGTCAAAAATACTTATCTCACGCCGGAGCGCACGCTGCGGCGCAAGTTCAACGAAGCATTCTTGGCCGCCGCGCTCGAACGCCGCCTCTCGAAGCGGGACATACTTGCGCTCTATTGCAACGAGATTTATCTGGGGCAGCGCGGCGCAGTGGCCGTGCGCGGTGTGGCGCAGGCAGCGCGCGTCTATTTCAATAAAGATTTGCGCGACCTGTCGCTCAATGAGGCCGCGATCATCGCCGGGATGATCCAGAGTCCCGCCCGCTATGCGCCCGACCGGCATCCGGCGGAAGCGCAGGCGCGGCGCAACGTCGTGCTCGGCGCGATGCTGCGCGACGGCGCGATCACAAACGAGCAAGCGCGGGCAACGAACAGCGAGCCCGTCAGCGTCGCGCCGCTCGCTGATAGCGCAAGCATCACCGCGCCTTATTTTATCGATTACGTCAATCGGCAGGTTGACACGCAACTGCAAACGGACAATCGCGCTGACGGACGCAGCTTACGCGTCTACACGACGCTCGATCTCGATCTGCAACAACTCGCCGAAGCGGCCGTCAAACATCAACTCGAACGGCTCGCAAAAGTTTATCAGGGCAAGGCTACGCCGCAAGCTGCGCTGGTCGTGCTCGACCCGCAGACCGGGCACGTGCTGGCGATGGTTGGGGGCAACAGCTACGCGCAAACGCAACTCAACCGCGCAACCGATGCGCGCCGCCAACCCGGCTCGGTCTTCAAACCTATCGTCTATTCGGCCGCGCTGGAGAGCGGCATCTCGCCCGTCACGCTCTTGCTCGATGCGCCGCGCACATTCGCCTATGACCGCCGCGCCATCTATCGGCCCGCGAATTACGGCGGCGCGTATTCGATGCATGAAGTGATGATGCGCACGGGGCTGGTGCGCTCGCTCAACGTCGTCACGGTCGATCTCGCTTTGCGCGCTGGTCTGCAACACGTCGCCACGCTCGCCGAAACGTTCGGGCTGCCGAAAGCTGAAGCCTATCCCGCGCTCGCGCTCGGCACGACTGAGGCGACGCCGCTGGAGATCGCCGGCGCTTACACCGCGTTTGCCAACAACGGCACGCGCGCCAGGCCCGCGGCCGTCACGCGCGCGGTTGATGCGGACGGCGCGAGCCTGTTCGCGGAGATCGCGCCCGTTGCGCAGCAGGTCATCCGCCCTGCGACCGCATACATGATCACAGACGCGCTCACATCTGTGATTGACGAAGGCACGGCGCGGGCCGCGCGCGGGCTACAACGACAGACGGCTGTCGCGGGCAAGACGGGCACGTCGCGTGACGGCTGGTTCGCGGGCTACACGCCGAATCTCGTCTGCGTCGTGTGGATTGGTTTCGATGATAACAAGCAGCTTGGTCTGACCGGCGCGGCGAGCGCACTGCCGGTCTGGCAGGAGTTTATGCAAGCGGCCATCACGCTGCGGCCCGAGCTTGGTGCGGCCGCCTTCGTCCGGCCCGACGGCGTTACGACCGTCGAGATCGATCCGGACACAGGGTTGCTCGCTTCGCCCTATTGTCCGCATCGGCAAAGCATCGCCGTCACGCCCGCGCTCGCGCCGGCGGGCGCATGCTTCACGCATCAGCCGCCGCTCGCTCTGCTCGCGTTCAATGATGCGGGCAACAACACTGGCGGCGTTAACGCTGCACCGCAGGTTGAGGAGACCAATGCCAGCGCGCAGGCTGCGTTGATTAGCCCGGTGCGCGCGGGCCGGCATGCGGCCATTGCGGCTGGCGAGGCGGAGCTAATGCCCGCGCCAACACACGTCGAGAGCAATGGCAGCGGCCGGGCGCGGCTAACGAACGAACTGCGCGTTGCCTCTGCGCCGCGTGTCTGGCCGCGCTGAGCGATTCCTGCAACTCATCCCCGACAAGGTTAAGCGTTTGGCCCGGTGATGTATTGGATCGCCGTCTGTAGTTGCGTGTGGAAATCGCTGAGGGCGCGGTCGAGCATCTGGTACTGCGTGAGCAGCATGTTCATGCCGTGCGTGAGGCGCGCCTCTTCGAGCTTGACGCTGAGGAGCGGCTTGTCGAGCGCGTCGGCAAACTTGACCTCGCGGCGCACGTACTTCGATTCAATGGCCGACTGGCTGACGAAGAGCAGCACGAGTTGGCAGCGTTTCAGTTTCTCTTCAATCAGCGCATCCCATTCTGCGCCGCCTGGAATCCCGCGGTCGTACCAGAGGCGGCAGCCGGCGGCGATCAGCCTGTCCATGATCGGCGCGATCCGCTCGATGTGCTGCCGTTTGTAGCTGATACAGATGATCGGCTCCGCGCCGTCATAGGGCACCGGCAATTTGAGCTCGGGTGGGAGGCACGTGACCAACTCATCTTCCTCGCGCACGCGCGGCGCGACGCGGCTGGCGAAGCGGCGCGCAAGATCGTCCGACGGACGCCAGCCGAGCAGCTTCGCTTGGCCCCGTGCGTCCAACGCACTCGCGCAAATCTCGTCCGGCGCAAGCTCGATGAACGTACCGGAGTGGAGCGCAACCGTGAGTAGCTCGTCATAGTCGTCAGCGTTGAACTCGACCTCCGGCGGATCGAACTTGAGCGCGGCAAGCGGCCCTTGTGCATGGCGACGCACGGC
>JBBRYU010000229.1:0-6697 GCA_038237345.1 Pyrinomonadales bacterium
ACTGCGGCTTGCGCCTCCTGTACTTCGCGGTTAAGGGCGATGTTGCTCTGAAAGTCGTATTCGGCTTTCGCCGTTTTGTAGGCGGCATCGGCGGCGACGAGGTCTTTGCCCGCGCCCGCGCCAAGTTCGATCAGACGGCGCGTGCGCCTCATGGTCGCTTCGGCTTCTTCGAGTTTTGCTTTCGCCGACAGTACAGCGACGCGATTCTCCGCCCGCTGCACGCGCGCGAGATTTCGCTGTGCCAGTGTGAACCGCGTTTGCGCGGCGCTCAGATTGCCGCGCATTTCGGCGATCTGCGGGCTGTCAATCGTTGCAAGCATCGAGCCGGCACGCACGTTGTCGCCGAGCGCGGCATAGACGCGCTCGACGCGACCCGCGACGAGCGGCGTCACCTGCTGCACCTGTTGCTGATTCGCTTCGACGCTACCGGTGACACTGAGCCGCGCGACGGCGGGACGCTCAGTGACGCCCGCGATCTCTATTCCGGCGGTAGCGAGCGCTTCCGTCGGCAGCACGACTTCACTCGGAGTCTCTGGCGCGGTCTCAGTTGTCGCCGTTGCCGTGGTGGTTTCAGTGGTAGCCGTCATCTTCTCGCCGTCTGCACTGACCGTTGGCTTCGTGCGCGAGCGATAAACTAAAAAGATGAGCAGAAGCGCGACGAGTGCGACGACGGCGACAATCATAACATTGCGATTACGTACGCGAATGCCGTGTGCAGATGTTTCTTGAACGAATGAGGTTTCATGCGACTCATCCTCTTCCGCCGGGCGATGTGCGGACTGTGTATCGGCGTGCCGGTTGGAGTCAGGCGCATCATCAAGGGCAAGGTTGCCGCGCTCGTCGCGTTCGTCTGTGCGTGTGGGGTCGTTTGGCATAAGCTGATTTATGGTTGCGGAGTAGATGAAGTGCCGATAGCTACCTGGAGGTCTGCGAGGGCGCGGAATCGCTCGGTTAAGGCTTCTGTGAATTCGCGCTGCGAATCCAGCAGTTGGCGTTGTTGCGCCAACAAGTCGGTGATGCTGAACGCGCCTAACTGGTAAGCTGCGCGAATGGTTCTGATATTGTCGTTCGAGCGCGCGAGCACGCCCTGATTGAAGATGGTGATCGCCTTCGCCGCAGCCTCATACCGGCGGTAGGCGCTCGTGACTTCGGCGCGCACCACAGCTTCGGCGAACTCACGCCGCTTTTGCGCCTGCGTGATGGCTATGCTCGCCTCCGCTTTCGCGCCCTGATTCTTGTTGAAGACGGGCAAGCCCACAGAGACGCCGAAGGCGAGCGAACGGCTCACGTCCGGGACGGGCACGAGTGGCTCCGGCAAGTCTGTGATCGAGCGGTCAGTAACAAAACGTGCGGAGACCGTGACATCCGGCGCTCCTTGCGCCCGCGCCAGCCGTAATCCTGCCCGCGCGACCTCCTCATTGAGCCGCGCCAGTCGCAGGTCAGGACGTGTTTGCAGTGCTAAGCGGACGGCGGCTTCCAGCGAATCCGGTGGCTCGCGCAAAGATGGTGCGGCGAAGTCTTCGCGCAACCTGAGCGGCTCGTCGGGCGGGATGCCAGCCATGTTCTTGAGCTTGATGAGCGCCGCCTGCAAACGCCCTTCGGAGAGCGCGCGGCGCGAGCGCAGGCGATCCACTTCAACACGCAGCAGACTTAAATCAAGCGGCGCGGCATCCCCTTCGCCGACGCGCACCCCGACGAAACGCACGGTCTCGGCGTCCAAGTTGCTCAAACCATCCGTGATCTGCAATTCGCGCAATGCCGCCAAAGCTTCGACGTAAGAACCGAGCACCTCACTCCTGAGTTGCCTTTCCCGGTTAGCGATCTCGGCTTCGGATGCTTCGAGTTCCGCCTGCGCCAGTTCGATCCGCCGGCGACGCTGCCTACCTATTTCTACGGGTAGCGCGACGCCGACGCTCGTCGAGCGTTCGCCCGGCGAACCTGCGAGCCGCCCGGTCGCCTGCTCGAAATCAATCGTCGGGTTGGGTCTGAGTCCGGCTTGCCGCAGGCGGGCACGACCCCGCTCAAGATCGAGGCGCGCGGCTGATAGTTCACCATTCGAGGCGAGCGCGCGACGCACAATGTCCATCGAGGTAGAGCCTTCGAGCGGATCGAAATAAAGAGTAATGGAAGAACTAACTGGCTGAGACCCCGTGGCGTTCGTGCCTGCAACATTTTGCGCCGATGCCGCGTGACAGAGGGTAAATATGGCGAGAACGAAAGCGAACAGGCGGGCAGACGGGCACGCCATTCGTTGAGAGACCATCATCACTACCTCAGTCATTCCTAAACCGATGAATGCACAATGTGCTGAAGCATGTCCTGCGCTTCAGTGTCCGGGAGCGTGCCGCAGGCGCACTGAGACACTGTTAGAAGAGTCGCCGGATCAAGCTCTCGTGTGAAACGGACGCGTCGAAAGCGCCGGGCACATGAAAGCCGGAAGGCTCTTTAACAGCGGATGATTTGGCTGAGATGTGGGGGTGATGTGAAAGAGCGGGGTGGAGAAGGAATGGCGGTAGTCGCACCGCTTAGCGGAGGAGTTTGGAGAAAGCTGTTGCCCGGATTAACTGCCTGTGACGCTATGTCCGGCGCGGCGGCAAGACGCGCCGACTGACTTAGACTCGGCAGCACAGACGAGCGGCAAAAACAGTCGTCATCGCCGGGTATTGCACCCGATTGTTGTTTATCGTTAGAGGGTGAGGATATAACCGGCTGCGGTGCGGCAGTATCTTTGATACTTTGAACGCAGGACACGACCGAGCCGGAGGCATAAAGTCCGATCTCTTCCTCACAGCAATACTGCGGGAAGACAATGTCCCCGAACGCGTAGACGAGCAAGAACAATGCGATTATTCGTACCCATCGCCCTCGTTCTGTTGCTGCTGTGCTTGACCTTGACTTCATCAATTCATCCGAATATCTGGGTTGTAACACAGTCACAATTGCCGGTCAATCATCCACCGAATTCCGCGTTTGCTGCCCCGTCGCTTCCCTACTCTTCAGCCACAGCGCGGTGATTTCATGCTGCGGGCGGCGTGGCTACTAAGTTTGTGCCGTACTCTACCCCGCCACTTGATTATGTGAATTATGATTTAGCGGGCACTGAAATGAACAAACGCAGCTTTTCGCGTATCTCATCCCGCACGCGCCGAAAGACAGCGAGCCGCGCCGCTTCGTCACCTTCAGCCGCCGCCGGATCGTCGAAGCTCCAATGAATGCGCTTTGTGTTGCCCGAAAAGATAGGGCATCTCTCGTTCGCGTTGTCGCAAACCGTAATCACATAATCAAAATCTTGACCCGCGAACTCATCAACGGACTTTGAGCGTTGCCCGGAGATGTCTATGCCGATCTCGCGCAGGGCTTCGATGGCTTGCGGTCTGACGTGGCTAGGCTCGACCCCCGCACTTTCAACTGCAAACTCTTCCCCGCCGTCGTGACGCAGCAACCCCTCTGCCATCTGACTACGCGCAGAGTTTCCGGTACAGAGAATCAACACGCGCTTTTGGTCATTCATTGCCGATCATCCCTTTCAGAGTGTGGAACAATGACCGCCGCTGCGTCTTTCGGAAGCCCAGGCATGAGCCAGCGAAAGAGTAGCGTTGCCATACCTGCGCCAAGCAGTTGCGCGACGATGAAGCCCGAAGCATCTACGGGACGGATGCCCGCGAAAGTATCGCTTGCCATTCGCGCCAACGTCACCGCCGGATTAGCGAACGAGGTTGAGGCTGTGAACCAATAAGCCGCCGTGATGTACGCGGCGACGGCGAACGGCACAGCCTGAGAGCGCAGACGCGCACAACCCCAAATCACACAGAGCAAGCCGAAGGTAGCGACGAACTCACTAAAGAGTTGTGCGCCGCCGTGGCGCGCTTTATGAGAGGCAAAGAATAGAGGCAAATCAAACATGACGTTGGCAGTAGCCACACCGACGAACGCGCCGACAATCTGTGCGCCGATGTATGCGGGAACATCACGCCACGGAAGCCCCCCTTGCCAGGCATCAGCGAGCGTAACGGCAGGGTTGAAGTGCGCGCCGGAGATGGGACCGAAGGTTAGAATCAACGCGACGAGCGCCGCGCCGGTGGCAACCGTGTTGGCAAGCAGAGCTATTGCTACATTACCGCCCGCGAGCCGTTCGCCCATGATGCCGGAGCCGACCACAGCAGCCAGCAACAACGCTGTGCCGATGGCTTCGGCGACGGCGCGGCGCGCTAAATTCATCGTGTGTTTTGCTGTCATGCGTCGCGCCTGACCGGTTGCAAGTTAAGTCGCATTACGACCGCCGACGAGCAACGCGGCAACTGCCATTCGGGAGATGCGGCGAACTGCTTTTCATAATTCGAGCGCGTTGCTTCCACGAAGCCGAAGCGACGGGCGAAGAAGTCGCGCGCCGTCGTCGTCAGCAGCACGATCTCTTTAACGCCACCGCTTTGAGCATCGCGCAGCGCGGCGGACACAAGCCGCGAGCCAAGACCGGAGCGTTGCAGGTCAAAGGCGACAGCTACCGAGCGCAGCAACCCTAATTCCCCGTGACGCTCGACGCCGGCGCAGCCGACGAGCCGCCCGCCCGCATCACGCGCCACGAGGAAGCCGCGCAGGTGTTCGGTGACGCCTTCAACGGGCAGCCCCACAGCCGCAAGCAGCGCGAAAATCTCATCGCGATTTGACGGTGAAGCTGCCGAGATGTTGAAGCTATCGGCACTCATCGCCCGATCCCCACCGGCGCGGGCGCGCAGCAAGTAGCGGCTTGCGTCGTCTCCGTCGCAGCTTCGGCTTGCGCCTCTATTACTTTGTTCCCGCACTCGCACGGCGCGGTTTCCGGTAGATTGTCTTTCAACACAACGAACGCTTCCCACTCGTTGCCGTCCGGGTCGCGCACCCAAGTTTTATCTTGCGTCGCATAGCAGCAATCGGTTTGCATCTCGTCGCGCGTGATAAGTCCGGCATCTGCCCACTTCTCACGCATCGCCAGCACGTCAGCCGTTGACGCAACTTGAATCCCTAAGTGCGAGAGCGCGCCGCGCTCACTAAACGAATGTTCGTTGAGCGTTAGATTGAGCGGCGGATTTTGCACATCAAACTTGGCGTAGCCGGTGCGGACTTTCGACGGCTCAAGCCCTAGCATCTTCTTGTAAAACTCGATGCTCTGTTCGACGTTGCGGACGTTCAAGGCAAGATGCGCTTTCAAGGTTTCGATGCCCTTTGTTGTTTCGGTTGTCATTTTCTTACTCTCCTTCGTTAGATTCATATTCGCCTACGCGAATACAAGCGAGAACGTACACCCCAGAAGATAAATATGTCAAGCCATATTTGTATGCTAAGATATTCTCGCTATGAATAAGAGCAAAAGTTTTGACAAGGAGCTGTTTTTCGCGGCTTTGGCGGATCGCACGCGGCTGCGGTTAATCAACCTCATTGGTAATGACGAGGTTTGCGTCTGTTTCTTTGTGGAGGTGTTCCAGACGAACCAGCCGAAGATTTCACGTCACCTCGCTTACCTGCGGAAGGCGGGAATAGTTACGGCGCGGCGCGAAGGCAAATGGATGCACTACCGAATTACTGAACCGGCAGATGCGCGAGCGGCGGGCGTCTTCTCGGAAGTGCGCGCATGGCTCAAGGAAGATCGAGAGATGCAGCGAGATCGTGAGCGATTGGTAAAGGTGTGCTGCGCGTCGCAGCCGCCCGTCAACATTCAGGGTGCGCCGCGTCCGCAGAGCGTCACCGCTTAGAATCTCTGTCGGATTCGGAAGAGTAAGGAATGGCGAACGCGATAGACGTGGCACTACACGAGCAATTGCTTGACCGGCGCGTGAGGCTCGAAGCCGCCGTCGCTTCATTCGACCGTAACGCCAAACTCACGCGCCTGCTGGGTGAAGTTGACGCCGGCGCTCGCGCGCATGGACGCGGGCACTTACGAGTTGTACGAAGTGTGCTGCGAGGCGATTGAGCCGGAGCGCCTGCTCGCCGACCCGCTCGTGCGCTTCTGCCTCGACCATCTCACAACTGGGCCGCCAGGTGAATATCCTGAGACGCGAACTCTGGTTTGCTAAATTACTTTGTCAGCGCGTCAGTGTGTAGCGGTGTGTGAACTGTTGATGGTTGTCGGACGTTCAGTTCATGCGCCGCCGTTTTATTTGCCGATTGGCGGATTGCTGAACCGTGTGAGGAAGGTGACATCGTTAATACTTTCTCATGCATTTGTCCGATTGAATGGCTGACACGCTGTTCGACAAACTCATCATCAGGATTATGAAGATGCGCGGTCGCAGTTTCTCGGCGCGGCGCTGAACGCCGGAAGTCTTCTGCTAAAGGCGCGACGTGGGTATGTTTGGCGAGAGCGGTTTCATGGTTCGGTAGCAACGCATCGCGCCGCGCGATCTCGTCGAGCTTAGGTTCGCGGTCGTGTGTTTCAATTAGTTCGCGGTTGGCGCGAAGCGTGGCGGGAAGTTCTTTGACGAGATTTGCCGTGACGGAATTTATCCGCTCATCGTCCAGGTTGAAAGCCGACAAGTCGTAGCCCGCCTGTTGAAATGTCTGCTTGATGATGCGGCTAACCGCATCCGTATGATGGATGCGCTCCGTCTCCAACGCCGTCACACCTTGTCCTCGCACAACGCCCGTCAAGTATGCGGCGACTTTCGTTTCCATCCCGTCGCGTATCAGCTTGAAAGTCTCTGTGCGCTCCAGCGCACGCGCCTCA
>JBBRYU010000230.1:0-6605 GCA_038237345.1 Pyrinomonadales bacterium
CCCCGTGCTTTGCAACGCGCGGTAGCCGCCGAACCAGACGATCAGCGAGATGCCGACCGCGCCGATCAGGTCTACGAGCGGGAAGAAGACCGCGTAATAGAAGATCGTGTCGATGTTGGCCTTGCGATAGTCGTCGTTCAGATCGTGGAACTGCGCGAGCGACTTGGCTTCGCGGTTGAAGAGTTGCACGGTCTGCGCGCCCGACAGATGCTCTTGCAAGAATGAATTGATGCGCGCGATGCGCGTGCGCACCATGTCGTAGCCGCGCCGCGCGCCTTTGCGAAACCAGCTTGTCGCCCAGATCAGTAGCGGCACGGTGACGAGCGTGACGAGCGTGAGCCGCCAGTCCATCGCCAGCATGAGGGCGATGATGACGAAGATCATGACCACGTCGCCCAGCACGTCAATGATGCCGGAGGTGAACAGCTCGTTGAGCGCGTCCACGTCCGAGGTGATGCGCGTCATGATGCGCCCGACGGGCTGGCGGTCGAAGTAGGCGACTTCCTGTCGTTGCAGCTTTTGATAAAGCTCGCTGCGCAGATCGTACATGACGCGCTGCCCGACGGTGTTTAGTAGCACCGACTGAAAGTAAGAGAAGACGAAAACGAGAAATAAAACTACGAGCAGCACCAGGGCGAGCCAGAGTAGCCCGTTGGCGGCCGGCGCGAGCGGCAGTTCGCCCTTCGTGGCCGGGACGATGTACCAGTCAATCGCGTACTGGATGAATTTAGGCCGCGAGACGTTGAGCGCGTTCAAGACGAGTGTCAGCACGAGCGCGGGCGTGAGCGGGCGCACGTACGGGCGCAGGTAGCGCAGCAGCCGGCGCGAAACCTGCCAGTCGTAAGTCTTGCCGATGGCCTCTTCTTCGTGAAATTGTTTGACGGCGGATGACATAAAAACAGTAACGAGTGACGAGTGACAAGTTGCGAGTGCGGCGCGTTAACGCAGCGTACTCTGGCTGCCCGGTTGCGCTCCGTCCGCCGGCACGGCCTCGAAGTGCGCGCGGCGCGGGAAGTGAAAGAGCAAGCCGACGGCGGCTAAGATAAACAACAGGTAGAGGGGCACGCCGCTGATGAAATAGTTGACCAACGCGAAGATGGCCGCGGCTTCACAGAGCGCGAAGGCGAGCACGTAGGCGGTGGACACGTAATCGGGTCGCTGCTGCTCGACGGCGCGCTGCATGAGTATGCGCTTGAGCATGAACGAAAGCGCGAAGGTCGCGCCGCCGAGCACGCCGAAGAGCCAGCGCAGATTATCGTTGCCGGCGCGCACGGGTACGTCCACTAGCCGCGTGAGCGCGAAGAAGAGACCGAGCGCGGTGAACTGCGCGCACCAGATGATCAGCAGCCCGCGTTGGCGCGCGCCGGCCGTTGCCTGTCTGGGGGTGGGATTCATCATCGTTCGGGGCCATCCTTTCTGCGCGCTTAGCTCGCCGCCAACTCTTCTTCTAACAGTTGCCGCTCGTGCAACGCCGCGTACTCGCCGCCGCGCGCGAGCAGTTCGTCGTGCGTGCCCTGTTCGACGATGCGCCCTTCGTCGAGGACGCAAATGAGATCGGCGTCGCGCACGGTCGAGATGCGGTGCGAGACGATCAGACTCGTGCGCTCGCGCATGACGCCGCGCAGTTGGCCCAAAATTTTCTCTTCGGTGTAAGTATCAACGGCCGAGAGCGAGTCGTCGAGGATGAGTATGCGCGGTTGGCGCATGATGGCGCGGGCGATGGCGGTGCGCTGCTTCTGCCCGCCGGAGAGCGTGATGCCGCGCTCGCCCACCAGCGTGTCGAAGCCGTCGGGAAATTCGCGCACATCGTCGCCCAGGCCCGCCACCTCCGCAGCCCATTCGACATCGGCGCGCGCTTTCGTCTCGACGCCGAACGCGATGTTCTCAGCGAGCGTCTCGCTGAACAGAAATGTCTCCTGCGGCACGTAGCCTATCCCTGCGCGCAACTGCGCGAGCGGGT
This sequence comes from Pyrinomonadales bacterium, assembly GCA_038237345.1. Taxonomy (GTDB): domain Bacteria; phylum Acidobacteriota; class Blastocatellia; order Pyrinomonadales; family Pyrinomonadaceae; genus QHXQ01. The sequence goes on from JBBRYU010000230.1 coordinate 1,961, forward strand.
AAGCGCGCACCGGCACGTCGTCAAGCAAGACCGTGCCCGGCGGCGCATCAAGCAAGCGCGGGAGCAGATTCATCAGCGTTGATTTGCCCGTGCCCGTGCGCCCGACGAAGGCGACGATCTGACCGGCTTCGATCACGAGATTGAGGTCGCGCAGCACGGGCGGCAGATGCTCGCTGTAGCTGAAAGTCAGATGGCGAAACTCTATGCGCCCGCGCAGCGGCGGCTGCGCCCGCGTGCCCGGTGCATCGGCAATCGCGGGCGGCGTCGTCAAGATCGCGTTCATGCGCTTCCAACTGGCCGTGCCGCGCTGGTACAAATTCACGACGTAGCCGAGCGCGATGAGCGGCCAGATCAGGCGCGTCAGATAGAGATTGAATTCCGTGAACTGCCCCAGCGTCATGCGTCCGTCGAGCGCCATGCGCCCGCCGACGTAGAGGATCAAGACGTAGCCCAAGCCGATCAGAAATTGCATCAAGGGGCGCATGGCCGCGTCAATGCGGACGAGCGCGAGGTTGCGCTCGGCGTACTGCCGGTTCAGATCATTGAAGACGGCGATCTCCGCGTCCTCCTGCGCGTAGGCGCGCACGACGCGCACGCCGGAAAAATTCTCCTGCGCGCGGGCGGCGATCTGCGCGAAGAACTCCTGTATCTTCTCGAAGCGCACATGCACCTGTTGCCCGAAAATTTTCACCGTCAGCGAGACGAGCGGCATCGTGATGAAGAGCAGCAGCGTCAGGCGCACGCTGATCCGCAACATCAAGGGTAGGATGAGCACGACGACGAAGATCGTTTGCAGCGTGTACATGATCATCGGGCCGGCGAGTTGGCGCACGGCTGCCAAGTCGTTCGTCGCCCGCGCCATCAGATCGCCCGTGCGGTTCGCTTGGAAGAACGAGAGCGGTAGCCCTTGCAGATGCGCGTAAAAATCCTGCCGCAGATCGTACTCGACGTGGCGCGACATGCCGATCAAGATGCGTCTTTGTAAGAAAAGGAAAAAGCCGCTCATAAAACTGACGCCGAGAATCGTCAGCGCATAGCGCGTCAGACTGGCCCACGTCACGCCGCCGTGCAGACTGTCCACCGCGCGCCCGACCAGCCACGGAATGATCAGCCCGATGACGACCGACGCGAAGATACAGCCGATGCCGACGGCGAGCGAAGTTTTATAAGGGCGGAAATAGCGCGCGAATTTTCTCAGTTCGTGCATACGTAAACGACGACAGCCGGAACGGGACTGGACACAATAGTTGCGTGCTTATGATGCGCGATCTTGCGCCCTAAAGCCAAACGGCCGTGCCGTGGCCGAGCAAAAGGCCGCACGCAAAAGCGCAAAGAGCAAGACGCAAGAGAGGATCATTCAATCCTTTGCGTCCTGTCTTTGCGCCTTTGCGCCTCTGCGTGAACTCTTATTGGACCAACGACACCCGCGCTGTCGTCTCTGCCGCCGCCTGTGCCTCACTAGCCGCCGACACATCGAGCGCCACGGGCGCGGCGCAGATGCGATTGCGCCCGGCGTGCTTGGCGGCGTAGAGCGCGCTATCAGCGAGTTTGATCAATTGAACGCTCGTGTCGGCGTGTTGCGGATACGAGGCGAGACCGAAGGAGGCTGTGAGGTGGCCGATGTTGGGCATGACTGTATCTGCGAGGCGCGTGCGTAGCCGCTCAGCTACGAGCAGCGCGCCCTCAAGGTCTGCTTGCGGCAGGATGATCGCGAACTCTTCGCCGCCGTAGCGCGCGGCCGTGTCCACGGCGCGCAATTCCGCGCGCAGCGTGTTCGCCAAGCAGCGCAACGCCGTATCGCCGGCATCGTGCCCGAAAGTGTCGTTGACGCGCTTGAAGTGATCAACGTCGAGCATGAGCAAGGAGAGCGGCTGGCGCATGCGCGCGGCGAGGCGCAGTTCGCGTTCGAGTTGCATGTCGAAGGCGCGGCGGTTGAAGCAGCCGGTCAGCGCGTCGGTCAGCGCCTGTTGCTGACTCTGCGTGTACAAACGCGCGTGGCTGATGGCGAGCGCGACCTGATCGGCCACGGTGCGCAGCAGCAGTCGCTCGCTCTTCTGCCAGATGCGCCGCGCATCCGTCGCGCGCACGAGCAGCGTGCCCATATAGTTCTGCTGATAGATGATGGGCACATAAGCCACCGCGCCCAGCTTGTCTTCTTCGATCAGCACGAGGCTTCTGCGCCCGTCCGCCGCGTGCGCCCGCACGTGCGCGGTGAGGCGTTCATGACACGCGTCGAGTTGGGCGCTTAGCTCAGCCTCGGCAACGTCGGCTTGCGCTTCGGCACGCGCGAAGTGCTGCATCGTGGCCGCCTGTTCCGGCTCGCCTGTGATCCGTACTGCACAGTATTCTGCGCCCAACGCTCGCCCGACTTCGTCAACCGTTGTCTGCAAGATGCTCGGCAACTCAAGCGTGCTGCGAATGGCGGAGGCAATGCGATTGACGGCGACTTCGCGCGCGGCCTGTTCTTGTAGCAGCCGGGCCAATTTCGTCGTGACCGAAACGGTCAGGCGCAACGAAGTCGCCTTCGGCATGCAACGGCGCACGGCTGCGGCCAGTTCTGCCGTCTGCGTGGAACGTTCGGCCGTGCCGCGCGCCATCAGATATTCGAGCGCGGAATAGACGACGTCCGGCTCGAACGTCCAGATGACATCACGCTCGGCGAACGAGTCTGCGCCGGCGTCTGCCGCTTCGTCGGTCGCACTGACGAGCAAAGCCGAAAAGCGCGCATCGGCGATCAGGATGAAATGCTCATGCGTGCTGCGCGCCGTAGTGCGGGGCAACAAGATGGGCGTTTGCTTGCCTGTCATCTCCGCTAGCGGCAGCGTGTGCAAAGCGTCGGCGGGGGCGGTGAAGAAGAAGGCGTGCCGCGCTGCCCGCGCGATCTCGCAGACGCGCTCGATCCCGCGCGGCGTCCGCTCTGGGTTGACGGGCAGACTCTCAACCACCAGTGCGGCCAGCTTATTTTCCAGCACCACATCCTCGAAGTAGTGATGTAGCTGGGCAATCGTCTGCTCGGCGCAGCGCACCGGGGTCAACTGCTGCGGATGTTGGGACAGTAATGCTTGATAGAGCGAGAGCATGGGCGGCCAATTTCCTCAGACGAGGGGAAAGCAATCAAGGTGAGAATTAAAAACAATACAGTCGCTGTCGCGAGGTGACAGGGACAAATCCATATTGGCATCCGGCAACAAAAATGTCTATTAAAATCTATGCGCTGGGCGGGTGAGCCAACCGGCTCGCATTTGCGCCGAGGGTAAAGATTAAAAACACCCAACAAAACTAACCACAAAAGCCCAAAAGGACACAGCGCAAACTGTTTTTCTTCGTGTCTTTTGTGCCTTTGTAGGGTTGTTCGGTGCGCTAAGTCTGTGCGCTCAGCAGGTTAACGGCGCACGGCGTAGGTCGTCAGGGCGCTAGCAACCAGTTCCTGCGCCTCGTCCATGACCTCTATCGCGACGGTGACGAGGCGGCGGCCGGCGCGCAAGACGCGCGCGTGCGCTGTGATCTGCCCGCCCTTGACCGGGCGCAGGAAGTGGAGCGTGAGATCGACGGTGACGGTCTGTTCCGTGATCGCAAGCAGCGAGAGGACGGCGAAGCCGGCGGCCGTGTCGGCGAGCGAGGCGAGCGCGCCGCCATGCATGATGCCCGCCATGCGCGTCAACTCCGGGCGCAGCGTGAGCGACACGACGGCCGCGCCGCGCCCGACCTCCGTCAGTTCAAGCTCGAGCAGACGCGCGTAGGCTACCTCCGCAAAGGCCGCGTGCAGACGCGCCAACTCAGCCGGCGTGAGCGCGGTCGGGGCGGCGCTCACGCCTTGTACAGGTCGCCCGCGTTGACGGGATCGACGATGACCGCCGTGCCGTAAGCAAGCACTTCGGTCGCGCCGCTGGCGACTTCGGTCGCGTCGTAACGCGCGCCGATGATGGCGTTCGCGCCGATCTCGCTGGCGTGCTGGATCATGATGTCGAAGGCGTCGCGCCGGGTCGTCTCGCAGAGGTTCGTCCACGCGGTGATGTTGCCGCCGACGAGCGTCTGAAAGGCTGCGCCGATGTTGACGAACAGATTGCGCGAGCGCACGACGATGCCGCGCACGACGCCGAGGTGTTGCCGGACACGATAGCCCGGCAACTCGAACGCGGTCGTGACCATCTGGGGCGCGACGCTATAGCGCGGCTCGCTCACCGCGTAAGGTGTGCGTCGTTCGAGAGGTTCGTTGCTCATAAGATTGGTGCTGAGTGAACAGTCTAGCGTGAATCGCGAATAGAAAGAACTGCCTTTCATCTATTCACGATTTACGATTCACGAATTAAAGAGGCTCGGTTGCGCGTCCCTTTGCTCGGTGTCTGCGCCGCGCGCTTCAGCCGGCGTCCAGCGATAGCGTTTGAGGTCGCAACGGCCGCGCGCGTCGAACGTGACAGCTTCGGCTTCAAGCAGACTTTGCTGGACATTGAGCGGGAGCAGCACGCGCCCGGTCGAGCATGCGCCCTGCGAGTTGATGACGCGATGCCACGGCACACCTTCGGGCGCGGCGTGCATGACGAAGCCGACGGTGCGCGGCGTGTAGCCCTCGCCGAGCATGTCAGCGATCTGGCCGTAGGTCATCACGCGCCCCGCGGGGATGCGGCGCACAAGCTCGTAGACGCGC
>JBBRYU010000231.1:0-6603 GCA_038237345.1 Pyrinomonadales bacterium
ACTTCGAGCGTCGGGCCGATGCGCGACGCGATGCAGGGTAGCTCCTTGATCATCGCTTCGATGGGCGCAAGCGGATGCCCTTCAAACAGCGACGGAAACACGAACACATCGCCCATCTCAAGGCACGCACCGACATCGCTGCGTCGGCCCGTAAAGCGCACACGTGCATCGAGGCCAAGTTCCGCGCACAGCCGTTTCAACTCCCCGGCCGCCGGCCCGTCCCCGACGATCACGAGATACGCCGCAGGCACTTCGGCAGCGACTTGTCGGAACGCGCGCAGCAGGTCGTCCTGTCCCTTCTGTGCCGCCAAACGACCAACGTTGAGATAGACGAAGGCGTCGATCGCCATTCCCAACTCCGCGCGCAAGCGGGCGGGCGCGTCCGGCGCGCAGCGCAACGTCTCCGGGTCAATCGAGTTGTAGATCACGCGAATGTGATCAGCACGGATGCCGAGATGTTTCTGCGCCGACTCCATGACCGTCCGCGAGCAGGCGGTGAAATAGGGTCGCGCGAGTTGCGTCGAGAGCTTATCGATCCAGCGCAAGCTCGCCATCTTCCACGTGGGCCAGTTGGCGGCGCGAATCGTCTCCGGTTCGTAAGATGTCAGGTGCAGCGTGTTGATGATCGGCCCGGTGTGGCCGAACAGACGTGTCAGCCGCGCACTCACGTCGGCCTCGAAGAGCCACGTCTGGATGATGTCAGGTTGGTGTGCGCGTAGGTGCGGCAGCAGTTTCACGGGCGCGGTCAGCCACGGCCATTTCTGCCGGATGTTCAATCCGATGACGGTGTGCCCGGCATGCGTGATCTCGGCGGCGAAGGCATCGGGCGGCTGCAAGTAGCAGACGACATGCTCATAGCGTGCGCGATCCATGTTGCGTACGAGATTAACGAGTTGGCGTTCGGCTCCGCCACGACCGAGCGTGGGGATAATGTGAAAAATCCGCAGGGACATAAAATAACTTCCGCTCAAACCGACGCTGCACACCTTACTGTTGCGGCACGCGCGCCGCCGTAGCGATGGCCTGATCAAGCCCGACGGTAAACAGATAATTGAGGCCGCGCGGATCGCCGTCGATTCGATCCTTGGCCACCCTACCGTCGGGGAAGAGTTGGTAGAAACGATAGCCGTGCGGGCGCAAAATATCTTCTAGTTGTTGGCCGTTGCCGGCATCGGGCCAGACTTCGCAGATGATGTCAGGGCGGTCGCGGGCCAGAGTCTTAGCGCCGCCGGCCAGTACCTCATGCTCGGTTCTTTCCGTGTCGAGTTTGATCAACCCAACCCGCTCGATTCGGTGCCGCTTAACTACTTCATCAATCGTGCAGACGGACACGGGCAAGTGATGAATCGTGGCCGACGGCAGGGTTTCCAGGAGCTTGTCGCTCCTTAGAGAAGAGGCGACGGGTGCATAGCCATCGGGAAAGTAGAACTCTTGCTGTCCCTCTACCGCGCCCAACGCAGCGCGTAGGCAATGCACGTTGGTCAGTTGATTTAACGCCACATTGCGTTCCAGCAGTGCATAGACCGGCGCTAACGGCTCGAAGGCGACGACCTGCGCGGCCGGATTGGCCAAGCCGGCGAGCAAGCTGAAGAACCCGATGTGAGCGCCGACATCGAGCGTCGTGCCGGCACGTTGCGCCAACTGGTAAAAGAGCGGGGTCATCTCCGCCTCATAGCCCTGCCAGCCGCGCCAGAACAACTGCGTCGGAATCCATGCTTCGTCGCCCGCGTTGAGTTTGAGTTGTTGCCCATTCGGCAAGGCGACCGTGACCATCCCGGTGCGCGGCAAATGGCTAATGATAAATTCAGAATGCAAACCCGTCGCAGCGAATAAACTTTTGAGCACGGTGGTTGCGCATTGATTGAAGGGCTGAGAGGCACGCAACTTTTTGACTAACCCGTTAATTCTCATAAATGCCACGACTATATAACAATGGCTGCGGATAGCTGAATTTGCGCTCCTGCACGTCGCTTGTCGGCCTGCTCGCCTTGCTCAACCGGGGCGTTGTTTAGGCCATAGGGTTTGCCGCAACTCCGCCGCGTAGAGTTGGAACATCAGGCGCGTCTCCTCCGCTTCGCGCCCGCGCAGTACGCGATAGGGATGCTGCACGGCTGCGATGAAGCAACCGGCGGCCAGGTTGGCGAGGGCATGTGCGCGCGACAGGCGCAGGCGTTGGAAGCGAAAGAAGCCGTGGTAGACGACGCGCATCTTTTCCAGATTGTTCCAACGCTTCGCCGAACTCTGTCCGCCATGATGCAGCACCGTCGCCGCCGGCTCGAACAACAACCACCAGCCGCCGCGTACGATGCGCAGACACCACTCGGTGTCTTCGCCGTACATATGAAAGCGTTCGTCGAACCCGCCGACCACATCGACCATCTGGCGCCGGGCCATAAGCGCCGCGCCGCTCAGCATGTTGGCGCGGCGACGATGCGCGTGATCCCAGTGGAAGCCGAGCAGCCATTCGCCGCGCAGGCGCTTCGGTAACAGGCGGTAGAGCCGGAACGCTACCGCCAGCATCTCGGCCGGGTTCATCGGATTGCGAAACACGCTCGGCTGCAACGAACCGTCCGGGTTAACGAGGCGTGGACCGCAAGCGCCGATGCGCGCATCGGAGTTAACGGTCGCGACGAGCGTGTCAATCGCGCCCGCATAGACTTCGGCGTCGCTGTTGAGCAGAAACAAGAACAGTGCGTCGCTCACGGCGAAAGCTTGATTGTTCGCCCGACCGAAACCGACGTTCTCGACGTTCGCGATCAGGCGCACCCGCTCGTCTAGAGAGACAAGCCACTCTCGGCTCCCATCTGTCGAGGCGTTGTCCACCACGACGATCTCATACGCCTGACGTGGCGGAAACTGCGCTATGCTTGCGAGACAGCGACGCAACAACTCGCCGCCGTTCCAATTCACGATGATGATTGTTATTTCGACCGTCACATTGCTGACTCCCAGCAAAATAATCTAGCACAATCTTTAGCAGCACTTGACCAACTTTCCATGGCGGCATGACCAGGCAAACTCGCTGTTTGACTAATTTTTCTTTGCCAGCTTACTATTTGCCCTTCTTACTCCTGCGCAGAAGCTTCGCGGCCCAGTCGGAGAGAGACGGTAGAATTTTAATGAACTCCACCTACATCCTCGGAATTTCCGCCTATTATCACGACTCCGCCGCATGTCTCATGCGCGACGGCGAGATTGTGGCGGCGGCGCAGGAGGAGCGTTTTACTCGCAAGAAGCATGACCATCGCTTTCCTGCGCACGCGGTCGAGTATTGCCTGAAGGCAGGCGGCATCGAGGGCGAACAGATCGATCATGTCGCCTTCTACGACAAGCCCCTGTTGAAGTTCGAGCGCCTGCTGGAGACTTATATTGACTACGCGCCCGCTGGGCTACGCTCGTTCCTGATGGCAATGCCGCTGTGGCTGAAAGAGAAGCTCTGGATCCGCGAGCAGATCGAGGAACGTTGCGGTTACAACGGCCAGGTCCTCTTCACTGAGCACCACGAATCGCATGCCGCGTCGGCTTTCTTCCCCTCGCCGTTTGAGTCAGCCGCCGTCTTGACCATGGACGGGGTTGGCGAGTGGGCGACATCGAGTTACGGCTACGGGCGCGCAAACGAGCTGCATTTGATCGCCGAGCTACATTTTCCGCACTCGCTCGGTTTGCTCTATTCCGCGTTTACTTACTATACCGGCTTCAAAGTCAATTCAGGCGAGTACAAAGTCATGGGTCTCGCCCCTTATGGTGAGCCGAAATTTGTCAAACTGATCCTGGACGAGTTGGTTGACTTACGCGAGGATGGCTCGCTGCGTCTCAACATGAAATACTTTGACTACTGCCAGGGCCTCACCATGACTAATGGCGAGTTCGACCGGCTCTTAGGCGGTCCTGCCCGCCTGCCCGAAGGTCCGCTGACGCAGCGCGAGATGGACCTGGCGCGTTCGGTGCAGGAAGTAACTGAAGAGGCGATGCTGCGCATGGCGCGGCACGCGCACAAGGAGACGGGCGAGCGCAATCTGTGCCTCGCGGGCGGCGTCGCGCTGAACTGTGTAGGCAATGGGCGCATCCTGCGCGAGGGGCCGTTCGAAAACGTCTGGATTCAACCGGCAGCGGGCGACGCGGGCGGCGCGCTCGGCGCATGTCTTTCAACGTGGTATCAATATCTCGGCAAGGAGCGCTGCGTCGAAAGTGTCAAGGGCGGACACGCTGACGGTATGCGCGGCTCGTATCTCGGCCCGGACTACGCTAACGAAGAGATTCGTGGCTTTCTTGACACGACTGGCGCGACTTATCGCCGGCTTGAGCATCATGAACTGGCTGAGTATGTCGCCGGTTTGCTCGCGCAAGAAAAGATCGTCGGTTGGTTTCAAGGACGGATGGAATTCGGCCCGCGCGCTCTGGGCGCGCGTAGCATCCTTGGCGATCCGCGCTCGCCGAGGATGCAGGCGCAGATGAACTTGAAGATCAAGTTTCGCGAGTCGTTCCGCCCCTTCGCACCCTCGATCTTGCGCGAGCGCGTCGGCGAGTATTTCGAGTTGGCCTGCGACTCCCCTTACATGCTCTTAGTTGCGCCCGTCGCGCAGCCCCACCGCATCGCGATGAGTGACACCGAGCAACAACTGTTCGGCATCGAGAAGCTGAATGTCCCGCGCTCTAAAGTCCCGGCCATCACGCACGTTGACTACTCGGCGCGCGTGCAGACCGTGCGGCGCGAGGACAATCCGCTTTACTACGATCTGATCGCTGCGTTCGACCAGCTGACTGGCTGCCCCTTAGTCGTGAACACTTCGTTCAATGTGCGCGGGGAGCCAATTGTCTGTCTGCCCGAACACGCCTTCACCTGTTTCTTGCGGACGGAAATGGACGTACTGGTGATGGGTGACTACGTGCTCGACAAACGCGATCAGGACATCAGCCTGCACGAGAAAGACCTGTCCTGGCAGGAGGAGTTCCAGCTTGACTAGACTGCACGACGAAGCCAAACCCCTAACGGATGCGCAGGCGCGGAAGACGGCGTTCATCGTTGCGGCCGTGCTGCTGCTGCTGGCTGCCTGGAACTATCACCGGGGGCGTTTGACGGTTGTGTTCGTGCTCGGCGGCATCGGGGCAGCATTACTCGTGATTGGTCTATTGATTCCGCCGCTCGCGCGCGGCTTTCACGTCTTATGGATGCGCGTCGCCACGTTGCTCGGTTGGGTCAACAGTCGCGTGCTCTTAGGGCTAATGTTCTACGGCGTGTTCGCGCCCTACAATCTGATCGGGCGCTTGTTCGGCCGCGATCCGCTGAATCGGCGCAAGCCTTCCCGAGACAGCTACTGGCTGCCGCGCAAGCAGACGCGCCAGACGAAGGAACAGTTCGAGCGGACGTTTTAGCTTTGCAGGCTGGGGTAATTTTGCATGCGTAAATTGCGGCTGGTCAGGGAAATCTGGCTCTTCCTATCACAGAACAAAAAGCTATGGCTGCTGCCGCTTATCGTCGTCCTCGTACTCCTCGGCGTGCTGCTCATCTTTGCGCAAAGCTCGGCGCTCGCGCCTTTTATCTACACGCTGTTTTAGCGGCATGGCTGCAAATAAACGTTGGCTCGCAAAACTCCTCCTCCTCTGCGGTAGCATTCTCTGCGCGCTCCTCATCGCCGAAGTTGGTCTGCGCCTCCTCGGTTACTCCAATCCTTACTTCTACACTTTTGAAGAGCAGACAGGGTGGATGCCGCGGCCGAATGTCAGTGGCTGGTTTCGCAAGGAGGGCGCTGCCGATGTCCGGATTAATAGTGTCGGAATGCGCGATCGCGAGCACACGAAACAAAAACCCGCGGACACCTATCGTATCGCGATCGTCGGCGACTCGTTCTGCGAGGCTCTGCAAGTGCCGCTGGAACAGACCTTCTGGCATCTGTTGGAAAACACTCTCACGGGCTGTCCTGCTCTCGCCGGAAAACAGATTGAAGTTTTGAACTTCGGCGTGAGCAATTACGGCACAGCTCAGGAGTTGCTCGCGCTGCGCACGCGCGTCTGGGACTACGCGCCTGACATGGTGGTGCTCGCCTTCACCCCCGCCAACGATGTGCGTAACAACGCGCGCTCACTCGAAGGGGACGAACTGCGCCCGTACTTCGTCTATCAAGGCGATCAACTCGTTGCCGATATGTCTTTCCGCGACTCACCGCTGCACAAGCAGAAACTCACTCGCCTTAGTAACGCGCTCTACGACGCGATCAATCATTCGCGATTGTTACAGGTATTGAACACCGTCCGGGAGGCCAGAAAAACAAGGCAGCAGGCTGCACAGCAGAGCGCGCGCGGTGCCGGTGGGGAAAGTGGCGTCGAGGATCAGGCCTTCCAGCCACCGAATGATCAGCCCTGGCAAGAGGCCTGGCACGTTACGGAAGGGATCATTGCTGAGATGAACCGCGAGGTGCGCTCGCACGGTGCGCAATTCCTCGTCGTCTCCGTTACCTACGGCATGCAAGTCCAGCCCGACCGAGCGGCACGAGCGGCTTATTCGCACCGGTTAGGAGTAAGTGATCTTTTCTATCCAGGTCGGCGCATCGTAGACCTCGGCGCACACGAGAGTTTTCCCGTCCTCGATCTTGCGCCAGCCTTCCA
>JBBRYU010000232.1:0-6543 GCA_038237345.1 Pyrinomonadales bacterium
CGCGCATGCGGCGTATGTGGCGGGCGAAGTGGCCCTCGTTGATGAAGTCCGCTAGCACCGCTTGTTCGATGGTCGGCGAGAAACGACTCGCCAAGCCGCGCGCGTTCGTGAAGACCTCGATCATGTCGGGCGGCACGACCATGTAGCCTAAACGCAGCGCGGGGAACAGGACCTTGCTGAACGTGCCGAGATAGATCACGCGCCCCTCCGCGTCCAAGCCCTGCAAGGCCGCGAGCGGCCGGCCCGCGTAGCGATACTCGCTGTCGTAGTCATCTTCCAACACCCACGCGCCCGCGCGGTTCGCCCATTCCAACAGCGCGAGCCTACGGGGCAAACTCATCGTCACGCCGAGCGGATACTGGTGCGACGGCGTGACGTAAACCAGCCGCGCGTCGGGCGCAAGTTGCTCGCCCGCGCGCACGTGCAAACCTTCAGCATCCACGTTGACCGGCACGACCCGCGCGCCCGCGCTCGCGAACGCGGCCCGCGCGCCCAAGTAGCCCGGTTCTTCCAGCCACAAGGTATCGCCTTCGTCAACCAACAGACGCGCGATCAGATCGAGCGCCTGCTGCGAGCCGGCGACGACGATCACCTGCGCCGCTTCGCATCGCACAGCCCGCGCCGCGCCGAGATATGCGGCAATTGCTTCGCGCAGCGGGCGATAACCGGCCGACTCCGTGTAGCCGAGCAGATCGCGCGCGGGCTTGCGCCAACGACGCGCGAGCAGACGTGCCCAGAGCGCGTGCGGGAAAGCGTCGAGCGCGGGCGTGCCCGGCCGGAACGGGCGCGTCTGTGTCGGATCGCGCGAGACATTAATGCGCGCGTGCAGGTATGGTTCCGCGCGGCGGGCGAGGGTGCGCCCTTTGCGTTGCGGGCGCGGGGTGCGTTGGGCTTGCGCGCGTGCATGCAGCAGTTCGTCGGGCAGCGCGCGGGAGACGTAAGTGCCCGAACCGACTTGGCCTTCGACGTAGCCTTCAGCCAGCAGTTGCTCGAAGGCGTTGAGCACCGTGTTGCGCGAGAGCGAGAGATCGGCCGCCAGCTCGCGCGTGGACGGCAAGCGCGTGCCCGCGCGCAGTTGACCCGTGAGAATCGCGTTGCGCAACTCATTATAGAGTTGCCGGTAGAGCGGCACGCCCGTCGCGGCGGCGAGATTGACGAACGTGTAAGGCACAGTGGTCGAGCGTTTGGCCATGCGTGATCCTCCGTCCGTGCAGCGAAATAATTGGCACTACGCACTGCAACTAAGTGGTACTTGTTTTCAGGCCAATTCCTGTTAGAGTCAAGCTGCGCCGTTCATTATCCATAGGCATAAAAACGGCCGCAGCATAATGGTTGACATTAAACGGATGGGGGCAGAGAAGAGATGGACACATTCACGCAGACCGATCGGAACACGGTGAAGCGTCTGCCGCAACGCGGGCGTTACGAGCGCGAGACGGTCAACGCGATTCTCGACGAGGGGTTCGTCTGTCACGTGGGCTTCGTGCAGGACGGGCAGCCGTTCGTCATCCCGACCGGCTATGCGCGTGCGGGCGACACGATGTACCTGCATGGCTCGCGCGCGAGCCGGATGCTGAAGGCTTTGCGTGCGGGTGTCGAGCTATGTGTGACGGTGACGCTGGTAGACGGGTTGGTGCTGGCGCGCGCCGCGTTTCATCATTCGATCAATTATCGCTCGGTTGTCGTCTTTGGCCGGGCGCGTGCGGTCGAGGATGAGGCGGAGAAGTTGGCGGCGTTGCGCGCGTTCACCGAACAGGTCGTGCCGGGGCGTTGGGCTGAAGCGCGTGCGCCGAACCGGCAGGAGTTGAACGCGACGACTGTGTTGGCCGTCGCGCTCACAGAGGCGTCGGCGAAAGTGCGCACGGGGCCGCCGGTGGATGATGAAGAGGACTACGCGCTCGCGGTCTGGGCCGGCGAGTTGCCGCTGCGCTTAACGGCGAGCACGCCGGTCGCCGACCCGCGCTTGCCGACCGACATTGAGCCGCCGACATACGTGCTTGCTTACGACCGCGCGCGGTGAGCTTTAATCGCGTCAGCAGCTGACAAGGCTGGCGGCGCGTGGCTAACGCATGTTCGCCGCTTCGACCGCGCGCATCTCTTTAGGTGTGAGGTCGTAAAGGTGATAGACAAGCACGTCGATCTCACACTCCAACGCGCGCACATCTGCCTGCGGGTCGCGACACAGGGCGGCGATGATCCGCTCAACGCGGCTAACGAGCGCGTGCGTCATCTTCGTCGGGACATGCGGGAGCGGCACTTCCGTCAGCGGCTGCTGATACAACTCAAGCAACTCGCCCTTGCGCTTGCCTTTATGATAGAGCCACAGGAAATATAGTTTCGAGTTGAGCAGCGCGAGCAACATCTTCAGCCGCTGCGTGTCTGCCCGTGTGTCCGTGATGAAATAGACATCCGCGCTGGCATACCAGGCGATTTCGTTATAGCCGAAGACGTTCCTGCCGGCGCGTTGCGGCGCAACTATCTTGGGCGCGGTGAAAATCTTCTCCGCCCGCGGCCACTGCAACTGCCACCAGTGGATAACACCGCGCACCACCTCTCTGCGCGCGGCAAGGATGGGGCGGAACTGCTCTAAGCCCTGAATGATTTTCCGCACGCCTTCAGCCGTTCTATCAAAGTAGATGATGCGCCGCGCCGACACGTCCGCAGTCGTCCAGTGGCGAATGTCCGAGTTCTTAAACCACGGCTTCAGCACGCGCGTCTCCACTGCGCTTAAGTTAAGTTGCGCGGCGTAACGGGCCGGCACGACAAAAATGCCTGCGCCCGTGGGCGCGGCCAGTTCGTGCGCATGCGCGTGTGCCGGGCTGACCTTGTCCGCACCGCTCACGATGCCTTGGTTGACGTTGAAGAGTTGACCGAGCGGCGTGCCCTTGGCTTGCATCTTGGCCAGCACAGTCGGCACTAGACCTGCGCCGCGCCCGCGCTTATTTCCGCGCAGCACTATATGGTTGTCCGTGCCCGCGTAGAGCTTGCTTTGCGGCCCAGCAAAGTACGCTGTGGCCGGATCGCGGCCGGACATGATTGCCGCCAGCACGTGTGCCGACACCGGCCCTCTACGCGCGGTACGGCACGTCTGCGCTACGCACGTCGGGTCTGTCCCTTTGCGCAGGATGGTGATCATGTTGTGCTGCCCTTGCGCGGACGCGAATAAGCGCGCCTCGTTAAAATCGATTAGGCGCAAAACAGCAGCACGCGCTTTCAGGTCGGCGCGCAGAACTTTTGCTGCGGTCGCGGTCACGAAGTAGTTCGTAGTGATAAAGGCAAGCAGCCCGTCGTCTTTCAACACGTCCAGCCCCAGATGGAAGAAGAGGTAGAACATGTCCATCTTGCCCGCGTAGAACCTGCTGCCTAAAGGCGTGGCCGCGATGGCGCGAAAAATTTCCTTGTGCCCCTTCTCGCCCAGGTAAGGCGGATTGCCGAGCACTATGTCGAAGCGCTGTCTGCTGCTGCGCAAGGCATCGGCCGCGACGATGTTCGCCGCAAGCGTAGGCTGCGGACGATTAGCCTGCTGTGCAGACGTGGAACGTGTGCGCTGCTCTGTGCGCAACGCGAGGCGACAACGCCAACGTGCGAGGCGGACGGCAGCGGGTTGAATGTCTAGCCCGTAGAGGCTGTGTTGCAGCAGAAAAAACTTGCGCGCGTAGTTCGGTTCGTTGTGCGCGAAGACCGCTTCGATGTCGGCCAGTTGTGCCCGCAGATTACGGAGCAAGTGCGCGCGGGCCGCGCCGTCTGCACTCTTCTCCGCCGTGCGCAACGCCGCCCGCACCCGAGCGCGTTGACATCGTTTCCACCGCACGTTGCGCGGATCGAGTTTGCCAAGCACGAAGACAAGCCTCTGCAACATGCCGATCAAGAATGCGCCCGCTCCGCACGCCGGATCGAGTATCCGCACGCGCGCGAGTGCGGCAACGAGTTGCTTTGCTTCTTGCGCGGAGAACTGGTGCGGCCGTTCGTCGTGCGTGCCCGCTCCACGGGTGAACAAGTCGCGCAGTCGCGCCTGCCTATCGTCGTTCGCCTGCGCGTCGCTGCTCAATTGCGCAGCCAGATAAGCGATGAGCGTCTCATCCGCCATGTAGTTGACGATCTCGCGGGGCGTGTAGAACGAGCCGGTCTGCTTGCGCGCCGACGCGCCGGGTTTCTGCTGGCCGCGTGCCAACAGATGCTCAAACACTTGGCCCGGCAACGACGGATCGAGCGTGCATTCTGCCGCTGCCGGCATGTTCTCGTTGCGCGTGAACTTGTAGCGGTCGAGTATGTCATGCAACCCGCGCAGAGCGGCGGGCACGCGGCGACGTTCCGGGCGGAAGCAGGCGCACAGCCGCCGCGTGATCAGGCTGATCAATTCCGTGGCCCGGTCAGCGTCATCCCCATCGCCCGGTCGCCGGGGAAGTGCAACGTGGAGCAACGCCCGTTCATACCAGTCGGCAATCTCTTGGCAGAAACGTTTATGCAACGCGGAGCGGTCGAGCATCTTGCGTTATGCCTTCTGCTGAACTGAACAGATTCGAGCTTGTGCTCTGCCAGGTAGTAGCAAGGGACACTACAAGTATGTGTCCAGAAACTCGCTGAGCTTGGCCTGAATGATCTGTGAGCTCCAGCCATTGAAATTGTAGTCGCAGCCGTGATTGGCCCACGGCAGATAGACGTAAGTATACGGCACGTGCGCCGCCGCTAATCTGGGCATGATGCGCGCGACGTTCTCCGCCAGCACCAGTTGATCGTGCCCGCCGTGTAGGAACAGTGTGGGCGGCGACTGTGCGTTGACGTGCGCGATGGGCGCCGCCGCGTCGTAGGCTTGGGGCGCGGTGGTGGGCGAGCCGCCCAGATAGTTCTCCAGCGTGTGCGGCGTGTCGATCACATCCGGGCGACCGGGGTGCGTGTAATCCCATGCAAGATCGGTCGGCCCGTAAAAGGAGATGACGGCGCGCACGCGCGTGTCCGGCATAGCGCCGGAGTCGGACGGAGGCGTCGCATCGTTGGCTGTGTAGGCGGCGAGCAGTGCTAATTGCCCGCCAGCCGAGCGGCCCAATAACGCGATGCGCGCAGGATCAACATGGTACTCGGTTGCATGGCGCTTGACCCAGACGATGGCGTTGTTGACATCCACAAGCTGCGCCGGAAAATGTTGCGCGCTGTTCGCCAGCCGATACTCCACGTCGAACACCACTCGCCCACCCGCGGCCAGCCAGCGGTCGTACTGCGCGAAGTCGCTTTTAACCCCGCCACTCCATGAGCCGCCATGAATCACGATCACGGCCGGCAAAGGGCTGCTAGATTGCGCGCCCGCTTGTCGTTCACTCTCGGTCAGAAACTGCGGTTGGTACACATCAAGCCGCAACGGATGCCCCTCCGGGCTAGCAAATTCCACGTCGCGCTGCTCGTTGATCGTACCGCCGGGCGCGGCGCGTTTAGTCCCGAACAGATAATGGCTCCACGAAAGACGCACGCCTTCACATGCGGCGACGTTGTAAGCTGTAACAATTGGCACGCACGCGCAAACAATCGTCCAGAGGCTCAACGCGATACCAATCCGCGCCGCCGCGCTACGTCGTTCCATTAACAACGCCACGCCGCCGCAGGTTGCGCCGATTAAACCTGCGATGAGTAGCCAAACGCTCCACTCGCTGACACCGACCGCCAGCATCCATAAGTAATAAGATGGAGCCGGCAAAACAATCAGGGCGGCTAACAGCGCACCGGGCGCAGCGACCAACCAGCAAAGTGTCTGCAACGCTTTTCTCATGTCCGTCGAGTTTATTACCGTCGGCCCGGATGCAAAAGGGCAGCGCCCTGAATCTTGCACACGAACTGCGAAGGTAGTGAAGCTTTGCCCTGAGATGTGAAGCATCAGCCTATTTAATGGAGCATAAGGAGTGGCAATAAAAGAAACGGGCATCTGTGTAGATGCCCGCAGCTTGTTAACGCCATTGATGAGCCGAGCAGGACTCGAACCTGCGACCCGCTGGTTAAAAGCCAGCTGCTCTACCAACTGAGCTATCGGCCCGTTGCATGGACGCCGCATTGTACCTGCGCGCATGTGTGCGGGCAAGCGCGCCTGTTTTAGCCCGCGAGCCAGGCGGTGAGCGCGGTGTTGCGGCAGAGGATCGTCTGCGCGCGTTCGGGGCCGGTGGAGACGAGACCGATCTCGACGTTGATGGCGCGCGCGAGGAATTCGACGTAGGCGCGGGCGTTCGCGGGCAAGTCGTCCAGTTCGGTTGTGCCGACAGTCGAGGTCTGCCAGCCGGGCAGCGTCTCGTAGACAGGTTCGATGCGGCGCAGGTCGGGCGCGACGGCGGGGAATGTTTCAAGCGTGCGGCCGTCAAGTTTATAGCCGACGCAGACCTTGATCTCGTCGAGCGTGTCTAGCACGTCGAGTTTGGTGAGCGCGACGGAGGTGAAACCGTTGAGTTCGGCGGCATAGCGTGTGGCGAAGGCGTCGAACCAGCCGCAGCGACGCGGGCGGCCCGTCGATGCGCCGTACTCGCGCCCGCGCTCGCGGATCAGTTGCCCCAGTTCATCCTCGCCTTC
>JBBRYU010000233.1:0-6526 GCA_038237345.1 Pyrinomonadales bacterium
TCAGCCAGATTGCCGATCTTGAACCGCTTGGCGATGGGACTCTCGCCCGGCCAATAGCTCTTGGCCATCGTCTCGTTGATGATGGCGACCGGCACGGCATGCTCGTTGTCCTGTGCGTTGAAGGGCCGCCCTGCGCGCAACGCGATGCCGATGGCCGGGAAATAGTCGGGGCTGATTTGCCGGTGGTTGGCGTTCCAGAGGGTGTTCGCATCGGCCTGTCGCCCTTCGAGCGTGAGGCCGTTTGCGCCGCCCTTCCAGACGAGCGGCACGGCGGTCGTGTAGCCGGCGGCGACCACGCCGGGCAGATGCGCGACGCGCTGAAGCACACCATCGTAGAAGGCCACGCGCTGCCCGTGCTCGCGATAACGGTCGCCCAGCAACTGCGTGCGCACCGTCAACACGCGCTCAGGATGCAAGTCCGCATACTGCCCGCGCAGTTTGTATAACGTCTGCACCAACAGCCCCGCGCCCACGAGTAGCATGAGTGAGAGCGCGACTTCGGCGACGACGAATGAGTTGCGCAACCAACGTTGCGCCGCACCGAAGCCGGTGCGCCCGCTGCCCTGCTTGAGCGCTTCATTCAGATCGGTTTTGGCCGCAGCGAGCGCGGGCGCAAGACCGAAGATCACGCCCGCGAGCAACGAGACCGCGAGCGTGAAGCCGAGCACCGGCAGGTCGAGTTTCAACGTGGTCGCAGCGCGCAGCCCCGCCGGCACAAGTTGTTGCAGAAATGAGAAAGTCCACAACGCGAGCAGCGCACCCAAGCCGCCGCCCAAGATGCCGAGCAGCAAACTCTCGGTCAGCAGTTGCCGCACGATGCGCCAGCGCGACGCGCCCAGGGCCGCACGCAGAGCGATCTCGCGTTGCCGCGCCGCCGCGCGCGACAACAACACGCCCGCAATGTTCGCGCACGCGATCAGCAGCACGAACGCGACCGCCACGAGCAACAGCGTGAACGGGCGGCGCACGTCGCCGGCCAGATCGTCGTGGAGCGAGACGACGGCCGCGCTCAGGCCTTGCGACGAATCGGGGTAAGCCGCGGCGATGCGCTCAGTGATGGCCCCTATGTCGGCGTTCGCCTGCACCAGCGTGACGCCCGGTTTTAGCCGCGCCACCACATTAAGATAGTGAGTGTCACGATCAGCAAGCTGTTCGGGCGTGAGCGCAATCGGCACCCAGAGGCGTGTGTCCGGCACTTGAAACTGAAAGTCCGGCGGCATCACGCCGACGACCGTGTAACGCTCGCCATTTAGTTGTATGTCGCGCCCGACAATGCTGTGTTCGCCGCCGTAACGGTTCTGCCAGAGCGCGTGGCTGATGATGGCCACCTTGCTTGCGCCGGGCTTGTCCTCATCGGTCGTGAAGTTGCGTCCCAGCGCGGGCTGCGCACCAAGCAACGGGAAGAAGTTTGCGCCTACACCGAAGGCGAAAATCTTTTCCGGCTCGCCGTCGCCCGCCAGGTTGTAGTTGCGCTGTTCGAGCGCCGCCATGTCGGCGAAGGACTGGTTCTGCGCTTTCCAGTCGGCGTAGTTGGCGGGCGCGGGCGTGTCGCCCGTGACGCCCAAAGCCGCCACGCCCTCCCAGACCATCACCAACCGCTCCGGCTCGGCGTAGTTCAGCGGGCGCAGCAGCACTGCGCTGACCAGACTGAAGATGGCCGTGTTCGCGCCGATGCCGAGCGCGAGCGTGAGGACGGCGATCACTGTGAAGCCGGGCTTCTTCAACAGCATGCGCACACCGTAACGTAGATCAAGCCATAGGTTGTTCATCACTTCACCCCTCAAGAGCAGTGACGAGTGGCGAGCCTAAAACAAGTTCTTACTTGTCACTCGTCACTTGTCCCTCGTCACTTCATTCATATCTGAGTGCCACCATCGGATCGACTCTGGTCGCGCGTCGCGCCGGCACGTAGCTGGCGACGAGCGCAACTGCGAGCAGCAGCAGCGCAACGCCGCCGTAGGTCAGCGGGTCGAATGCGCCGACGCCGTAGAGCAAACTGGCGAGCAGGCGCGTGCCCGCTGCGGCGACGAGCAGCCCCACGCCCACGCCGACGAGCGCGAGCAGCAAGCCTTGCCCCAGCACGAGCCGCAACACGTCGCGGGTTTGCGCGCCGAGCGCGCGCCGCACACCGATCTCGTGGGTGCGCTGGCTGACCGAATAGGAGATCAGGCCGTAGAGACCGACCGCCGCCAGCGCGAGCGCGAGCAAGCCGAAGACGCCGACCAGCGTCGCCGCGATGCGTTGCGGCGTCAGCGAGAAGCTCATCTGCTCGGCCAACGTCTTGACATTCGCGAGCGGCAGATTCTTGTCAAGCGTCTGCACTTCGCGCTGCACCGCCGTTAACAGCGCACGCGGGTTGCCCTGCGCACGCACGTGCAGGCGCATCTGCGACATGTAGTTCTGCGCGACCGGCAGATAGAGAAACAGGCGCGGACGCTCGAACAAGGTGCGCGACTTGATGTCGGGCACGACGCCGACGACTTCGACCGCCACGTCGTCTTTGAGACCGCCGAGCAGCATGAAGCGTTTGCCGAGCGGATTCTCGTCCGGCCACAACTGCCGCGCCGTCGTCTCGTTGATGATGACGACCGCAGGTGCGCCCGCGCGATCCTGCGCGTTGAAGTCGCGCCCCATTTTGAGCGGCAAGGCCAACGTCTCGAAGTAGCGCGGCGCGACTACGTTCATGTCCACCGAGAGCGGCTCTGCGTCGGTCGCTTGCCCGGCCGGCCGGATGCCCGTCTGAAACGCGCCGCCGCTCAAGGGCACCATGCGCGCGAGGCTCACCGCTGCGACGCCGGGCAGCGCACGCACGCGCTCCGCTAGTTGCGCGTAGAACTGCTGTCCCTGTTCTGCCTTGTAGCCCTGCCGGCCGATGTCGAGCGTGGCCGTCAGCACATGCTCCGTGTCGAAGCCGGGTTGGATCGAGCGCGAGTTGCGCAGCGTGCGGACGAAGAGGCCGGCGCAGATGAGCAGCACCAGCGAGAGCGCGATCTGCGTGACGACGAGTGTGCCGCGCAGACGCGAACGCGCTTGTCCGCGATCCGTCGTGCCCGTCTGCTTCAAGACGGACATCACGTCGGGCTTCGATGTTTGTAGCGCCGGCACGAGACCGCAGATGACACTGGTCAGCAGCGCGACCGTGAGCGTGAACAGCAGCACGCGCCGGTCTATGCTGAAATCGAGCGCGACCGCGCTGCCCAACAGTTCGACGGGGACGAGCCGCAGCAGTAGATCGTTCGTCCAGAGCGCCACGCACAGACCGGCCCCGCCCGCCAGCAATGCGAGCAACGCGCTCTCGGTCAACAACTGCCGGACGAGCCGCCCGCGCCCTGCGCCGAGCGCGAGCCTGATGCCCAACTCTTTTTGCCGCGCCACGCCGCGCGCCAACAACAGATTCGCCACGTTCGCGCACGCGATCAACAGCACAAGGCTGACGACGCCCATCAGCACCGCCGTCATCCCCTGCACCTCGCGGCGCGACTGCGCGTCGAACCCCAGCCCGGCGACGAGCGCCACGCCTTTGCCCTTGTCCGCGTCGGGATAAGCGGCTTCGAGGCGGCGTGCAATCGTGCTCAACTCGGCTTGCGCCTGCGCGAGCGAAACGCCGGGCTTGAGCCGCGCGCATGCGCCGAGCCAGGTCACGTTGCGATTCTCGAACGGCTGTGCGTCACCCAGTTCATCCGGCATCGCTTGTTGGTACATCGTGAGCGGCAACCAGACATCCGGCGACTCGTCGTTCTCGATCCCGGCGAAACCTTTTTGCGCGACGCCGACGATGGTGAACGGCTGCCCGTTCAGACTCACGCTCTGCCCGACGACGGACGGGTCTGCGCCGAACCGTCGTTGCCACAAACGTTCGCTGATCACGGCGACCGGATTCGCGCCCGGCGTCGTCTCGTCATCCGCGCGCAACGTGCGCCCGCGCTCGGCCGCGACGCCCAGCACCGTAAAATAGTTGCCGGTGACGAGTTTGCCCGCCACGCGCTCAGCTTCGCCGCCCGTGCTCAGATGCAGCGGCGCACTGAAGTAAGCGACGATGCCGGTGAAGGCTGTGCTTTGATCGCGGTAGTCGCGATAGTCGGGATAGGTAAAGGTGTCCGCGCCCTGATTGTTTGTCGTGCGCCCCAGCAAGACCATCTGCGCCGGGTCTTTGACGCCCACCGGCGGGCGCAGCAACAGCGCGTTGACGACGCTGAAGATCGTCGTGTTCGCGCCGATGCCTAAAGCCAGCACGAAGATTGACACGAGCGTGAAGCCCGGCGTCTTCCACAGCGTCCGCACGCCGTAGCGCAGGTCTTGCCAG
Source organism: Pyrinomonadales bacterium (assembly GCA_038237345.1). Lineage (GTDB taxonomy): Bacteria > Acidobacteriota > Blastocatellia > Pyrinomonadales > Pyrinomonadaceae > QHXQ01. The sequence continues at coordinate 4,304 of JBBRYU010000233.1, forward strand.
ATAGTTTCCATCACAGCACCTCTGAGAACAGCAGTGACGAGTGACAAGTGGCGAGTGCCGAGTTAAAGACAAGTTCCTGCTTGTCACTTGTCACTTGTTACTTGTCACTGTCTTACTCGCATCTGAGCGCGATCATCGGATCAACTTTCGTCGCCTTGCGCGCCGGCACGTAGCAGGCGAGCGCGGCGACGGAGGCGAGCAGCAACGCGCCGCCCGCGAACACAAATGGATCGGTTGCGCTGATGCCGTACAACAAACTCGCCAGCACGCGCGTCAAGGCGAACGCGCTTAACAGACCCAACGCGATGCCGACCAGCACGAGCGTCATGCCCTGCCCGACGACGAGCCGCAACACGTCGCGCGGCTGCGCGCCTAAGGCCATGCGCACGCCAATCTCCTGTGTGCGTTGCGCGACCGAGTAGTTCATCAACCCATAGATACCGACGGCTGCCAGCACGAGCGCGACGAGCGCGAACAGCCCCAACAACAGCGCGTTGAATTTGCGCGGCGCGACCTCGCGCGCGAAAATCGCGCCCATCGTCTCGACATCGGTGACGGGCAAATCCTTATCGAGCGCATGCACTTCACGTGTGACGGCGGCGACCAGCCCCTGCATGTCGGGCGCGGCGGTGCGCAGGCTCAACGCGACGCCGCGCACGTTCTGGCGGCCGAGCGGCGTGTAGATGCGTATGCGCCCCGGCGTCTCGTGCCCGAAATCTTTCACGTTGCCGACGACGCCGATGATCTCGTGCGGCGTGGGGCTGTCGTACCCGATGTGCTTGCCGAGGGCGTCGCCGCCGGGCCAGAAGCGGCGCGCCAGATTCTCGTCCACCAGCACGACGGGCCGCCCTTCGCGCGCTTCCTCTAACGTAAAGGTGCGCCCGCGCAGAATGGGAATCCGCATCACGGCGAAATAGTCCGCGCTCACGATTGACCAATCAACATTGATCTCTCCACCGGGCTTGATCCGCGCGCCCCCTTCGACGGCGATGTCGGTCTGCCACGCATCGAAACCCGGCAGCGTGCTCGACACGCACGCGGCCTCGACGCCGGGCAGTTGCGCCACACGATTCAGCAACGCTTCGTGAAACTGATTGATGCGCTCCTTCTCGGCGTAGCGTTGGCGCGGCAGCGAATAGGACATCGTCAACACGTTGTCAGGATTGAAACCCGGTTTCGCTTCGAGCAGGCGCGCGAGACTTTTGGTTAACAGTCCTGCGCCGACCAGCAGCACGAGGGCGAGCGCGATCTCGGTGACGACGAGCGCGCCGCGCAGTCTGCGCCCCACACCACCGACCGTCGTGTTGGTGCTCTCCTTCAAGACCTCCGCCAGATTTGTCGTGGCCGATTGCCAAGCCGGAGCGAGGCCGAAGACGATGCCCGTCGCCAGCGCGAGCGCGCAGGTGAACCACAGCACCAGCCGGTCTATGCCGATGGTGTCGGCGCGCGGGATGCCGGCCGGCTCGGCCGCGCGCAGCAGATCAACGCCCCACAGCGCCAGCAGCAGTCCGAGCGCGCCGCCCAACGTCGAGAGCAGCACGCTTTCGATCAGCAGTTGCCGCATCAAGCGCCAGCGGCTCGCGCCGAGCGCGGCGCGGATGGCGAACTCGCGTCGCCGCGTCGTCGCCCGCGCCAGCAAGAGATTGGCGACGTTCGCGCAGGCGATCAAAAGCACGCAGCCGACCGCGCCGAATAGCAACAGCAGTGAGCGGCGCGCCGCGCCGACAATGCTCTCGTAGAGCGACGTGACGCGGATGTTATGGCCGGCGTTAGTCCACGCGTACTCGCGCACCAACGCGGCTTTGACTGCGGCCATGTCGGCCCGCGCCTGTTCGAGCGTGACGCCCGGCTTCAGCCGACCGAGCACGTTACCCGCGACGCGCACGTCGCGCTGCATCCAGTCGTCCTGTCCCGCCCACTGTCCCATCAACACCCACAATGGCGGCGGCCCCTGATGCCGGAAGTCGCGCGGCATGACGCCGACGATGGTGAACGACTGATCGTCGAGCGTTACATTCCGGCCGATGATCTTTTCGTCACCGCCGAAGCGCCGCTGCCAGAAGTCGTAGCTCAGGATCGTCACCCGATTAGCACCGGGCTTATCCTCTTCCGGCAGGAAGGCGCGGCCGAGGAAAGGCTCGACGCGCAGCACTTTGAAATAGTCGGCCGAGACCATCCATGCGTCGAGGCTTTCAGGTTCGATGCCGTTGCTGGTCAGCGTCA
>JBBRYU010000234.1:0-6511 GCA_038237345.1 Pyrinomonadales bacterium
GTCGCCACGACGCCGCCGAGCGCGAGCGCGCCCAAGTGCGTCATGGAGTATAACCCGACGAGCGCGGCGAACGCGCCCGCGTGGAGCAGGCGCGCGAGCCAGAGCGCGCGGGCGATGCCGACGCGCGCGGGGATCGAGCGCAAGCCTGTCTGCCGGTCGAAGTCGTAATCCTGACAGGCATAGAGCACGTCGAAGCCGGCCGTCCAGAGCAGCACGGTGAGCGACAGGAGCAGCGGCACGACGCTGTCGAACGTGCCGCGCACGGCGAGCCATGCGCCCGTCGGCGCGATGCAGAGACACCAGCCGAGGACGAGATGCGAGAGGGACGTGAACCGCTTCGTGTACGAATAAGCTAAGACGCTGGCGAGCGCGATGGGCGCGAGCAGGAGCGTGAGCCGGTTGAGCATCGCGGCGGCGAGGAAGAAGAGGACGGCTGCCGCGCACGTAAATGCCCAGACGAAGTGGCGCGTGAGCAGACCGGCGGGCAGTGCGCGCGTGCGCGTGCGCGGGTTGCGCGCGTCGTAGTCTGCGTCAACGAGGCGATTGAAGGCCATCGCGGCCGAGCGTGCGCCGATCATCGCCACGGTGATCCAGAGCAGTTGCCATGCGGAAGGTAAGCCCCGCGCCGCCAGCACCGCACCGAGCAGCGCGAAGGGCAGCGCGAACAGCGTATGCTCGATCTTGATCATTTCGAGCGTTGTGCGTATGTCGCGCCCTGTGTTTGAGACTCTGGCTGTCATCGGCATAAAGTCAACGTCACGCCTGCGCAGTTGTCGTCTGCGCGTTGCGTTGAACGCATAACGATAATGCAAACGTGAGGCCGGCGCAAAACGGCGGAAAGGCGTAGCTTGCGCAGGTCATCCGTTTGCAATTCGCCATAGGCGGCGCGCGATTGAGGCAGAGTGCCAACGATGTAACTTGGTAGGGGCAGGGACAAGCCCTACGCCTACAAAACACTCTTAATCTTCGGTAACGGCAATGGTCGCATCGTCGGTCTGTGTGCCGCGCCATTGGGTGGCGCGCGAATGTGGAATGGCGAACTGGTCGAGGATGCGGAAGACAAGATGATCGACTAGGTCATTGATCGTCTGCGGGCGATGATAGAAGCCGGGGCTGGCGGGCAAGATGCGTGCGCCTGCGTGCGCGAGGCGCAGCATGTTCTCCAAGTGGATCGCGTTGTAAGGCGTCTCGCGCGGCACGATGACGAGTTTGCGGCCTTCCTTCAACGTCACGTCCGCCGCGCGGTGGATCAAGTTCGTCACTGCGCCCGACGCGATTGCGCCGAGCGTGCCCATCGAGCAGGGCACGATGACCATGCCGATCTGCGGGTGCGACCCCGATGAAGGCTTCGCCGCCATGTTATCGAGCCGGTGCAGGCGGATCAGTTTTGAGTCCGGCGGCAGGCCAACCCACTCGTTAATCTCTCGTTGCGCGCCGTCGCGCAAGTTCGCGCCCAACTCGACCTGCGCGACCAGCACGGCCGCCGCCGACATGATCAAGTTGACGCGCTCGACCACGCCGCTCGCCGCCAAATGCACGAGCGTGCGTTGCGCGTAGAGCGAACCGGATGCGCCGGTGATACCGACAGTCAGTTCCATAAAGCAATAACAAGTGACAAGTGGCGAGTGACGAGCACAAGCTGGTCTTAACCTGTCACCTGTCACTTGCCACTGTGGTTAGCATCTTACGAGGCGCGGCCCCTTGTCGCAAGCGGCAGGTTTCGGGCGCGCTCGCGTTCGATGTTAGAATGCCCGCGCGGACGACCGGCGAGGTTGATTCGCCCACGCAAGCGACATGGATTTACAAGCCATCGAACATCTGTTACGCGCGCACAAGAGCGGCGAACTGGATACGACTGCGGCGGCGCGCGAGATTGGTGCGCTGCACTTCGAGGACATAGGACACACGCGCGTGGATCACGCACGCGCCGCGCGGCAAGGTTTTCCTGAAGTCGTCTTCGGCGCAGGCAAGACGCGCACGCAGGTCGTGGAGATCGTCGAACGCCTCACGGCGCGTGCGCCGAATGTGCTGGTGACGCGGACTGACGCCGCGACCTATGGCGAGGTGCGCAACGTCGTGACCGACGCCGAATGGCACGAGGCGGCGCACATGATCCGCGTCTGGCGCGAACGCACGGAGCGGGGCGTCGGCACAGTCGGCATCGTCACCGCCGGCACGAGCGACATTCCGGTGGCGGAAGAGGCGGCGTTGACGTGCGAGGCGATGGGCAATCGCGTCGAGCGCATCTGGGACGCGGGCGTCGCGGGGATTCATCGTATCTTGGCCGAGCGCGAGCGGCTGCGCCAGTACCGCGTCGTCGTCGTCGCAGCCGGGATGGAGGGCGCGCTGCCTTCGGTCGTCGGCGGGCTGGTGAGCGTGCCCGTCATCGCCGTGCCGACGAGCATCGGCTATGGCGCAGCATTCGGCGGCGTCGCCGCGCTCTTAGGCATGCTCAACTCGTGTGCCTCGAACGTCACGGTCGTCAACATCGACAACGGCTTCGGCGCGGGCTTCGTCGCCAGCTTGATCAATCGCAAGTGGGACGACAAAGATGCGGTGAGCGAAGAATGAAGAATAGTCGTGATTCTAATTTTCATCATCATAGCAATTGCATTAGCCGTGTATGCTGTTGTGGTATTCGTACGCGAATTGGGAGATGGTAAATCGGTTTGGACTTCGCTTAAGAAGTTAGCGGTTGCAGTGTTTGATGCTATTACAGGCATTGGTTAGGTAACGTTGTTAACGAAGAGGAGAATCCCCCACCGTTTGTCCTGCATAGCTCAACGCACACTCCTTGCCCTTTTAATCTTCGTCTTGCTGTTTTCTAGTTGTGGGGCGCGGCGCACGCCCGATCTGACACGCATCTTCGCGGCGGTGAAGGCGCGCAAGGGCAAGCCACCGGTCATCGTTGTGCCGGGCATCCTCGGCTCGCGGCTGGTCAATCGCAAGACGGGCGAGGTGGTCTGGCCATCGGCGTTCCGGTCGGATACGGACGGGCTGGGATTGCCGATCTCACCCGACCTCGCCGCCAACCGCGACGACCTCGTCCCCCAACGCATCATCGAGACGGCGAAGTTGGCCAAGTACGCGCCCGACGTTTACGTCTACTACGAACTGCTCAAGGCCTTACGCACCTACGGCGGCTATCGCGACGGCGACTGGGACAACCCCGGCCCCGAAGGCGATCACGATACGCTCTACGTCTTCGCTTACGACTCGCGGCGGGACAACGTCGAGTCGGCGCGCGAGCTTGTCCGGCGCATCGAGACGCTGAAAGAGAAGCTCAACCGGCCCGATTTACGCTTCAACGTCGTCGCGCACTCGATGGGCGGACTCGTCGCGCGTTATGCCGCGCGCTACGGCGACGCCGACTTGCCCGCAACTGAGGAAGCGCCGCAGGTGACGTGGGCCGGCGCACGCGCCATCAACAAAATTTTCATGTTCGGCACGCCCAACGAAGGCTCGATGGACGCCTTCGCTACGCTGCTCGACGGCTATTCGGTCAGCGAGGGCTTGCGCCCGCGCCTGCGCTTGTTCAAAAAATTCGCGCGCGAAGACATCGTCACCACGCCGGCGCTCTTTCAACTGCTGCCACACGCGGGCACGGTGCGCTTCCTCGACGAAAACCTCGCGCCGCTGGCAATCGATCTCTACGACCCGGCCGTGTGGCGGCGCTACAGTTGGTCGCCGCTCAACGAGCCGGACTATCGCGCACGTTACCAGGCGGGGCTGTTGCGCGACGAGAACGTGCCGCGCCCCGCCGGTTCGCCCGCCATGCTGGACGCTTATCTCGCCGCCGTGCTGGAGCGTGCGCGGCGCTTCCAACAGGCGCTCGACGTTGTGCCCGCGACAACCGGCGGTGTGTCGCTCTACGCCTTCGGCGGCGACTGCGAAGAGACGCTGGCCGCGCCCGTCATCATCCGCGATGCGAAGACCGGCAACTGGCTGACGCTGACAAAGCCGCGCGCCCTGCCCGGTCATCCGCGCGCCGAAGTCCTGCGGGCGATGTACGAGCCGGGCGACGGGCGCGTCACGCGCGACTCGCTGCTCGGCACGCACCTGTCGGACGAGCGCCGCAGCCCGCTCTTCAGCACACCCCTCCCCCTCGCCTACGCCGTCTTCATCTGCGACCTGCACAGCGATCTGCACAACAACAAGACGCTGCAAGACAACGCGCTCACGCTGTTGCTCAACGAAGTGATGAATTAGATCAGGTAAGTTAACGAGAGCAAAATCAACCACGAATTTCTGTGCGCGGCTTATGGCAACATTCGTCCTCTGGCTGTTCTTACTCTCGGTCGCGGCCGTCTATGCGTTTGCTGCGCTGGCTGTCTGCTGGATCGTCCTGCGGCGCGCGTGGCATCTCGCCGCGCCGGGTCGTGGGCGACAATGGTTAGAGCGCACGTCGCTCGCGCTCGCCGTGCTAGGCATACTGTGCTTCGCTTATGGTTATTTCGTCGAGCCTTACCGGCTCGCGGTCACGCACATACGCATCGAGAGCGCGAAGTTGCCGCGCGGCACGCGCCCGATTCGCTTGGTTCACATCTCCGACCTGCACAGCGATCCGAAGGTGCGGCTCGAAGCCAGTTTGCCCGCCGTCATCGCTGCCGAGCAACCCGATCTGATCGTCTTCACCGGCGACGCGATCAACTCGCCGGCCGGTCTGCCCGTCTTCAAGCAATGTCTCACGCAACTCGCGCACATCGCGCCGACCTTCGCCGTGCAAGGCAACTGGGATGCGTGGAATTGGACTAACCTTGATCGCTTCGCGGGCACGGGCGCACGCGAGTTGAAGAGCGAGGCCGTGCGCTTCGACGTGGCGGGTACATCAATCTGGCTCGCCGGGATGCCCGTGAACGGCGATTGGGTGAGTGGCGAGACGACGAGCGCGCGGCGACAGTTCGACCGCACGCTCGGCAGCATCCCACCCGATGCTTTCTCCGTCTTTCTCTATCACTATCCGGACGAGATCGAAGCGGTGGCCGCGCGCAAAGTTGATCTCTACTGCGCCGGGCACACACACGGCGGGCAGGTCGCGCTGCCGCTCTACGGCGCGCTCATCACACTCTCGCGCTTCGGCAAGCGATACGAAGCGGGCTTGTATCGCGTCAAGCAAACGTGGCTCTACGTCAATCGCGGCATCGGCATGGAAGGCGGCATTGCGCCGCGCGTCCGCTTCTGGGCGCGACCGGAAGTGACGGTGATCGAGATCGTACCGTTGGCGGCGCGGGCGTCATCGTGAGCATCTACCTTAATGGAAGAGGATGCCGAGCGAGAGGCGGATGTGATCCTGTCTGCTGCGCTCGTTCGTGCCCCCCTCTTTGAGGAACGTGGGCGCATAATCAATTAACGTGCGGATGCTGGCATGGCGACTGACGCGCACATCTAGTCCGCCGCCGAAGGCCATGGCGAAGCCGGTTTGCGCATCGTTGTCGGTGAGCGTGAGGGTCGCGCCCGTCGTGCTGAACTCGGAGCGCGAATGCACGCCGCCGAACAGGGCATGGGCGTAAGGCGTGACGCGCGTGCGGTTGCGCCACTTGAACTCAGGGCCGGCGAGGAAATAGAAGGTGCGCGAGTTGACCTTGAAGTCCTGCGGGCCGGTGGCACACACGCTGCCCGGCGGGCAGTTGGTGAACGTGCCGCGCCCGTTGCTGTGGTTGAAGTAGGCCGCGAAGTCGCCTTTGAGGCCGACGTGCCGTGTGAAATTCTTGCTGACGGACGTTTCAAAGCCGTTGGGGCCGCCCGCCTGATCGCTGAAGAAGGACGAGACGCGCTGGTTGTTGACCGACACCGTGCGATCCGGGTTGTAGCCGGCCGCGGAGAAGCCGGCGAAGAATTCGACGCGCGGGTATTCATCGGCCGGGGCGGTCGTCTGGCCGGCGGCGCGCGGGGCATAACAGATGATGAAGAGCGTGCAAAGGGGCAGTAGTAGTAGCTTACGCATGTGTCTCAGTCTCCTCTTGGTTGTGCGGTTAAGGACGAAGGGGAGACATCGTCCGGGGCACGAGCAGTTGGACGGTAACGCAGCCGGGCGCGTAATGTAATGACCATTGGCGGAAACTCTTCCGCGTTTCGTGATGAAATTATGATGGACGAACAGCCGCGCGTTTTTCAGTTCGACGACGTGCGCGTCGAAGCCCACGCTTTCAAAGTCTTTAAGGCCGGGCACCTTGCCGAGCTTGAGCCGAAGGCTTTTAAGGTGCTGCTCTTTTTGCTCGAACATCGCGGGCGCTTGGTGGAGAAGAGCGAGTTGCTGGACGCCGTCTGGCACGATACGCACGTGACCGAGAACGCGATGACGCGCGAGATCGCCAAACTGCGCAAGCTGCTCGGCGATAGCTCGCGCGAGCCGAAGTACATCGAGACCGTACACACGCGCGGCTATCGCTTTATCGCCGAAGTAGAAGAGATCAAGGGCGCGCCGTCGAACGGTCGGGGCGACGCCGTCGGGCACGAACGCGCGCCGGTCGGACACGAAACGGCCGCCGCCAGCAACGCGCCGAATGGCCAC